>NZ_JBIRFA010000038.1:0-75253 GCF_044327205.1 Kitasatospora sp. NPDC018058 | reverse complement strand
GTCGGCGATAGCGCGTGGTTGCTGAGGGCCCACCGCGCGCGCGGCGGGCCCCTTCACGTGCCGATGGCCCGGACGTAGATGTCGGCCGCGCCCGGGTTGAGCCTGTCGGAGGGCCGCTCCACCACGAAGATCTGCCGCCCCGCCCGCCCCTCCGGCAGCAGCATCCCCTGGGCCGGCTCGTCGCCCGGCAGCGCGGCCCGCAGGTCCTCCGGCAGCGGGGCGGGGGTGCCGGTCCTCGGCAGGTTGTAGGTGTGGAGGAAGTCGTTGATGTTGTTGTCGTCGCCGCTCCCGACCCCGTAGTGCAGGTAGGCGACCCACGACCCGTCGGCAGTTCGGGACAGCACGGCGTTCGCCGGGATGTGGTACCGCCCCTTGTCGGGGTGCTGCCTGTAGTGCATCCCCGCCAGCCGCTCCGCGCGGTCGGTGTCGGTCTCAGGCGGATCGAGGGACCGGAGAAACCCGGCCACGCCCCACCAGACGCACCCCACGGTGACCAGCGCACAGAGCACGAGGAAAGCACCCAGGAGCCAATGTCTCCACGGCCGACCACCAGACTTGCCGATCGTCACGTCAGAGCTTCCTCTTGTCCGCTCCCTCATCCAGCTTGGCTGCTGCTACAGGGAGCCGTTCCGGCTCCGAGATGTATCCACCCACCCCATGCCCTCCCCGAGTCCGGGTGTGGTCACGGTTCTCACGCTAACGACCGAACTGGATCGGGCGTAGCCGAACTTGACGACGCGTGAGGGCTCTACGGTCAGGCGGCTTCGGTCCGGTCGAGTGCGGCAGCGCTCGGCTGTGCGAGCCAGACCAGGCGCGCGGTGATCCCCGGCCGCCCGGCGAAGTGGCACACGGCCCGTTCGGGCGAGACGAGGGTCATGCGCGCCCTCCCGTCGATGCTGACTACGTGCGTCGGCCCGTCGTTGTCGACGAGACCCCAGGCCACGACCCACCCGTCGGCGTCCGCGAGGCCCTCGTCGCGCACCTGGACGACGGCGGGCAGTCGGGGCGCGGTGTCGAGTACGAGCCCGCACAGCTCCTGGTCGAAGGGCGCGCGGGGGTCTGGCGAGGGATTAGCGGGCATGGAAGTCTCCTACGTGAACGGGAGTTGGACGCGGTGCTGCCCACGCCACGGGCAGAGTAGCGGTCCTGACGTACAATCAAAATGGATGTGGATCGCCACGGTGATCCACATCCCTGGCCTTCTCCAGACCCCCGAGCACGCTCGCGCGCTCTTCCGAGACGTGGTTCCACCCTTGTCGCCGCCCGAAGTGGAACACCTTGTTTCTCATCGCATCAAGCGGCAGGCAGTGCTGTACGGCGAGCAGCCGACTCCGCTGTCGGCCGTCGTCCATGAGACCGCCTTGCGCATGGGGTTCGGTGGTTCAAAGGTTGCCCGCGATCAGCTGGAATACCTGCTGAAGATGAGCGAGTATCCGCACATCGACCTGCGGGTGATCCCGTTCGGCACCGCGAGCTACCCCAGCTCTGGCGCCGGGATCGTGTACTTCGCCGCCGAGGTCGCCCGGTTGGACAGCGTGCAGGTCGATGGGGACCGGTTCGAGTTCATTGACACCGAGCCGCAGCTGATCAAGTATCGAGCCGTGTTGGACCGGCTGGAGGCGAGTGCGCTCAAGCCTGACGCGTCCCGCGACCTCATCCGCCGTATCGCCCAGAGCATTTGAGATGGGAACAATCATGGCCGTTCAGAACTGGCAGAAGTCCTCATTCAGCGGCGACACCGCCAACTGCATCTACGTCGCAGCCGCCACCGACGGCGCCATCAAGATCCGCGAGAGCGAGGCTCCGGAGGTCATCATCGCCACAACGCCCGATAAGCTCCGCGCCTTCCTGTGCGGCGTCAAGGCAGGAGAGTTCGACCACCTGACCACGTGACTTCGGTGCTCTGCCCGTGGCGAATCTGCCGCGGGCAGAGAAACCGCATCCAGGGTGCTCCCGGGGGTGAGAGTGGAGTCGACGGCATCTCCGCCTCGACAAGGAGAAACCAGATGACTCCACTCACCGCCCTCCCACCCCGCGCGGAGCAGGGCGATACCCCGCCCAGCCGCTTCGACGACCATCTCGCGGCGCAGCTGCTCGCCCAGCGGATCGTCCTGCTCGGCACGCAGGTCGACGACGTGTCGGCCAACCGGGTGTGCGCGCAGCTGCTGCTGCTCTCCGCGGAGGACCCGCGGACCGACATCAGCCTGTACATCAACAGCCCCGGCGGGTCGGTCACCGCGGGTCTCGCCATCTACGACACCATGCGGCTGATCCCGAACGACGTCTCGACGCTGGCGATGGGGTTCGCGGCCAGCATGGGTCAGTTCCTGCTCACGGTGGGGGCGCCCGGCAAGCGGTTCGCGCTGCCGAACGCGCGGATCATGATGCACCAGCCCTCGGCGGGTATCGGTGGCACCGCCGCGGACATCGAGATCCAGGCGGAGAACCTCGAGTTCACCAAGACGGCCATCGAGCGGATCACCGCCGAGCACACCGGGCAGAGCGAGGAGACGATCGCGCGGGACGGCGACCGGGACCGCTGGTTCACGGCCGAACAGGCCAGGGAGTACGGGATCGTGGACCGGGTGGTGGAGTCGGTCGCCGACATCCGCCCGGCCTCGTCGCGCCGACGGATGGGGTTGTGACATGGGGTCGTACACGGTTCCCTACGTCATCGAGCGGACCGCGCAGGGCGAGCGGTCCTACGACGTCTTCAGCCGGCTGCTGAACGAGCGGATCATCTTCCTCGGCACCGAGATCGACGACGGGGTCGCGAACGTGGTCATCGCGCAACTCCTGCACCTGGAGTCGGAGAACCCGGAGCGCGAGATCTCGATCTACCTCAACTCGCCCGGTGGATCGTTCACTTCGCTGATGGCGATCTACGACACGATGACGTTCGTGCAGGCGCCGATCTCCACGTTCTGCGTCGGTCAGGCGGCGTCGACGGCGGCGGTGCTGCTGGCCGGCGGAGATCCCGGGCGGCGGTTCGTGCTCCAGCACGCGCGGGTGCTGCTCGGGCAGCCGGCCAGTGGCGGCCGGCAGGGGACGGTCTCCGACCTCAGCCTCGCGGCCAAGGAGATGGTCCGCATCCGCTCGCAGGTGGAGGAGGTCCTGTCCCGGCACACGCAGCACGACGTGGCGACGCTGCGCGCGGACATGGACCGGGAGAAGGTGCTCACCGCCGAGGAGGCCGTCGCCTACGGGCTCGCCGACGAGGTGCTGAGCCGACGGCTCGCGTTCGTCTGATCGCGCGCCGTGGCCGACGGCCGAACCGGCGGCCGGTACCACGGGGGTGTACCGGCCGCCGGTTCGGTCAGGCGGAGAATTCCGTCAGGCGGCGAGGCAGAGGCCGTCGTACGGCGCCGTGGGCGACGTGCGGCCGCGGCCCACCCGGCTCCGGCTCACCCGGTGGTACCGGGCCAGCTCGTCCTGGGCGAGCGAGAGCAGGTCGCCGAGTCCGAGTCCGAGCGCCTTGGCGGCGGCCGCGAGCACCTCGGAGGAGGCCTCCTTGCGTCCGCGCTCCAGCTCCGACAGGTACGGCATCGAGATCCGGGCCGTCTCCGCGACGTCCTTCAGCGTGCGTTCCTGGGCGAGCCGTTCGCGCCGCAGGACGTCGCCGATGAGGTCGCGCCACAGGGGTTCCTTCGGCGCGGGTGTCTCGGGGGCTCCGGACGGTCGCTGCGGGGCGCGGGTCGCCCCGGCGGAACCGGGCGGTGAGGTCTGTGGGCGGAGGGGGATGATGCGGGCTTCGTTGGGCGCATGAGTGCTCACCCCTTCAGACTAGGGATCCGGGGCGCCGGGGGAAGGGAGCGGCGTTCTGCCCTGGGTGAAGCCGTGCGGGCGGACCGGAGGTGCGGTCGGTCCGGACGGACGTCATCCTTGCCTGCGCCCTGGAGTTGGTGGACGGGACCTCTGTTCTTCGGGCGGCCCGTTACGCGCGCGGTGTCTGCTGGCTGTCGTAGTGCTCCTGGGCGGCGAGGAGCTCGTCTCCGTGCTGGCCGAACCACTGGATGAGTTCGGTCAGCGGCCCGGCCAGGCTGACACCGAGTTCCGTCAGGCTGTAGGTCACCTGGGGCGGGTTGGTGGGCGCGACCTGGCGGCCGACGAGCCCGGCCCGGGCCAGTGCCTTGAGGTTCTGCGACAGCATCTTCTGACTGATTCCACCGACTCGTTGGTGCAGCTGCGCGAAGCGGTGCGGGCCGGCGATCAGGGCCGAGATGATCAGTGTCGCCCAGCGGCTTGTCGTCTGGTCCATGATCGGCCTGAGCACGCACTTGTTGTCGAAGGTGTCGTGGGCCAGGAGCCGGGCGGCCGTCGCGACCTGCTGAGTTTCCGTCACGGCACGAGCTTACAAAAAAGTAGGTACTTCCCAGTAGTAATGGGCTTTCCTACGGTGACTGCTGCAAGCACCAATGTTCGAGGAGTCACTGTGAGCAGCAGCAACGCACGTACGGCGATCGTCACGGGCGCGTCGAAGGGCCTGGGTGCGGGGATCGCCGAGGCGCTGGCCGGGACCGGCGCAGCCGTCGTGGTGAACTACCGGGAGGACGCGAAGGGCGCCGAGCGGGTCGTCGCGGGCATCACCGCCAAGGGTGGCCGGGCGATCGCGGTCCGGGCGGATGTGGCCCGCGGCGACGACGTGCGCCATCTGTTCGATCGGGCGCGCGAGGAGTACGGACCGGTCGACGTGCTCGTGAACAACGCGGCCGTCGCCGCCTTCGCGCCGCTGTCGGGCATCACCGAGGAGGAGTTCCAGCGCGAGATGACCACGAACCTGCTGGGCACGATCCTCACGACGCAGGCGCTGGCCGCGCAGGACGACATCGGCGCCGCGTCGATCATCAACGTCTCGACGGCCGGCACGCTCACCCACCCGCCGTACGCCTCGCTCTACGTCGCCTCCAAGAGCGCCGTCAACGCGTTCACCATCGTCGCGGCCAAGGAACTGGGCCCACGCGGCATCCGGGTCAACGCGATCATGCCCGGACCGTCGGACACCGAGGGCACCAGGGCCATGGGATTCCCCGGCTCCGCCCAGGAAGCACAGGCGATCGCCGACACCCCGCTGGGCCGAACGGGCACCCCGGACGACTACGGCCCGCTGGTGACCTTCCTGGCTTCCGACGACGCGCGCTGGATCACCGGGGACGTCATCCTCGCGTCCGGAGGCATGCGCTGACGCCCCGTCCGCACGCCGTCCGCTACGAGGCGACGATGCTGGTCGCAGCCATCGACGAAGGGTTGTGACCGGCACTTTCGAAGCGCGCCCTAGCCGGGGAAGAGCCGGCCGAGGTGGTAGTGCAGGACGGTGGTCGCCTCCTCGGCCGAGCGCTGGCCGAGGAGGACGCTCAGGCCGAGGCCGGCGGAGACGGCGAGCAGCACGACGGCCTCCTGTCGGGCGCCCAGGTGGGGATCGGCGGTTCCGGCCCGTTGGGCGGCGGTCAGTTGGGCGACCAGGAAGTCCTCCATCTCGTTGGGGGCGGCGAGGAACGGCTGGCCGCCGAGGGCGGGGTCGGTGACGGAGAGCACCGCGTACTCGGTGTAGATGAGGTGGAAGGCGCGGCTCTCCTCGTCGGTGGGGACGGCTTCCAGCAGTACCGCCTCGATGATGCCGCGCGGGTCGGTGGTGGCGCCGGTCGTGCGGACGCGTTGCCGGACCCGTTCGCCCATGCGGGCTGCCAGGCGGGTCATGGCGGCGAGGAGCAGCTGTTCCTTGGTGTCGAAGTAGTACTGCACGAGCCGCACGGAGACGCCGGCCTCGATGGCGACGGAGCGCATGGTGACGGAGTGCAGGCCGTTGCTCGCCGCCGAGCGGAGCAGGGCGTCGATGATGTGGGCCCGCCGCTCTTCGTGATCCACCAGCTTCGGCATCGGGTTCCTTCCGGATATTTTTGTGGTACAACCATACCATCAAACCGGGGAGGGATCATGACCAGGACCAGCGTCGGACACTTCGTCAGCGAGGACGCCCGCGCGAAGTTCCTTGAGGCGTACGACCGCGCGATGGAGCTGTGGCCGAGCCCGCGCCGGGAGCTCGACATCGAGACGAGCTACGGCACCGTCCATGTCCACCACTACGGGCCGAGCGAGGGCGAACCGGTCGTGCTGCTGCACGGCCACGCCGGACACCCGTCCAACTGGTACCCGCAGATCGCCGCGCTGGGGGAGCGGCACCCGGTCTACGCGATCGACACCCTGGACGACCCCGGGCGCAGCGTCCAGCGCGCCGTCGCGGCGGGGTCGGAGGAGAACGCGGCCTGGCTGGGGGAGGTCTTCGCGAGCCTCGGGCTGGACCGGATCCACCTGGTCGGCCTCTCGTACGGCGGCTGGCTGGCCCTCAACCAGGCCATCCATGCACCCGAGCGGCTCGCCTCTATCGTGCCGATGGACCCGGGCGGGATCGAGAAGGTCCCGGCGCGGTTCTACGTCCACATGATCGGCGGCCTGTTCGGCATGCTCGCCCCGCGGTCGCTCCGTCCGGCGGTCGGGCGGCTGCTCGCCAACCCGGCGCTCGGTGCGCCGCGCGAGATGATCGCCCCGTTGATGCTCGCCATGCGGAGCTACAAGCCGAACACCCGCCCGCCGGCCCGGCCGTTCACGGACGAGGAGTTGGGAGCCATCCGGGTGCCCGCTCTGGTGCTGGTCGGCAAGCGCAGCGCGCTGCTGCGCCCGCGCCAGGTGGTGGAGCGGGTCACGGCGCAGATCCCGGGCGTGCGGGCGGAGATCCTGGAACGGGCCGGGCACGGGCTGAACCTGGAGCGGCCCGAGGCGGTCAACGAGCGGCTGCTGGGCTTCATCGGCGCGGTCCCGGTGCCGGGAGCGTCCGGGGACTGAGGTCCTGGCCGGGCCTACGTCTCCAGCCCGTTACGCCGTCGTGGTGTCCTGCCTACTGTCGTCTCCATGGAGATCACGGGGATTCTGGACGAGGCGCTGGAGCGACTGCACCGCTCGGGGCCCGAGCGGCTCGGGCGGCTCACCAACCACGCACCGATGGCCGTCGAAGCCCTCGCTGCCCACGGACAGGCAGGTGCAGTGCACCGTTGGCTCGACCGGTACGCGCGGAAGCTTGAGGAGTTCCCGTCCCGCGTCGAGCCGGTCACGGCTGCCGACTGGCGCTCCGCGCTGGGCGATCCGGGCCGCGCGGCCGACTGGATCGGCTACTTCGAGCGCGAGCTCGCCGAACGCCCCTGGCGTGAGGTGCTCACCGGGTGGTGGCCCCGGCTGCTGCCCGGCATGTACGGCGGCTCGACCCACCCGGTGATCCGGGTGGGCCACGCCGTGCGCACCCTGCTGTTCGCCGGGACCACCGAACCCCGCCTGACCGAACTCGCCCACGGCCTGGGCTACTGGGCGGCGCGCCACCGGCCCGTCGCGGTGGCGGCCGCGCTGCCCGGGGTCGGCAGCGCGGCCGCCGCCCTCGACGCGGTCCCGCTCATCGCCGTACAGGACGGCGGCTTCCCCGCCCGACTCGACCGCGTCGGGGCTCTGCCGGTGTGGGCGGCCGAGGTGGCGGAACCGGGCGACGCGTACGGCCGCCTCGCCGACCTGGTCCGGGCGGCAACGCACCGGTACGCCACCCACGGCCACGGCGAGGAGACGATGCTGGTCCACGCGGCCACCGCCCCCAACGCCGTCCTGCGCATCCTGCCCGCACTCCCGCACACCCTGTGGCCGTCGAGCCTGCGGGCAGCCTGGACGGCCTCCGCGGCGGTGACCGCGATGTACGCGCCGGCTGTGTCGGTCCCGTACGTCCCGCCCGGCGCCGTCACCCCCGAAGAGGTCTTCGAACGGGCCCTGTCGCACGGCGACGAACACGTCATCAAGCTGACGGACACGGCCCTCGACGTAGGTGACGAACGCGCCCTGGCGGCCGCTCTGCGCGCCATGGAGCTGAGTGCTCCGCTGGGCTGAGGCGCATCGCGCCCACTGCTGCACGCACGCCACGACCCCACCCGAAACGGTGGCGCGGGGAGCGGGACGGAGTCCAGGCGTCGACGTCACGGATCGCCGTGGCAGCAGCTGACTGTCGGTCATCACTGCCTTCGGGTGGGGCGGATGGTCAGGCGGCCGTGGGCAGGGCCGCGATCGCCCGTGTCTCGTCGTAGCGCTGCAACACCAGCCGGGCGACGGCCGGGTGGGCGGACAGTGGGGCGCTGGTCCAGCGTGCCGGGGTCGTGGCGGCGCGGCGGGCGAAGAAGCCGGGGGAGAGCAGGTACGTGGCCAGGGCGATCCGGGGGTGGCCGTTGGCCTGGAGGGTGGCGACCGCCTGGTGGGGGGTGGGGGTGGCGGCGGAGAGGTGGGCGGGGGTGACGGGGTGCCCGAGGCGGGTGGCGAGGAGGCGGGCCGTGCGGGTGGTGTCGGCGAGGGCGGTGGGGTCGGAGGAGCCGGCTCCGGCCAGCACCACGGGGGCGTCCGGCGGGGCGCCGGCCTCGGCGAGGCGGTCGGCGAGGGCCTCGACGAGCAGTGGGTGGGGGCCGAGGGCGGGGGCGAGGTGGGTGAGCGGGAGGCCGGCGGCGGCGAGTGCGGCGGGCAGGTCGACTCGTAGGTGGTAGCCGGTGCCGAGGAGGAGAGGGACCAGGATCGGCCGCTGACGGGCGAGTCGGGCGAGGGCCTGGTCGAGGGACGGCCGGGCGATGTCCAGGAAGCAGCAGCGGACGGCCAGTTCGGGGCGAAGGGAGTGGACGAGGCGTAGGAGGACGCGAGTTGAGGTGATGGCTGCAGGGTCGCGGCTGCCGTGCGCGACGGCGAGCAGCACCGGGGTCATCAACCCGCCGCCAGCCGGTAGCCGCGCTTGGGAACGGTGCGGATCAGCGTGGCGTGCGGCCCCAGCGCCGCTCGCAGCCGTCCGACCGCGGCCTCCACCGCGTGCTCGTCGGCCGCCGCGTCGGGCCAGGCGGCGCGCAGCAGGTCGGCGCGGCTGAGCACCCGGCCGGGCTGTTCGGCGAGCGCCCGCAGGACGGCGGCGCCGCGCGGGCTGAGCCAGTGGCTCTCGCCGTCGACCAGGGCGGCGTTCCCCTGCAGCGTCAACACCTGTCCGGAGAGCGCGATTTCACGGCGCGCCCGGCCCGGCAGGGTGTCCGCGAGCAACCGGACCAGTGCGCCGAGGCGGCCGCGTTCGGGGTGGACGGCGGGCAGGCCGAGCTCGGTGAGGGGCCGGGCGCACAGGGTGCCGACGCAGACCGGCAGGACGTCCTTGCGCAGGGCGTCGATCAGTGCCTCGTACAGGCCTTCGGCCTCCGCCGCGGCGAGCAGGGCGGTGATCGCGGGCGCGCTGGTGAAGGTCAGCGCGTGCACCTGGCGGCGGACGGTCTGGTCGAGCAGCTTGCGCACCGCGCCCGGATCCTCCGGCGGTGCCCAGCGGTAGACCGGGACGGAGATCACCTCGGCGCCGCGCTCGCGCAGCGCCGCCGCGAAGGCGTCCAGGCGGAGCCCGTGCTCCTGGACGGCGATCCGGCACCCGGCCAGCGGGCGGGCGAGCAGCCAGGTGAGCAGTTCGTCGGTGGCCTCGGTGTCGGGGGAGAAGCCCTCGTTCAGCCCGCTGGCGCGCACAGCCCCGGTGGCCTTGGGGCCCCGGCTGAGCACCACCGCACCCCGGCAGACCTCGGCGAGCGCGGTGCCTCGGCCCCAGCCCTCGGCCGCGCTCATCCAGGCGCGCCAGCCGACCCCGGTGGTGGCCACGACATAGTCGAGCGGGGCGGCCAGGCAGCGCTCGGTGGCCTCGCGCAGCGCGAGGTCGTCGGCGAGCGGCAGGATGCGCAGCACCGGGGCCTCGACCACCTGCGCGCCGCGCCGGGTGAGCAGGGCGGTGAGCTCCTCGCGGCGGCGCGCGGCGGTGACGCCGACGGTGAAGCCGGTGAGCGGTCCTGGCGGAGTGGGGGTTGCTGCCATGCCCGCCAGCGTGCGGTGCGCGTGTTACGGGGGCATTGCCCGGCCGTCACCTGCCGGTAAGCGAAAGTGCCGCTCCGGTTACGGCAGATGTCGGGCCGTGCACCCTGGCGGCCGGGTGCCGTGAGCGAGGCGTACCGCGCCCGCAACATTGACGACCCGATCGCGAAACAGCGGACGGTCACCTTTCTCGGCATGACGTTGACCAGCCCCGCCGTCCTCGCCACGGCCACCGACACGCACTGCCCGTACTGCTCGCTGCAGTGCGGCATGCGGCTGTCGCCGGCCGCGCGTTCGGGCCGACCGGGCGCGGACCGGCCGGTCGAGGTGCTGGAGCGCCCGGACTTCCCGGTGAACCGGGGCGCGCTGTGCGGCAAGGGCCGCTCGGCGCCCGCGCTGCTGGACCGGGACGTCCGGCTGACCGGCCCGCTGCTGCGTGACCGGCCCGGTGCCCCGCTGCGTTCGGCGAGCTGGCCGGAGGCGCTGGACCGGGTGGCCGCCGGGCTGGCCCGGACCCGGGCCGAGCACGGGCCGGACGCGGTGGGCGTGTTCGGCGGCGGCGGGCTCACCAACGAGAAGGCGTACCTGCTGGGCAAGTTCGCCCGGGTGGTGCTGGGTACCGCCAACATCGACTACAACGGCCGGTTCTGCATGTCCTCGGCCGCCGCCGCGCACCGCCGGGCCTTCGGCCTGGACCGCGGACTGCCGTTCCCCCTCGCGGACATCCCGCACACCGGCTGCCTGATCCTGGTCGGCGGCAACCCGGCCGAGACGATGCCGCCCGCCGTCCGCTACTTCCGCGAACTGCGGGAGAACGGCGGCACGTTGATCGTCGTCGACCCGCGCCGCACCCGCACCGCCGAGCTGGCCGACCTGCACCTGCAGCCCCGCCCCGGCGGGGACCTGGCGCTCGCCCTCGGCCTGCTCCACCTGGTGATCGCGGACGGCCTGGTGGACCGCGAGTTCGTCGATCGAAGGACGTCAGGCTTCGAGCGGGCCCGCGAGTCGGCGATGGCCCACTGGCCCGACCGGGTGGAGCGGATCACCGGCGTGCCCGCCCACCAACTCCGTGAGGCCGCCCGGCTGTTCGGCCGGGCCGACACCGGCATGGTGCTCACCGCGCGGGGCCCGGAGCAGCAGAGCAAAGGCACCGACACGGTCGGCGCCTGGATCAACCTGTGCCTGGCCACCGGCAAGTCCGGCCGCCCGTACAGCGGTTACGGCTGCCTGACCGGCCAGGGCAACGGCCAGGGTGGGCGCGAGCACGGCCAGAAGGCCGACCAGCTGCCCGGCTACCGCTCGATCGAGGACCCGGCGGCGCGGGAGCACGTCGCGGCGGTCTGGGGAGTCGACCCGGCCGACCTGCCCGGCCCCGGCAAGTCCGCGTACGAGCTGCTGGACACCCTCGGCCGACCGGGCGGCGTCCGGACGCTGCTGCTGGCCGGCTCCAACCCGGCGGTCTCCGCGCCGAACGCCGGGCACGTCACCGAACGGCTGCGCGCACTGGACCTGCTGGTGGTCGCCGACGTGGTGCTCTCCGAGACGGCCAGGCTCGCCGACGTCGTGCTGCCGGTCACCCAGTGGGCCGAGGAGGACGGCACCACCACCAACCTGGAGGGCCGGGTGATCCTGCGCCGCCGCGCCTTCGACCCGCCCGAGGGGGTGCGCAGCGAGCTGTGGCTGCTGCGCGAGCTGGCCGCCCGGCTGGGCGTCGCGGACGGCTTCCCGGCCGAGGCCGAGCAGGCCTTCGCCGAGCTGCGCCGCGCCTCGGCCGGCGGCGACGCCGACTACGCGGGCATCAGCTACCAGCGGATCGCCGCCGAGGACGGGGTGTTCTGGCCCTGCCCGACGCCGGACCACCCGGGCACCCCGCGACTGTTCCTGGACCGCTTCGCCACCCCGGACGGCCGGGCCCGCTTCGCCGAGGTCACCCACCGCCCGGCCGGCGAGGAGCCGGACGAGAAGTATCCGCTGTTCCTGACCACGGGCCGGGTGCTCTCCCAGTACCAGAGCGGCGCCCAGACCCGCCGGGTCGCCGAGCTCAACGCCGCCGCCCCCGGCCCGTTCGTCGAGCTGCACCCGCGGCTGGCCGAGCGGCTCGGGATCGCGGACGGCGAGCCGGTCGCGGTCACCAGTCGGCGCGGCCGGGCCGTCGCCCCGGCGCGGATCACCGACGCCATCCGGCCGGACACCGTCTTCATGCCCTTCCACTGGGCGGGCGCCGGCCGGGCCAACAGCCTCACCAACCCGGCGCTCGACCCGGTCTCCCGGATGCCGGAGTTCAAGCTCTGCGCCGTCCGGGTGGAGCGCGCCCAGCAGGAGGTGACGTCATGACCCCCAGAATCGCCGTGGTCGGCGGCGGCATGGCGGCCGCCCGCTTCGCCGAGCGCTACGGCGCCCTCGGCGGGGCGGGCGCGGTCACCGTGTACGGCGCCGAGCCGCGCGCCCCGTACAACCGGGTGCTGCTCGCCGAGGTGCTGACCGGGCGCTACGACGCCGAGTCGATCGCCCTGCCGCTCGGCGGGGCGTCGGCCCGGCCCGGCTGCGAGGTCGTCGCCCTCGATCTGAACGCCCGCACCCTGGGGCTGGCCGACGGCACCGTGGAGCCCTGGGACGAACTGGTGCTGGCCACCGGGGCCAACCCGGTGCTCCCGCCGGTCCGCGGGCTGCGCCGCACCGACGGATACGGCCTGGTCGAGGGTGTGCACACGCTGCGCACCCTGGAGGACTGCGCCCGGCTGGCCGAGGAGGCCGTCGGCGCCAAGCGGGCGGTGGTGATCGGCGGCGGGGTGCTCGGGGTGAGCGCCGCCCGGGCGCTGGCCGCGCTCGGCGTGAGCACCGAAATCGTCCACCAGGCACCGTATCTGATCGAGCGTCAACTCGATCCCGAGGCGGCCGCCGTGCTGCGCGAGCGGTTGCAGGTGCTCGGCGTCGACTGCTACACCGGCAACCGTGCCCGGGCCGTGCACGGGGGCATGGGGGCACCCCCGGCCGAAGGCTGGGGGAGGGTCGGCGCCGTGGAGCTGGCCAGTGGCTACCGGCTGGACTGCGACCTGGTGGTCCTCGCCTGCGGCACCCGCCCGCGCACCGCGCTGGCCCACGCCGCCGGACTGCCGGTCAACACCGGGATCCTGGTGGACGACCGACTGGCCGCCGCCCCGCACGTGTCCGCGATCGGCGACTGCGCCGAGCACCGCGGCACCGTCCACGGCCTGGCCGGTCCCGCCTGGGAACAGGCCGACGTGCTCGCCCGCCGGCTGTCCGGCGCCGAGCCCGAGGCCCGCTACCCCGGCACCAGCCCGCGCGCCCGGCTCAGCACCGGCGACCTGGAGTACGCGGCCTTCGGCACCGTGGACGAGACCCTCGACCCCGGCCTCGACGTGCTGCGGCTCGCCGACGCCACCCGCGGCAGCTACAAGAAGCTCGTCCTGCGCGGCGACCGGCTGGTCGGCGCCATCCTGCTCGGCGACCTGGCCACCGTGGACGCGCTGGCCGGCGCCTTCGCCGACGGCGGCGCGCTCGCCGGCCACCCCCTGCACCTGCTCACCCGAGGAACTGCCATGACTGGAGAAGCGCGATGACCCTTGACGACCGCAATGTCCGGGACCTCGTCCTGGTCGGCCACGGCATGGTCGGCCAGCGCTTCCTGGAGGCCTGGACCGAGCAGCCGGCCGCGCGCGGCTGGCGGGTCACCGTGCTCGCCGAGGAGCCCCGGCCCGCCTACGACCGGGTCCACCTCAGCTCGCTCTTCGACGGCAGCACCGCCGAGGACCTCGCGCTCTGCCCCGCCGGCTTCCTCGCCGAGCACGGCATCGACCTGCGCCTGGGCGACCCGGCCACCGCGATCGACCGGGCCGGGCGGACCGTCACCACCCGGTCCGGTGCCGAGGTCCGCTACGACGTCCTGGTGCTGGCCACCGGCTCGGTGCCCTTCGTGCCGCCCGTACCCGGGACGGACGCCCCCGGCTGCCACGTGTACCGCACCATCGAGGACGTCGACGCCATCCGCGCCCAGGCCGCCACCGCCGGCACCGGCGTGGTGGTCGGCGGCGGACTGCTCGGCCTGGAGGCGGCCGGCGCCCTGCGGGCCGGGGGCCTGGCCACCCACGTGGTGGAGTTCGCGCCCCGGCTGATGGCCGTGCAGGTCGACGACGGAGGCGGCGCCGCGCTGCGCCGCAAGATCGAGGACCTGGGCGTCACCGTGCACACCGGCGCCGGCGCCAGCGGCGTGCTCACCGGCCCGGACGGCCGGGTCCGCGCCCTCGCCCTGTCCGACGGCCGGGAGCTGCCCGCCGACCTGGTGGTCTTCTCCGCCGGCGTGCGCGCCCGCGACCAGCTCGCCCGGGACTGCGGACTGCCGGTCGGCCAGCGCGGCGGTGTGGTGGTCGACGACCGGTGCCGGACCGAGGACCCGGCGATCCTCGCCATCGGCGAGTGCGCCCAGGCCGTCGACGGCCGGGTCTACGGCCTGGTCGCCCCCGGCTACCTGATGGCCGAGACGGCCGCCCGGACCATCGCGGAGCAGGAGGGCGAGGGCTTCACCGGCGCCGACCTGTCCACCAAGCTCAAGCTGCTCGGCGTGGACGTCGCCAGCTTCGGCGACCCGCACGGCAGCGCCGAGGGCGCGCTCGACGTGCTCTACAGCGACAGCCGCAGCGGCGTCTACCGCAAGCTGGTGATCGGCTCCGACGGCGCGCTGCTCGGCGGCGTCCTGGTCGGTGACACCGAGGGCTACGGCGTCCTGCGCCCGCTCGCCGTGGCCGGCAAGCCGCTCACCGTCGCTCCCGAACAGCTCGTTCTCCCCGCCGGGTTCGCGGGGGCCGCCGGACCGGTCGCGCTGCCCGACGACGCGGTGCTCTGCTCCTGCCACAACGTCACCCAGGGCGCCGTCCGGGCCGCCGTCCGCGACCAGGGCGCCGACAGCGTCGCCGCCGTCAAGAAGTGCACCCGGGCGGGCACCGGCTGCGGCAGCTGCCTCAAGCAGCTCGGCACCGTCGTCACCGAGGAGCTGGAGGCGGCCGGGGTCTCCACCGGCACGGGCCTGTGCGAGCACTTCGCCCACACCCGGGCCGAACTGTACGAGATCGTCCGGGGCACAGGACTGGCGAGCTTCTCCGAGCTGCTCGCCAAGCACGGCAGCGGCGAGGGCTGCGAGATCTGCAAGCCGACCGTCGCCTCCATCCTGGCCAGCCTCGGCAACGGCCACATCCTGGACGGCGAGCAGGGCGCCCTGCAGGACTCCAACGACCACTTCCTCGCCAACCTCCAGCGCAACGGCTCCTACTCGGTCGTCCCCCGGGTGCCCGGCGGCGAGATCACCCCCGAGGGCCTGATCGTGATCGGCGAGATCGCCCGCGACCACGGCCTCTACACCAAGATCACCGGTGGCCAGCGGATCGACATGTTCGGCGCCACCGTCGACCAACTCCCGGTCATCTGGCGCAAGTTGGTCGACGCGGGGTTCGAGTCCGGACACGCCTACGGCAAGTCGCTGCGCACCGTGAAGTCCTGCGTCGGCGAGACCTGGTGCCGCTACGGCGTCCAGGACTCCACCGCCCTCGCCATCGAACTGGAGCTGCGCTACCGGGGGTTGCGCTCCCCGCACAAGCTCAAGGCCGCCGTCTCCGGCTGCGCCCGCGAGTGCGCGGAGGCGCAGAGCAAGGACTTCGGCATCATCGCCACCTCGGCCGGCTGGAACCTCTACGTCGGCGGCAACGGCGGCATGACCCCCCGGCACGCCGACCTGCTCGCCGCCGACCTCGACCGCGAGACCCTCATCCGCACCATCGACCGCTACCTGATGTTCTACATCCGCACCGCCGACCGGCTGGAGCGCACCTCGGTCTGGCTGGAGCGGCTGGAGGGCGGCCTCGACCACCTGCGGGCCGTGGTCCTCGACGACTCGCTCGGCATCGCCGCCGAGCTGGACGACTTGATGGACCGTCACATCGGCGGCTACCGGGACGAATGGGCCGAGACGCTGGCCGACCCCGAGCGGCTGCGGCGTTTCTCCTCCTTCGTCAACGCCCCCGGAACCCCCGACCCCGCCGTGACTTTCGTCCCCGAACGCGGCCAGATCCGCCCTGCCCGCCCCGGCGAGGCCGGCCACACCCTCAACGCCCCGGTGCTGGTCGCCGGGGCCCGACTGGAGGTGCTCACCCCGTGACCGTACAGATCCACGACGGCACCCGCTGGCAGACCGTCTGCTCCCTCACCGACCTCCAACCCGGTCGCGGCGTCGCGGTGTTGCTCCCCGACGCCGGACAGGTCGCCCTCTTCCGCGACCGCGCCGGGGAGCTGTACGCCGTCGACAACCTCGACCCGTTCAGCGGGGCCCCCGTCCTCTCCCGCGGCCTGATCGGCAGCCGAGGCGAGCGGCCGACCCTGATCTCGCCGATGTACAAGCAGGTCTACGACCTGACCGACGGGCGATGCCTGGACGAGGACACCGCCCCCGACGGTACCCCCGCCGTGCTGCGGCGCTGGCCGGTCAGGGCTCTCGACGGGGAGGCGGCGGCATGACGACCGTCCTCGACGCGAGAACGCCCGCCGCACTCGGCGGCTGGGATCCGGAGAACGAGGAGTTCTGGGCGCGCGGCGGTGCCCGGATCGCCCGGCGCAACCTGGTCTTCTCCGTGCTCTCCGAGCACATCGGCTTCTCGGTGTGGAGCCTCTGGTCGGTGCTGGTGCTCTTCCTCGGGCCCCAGTACCACATCGACACGGCGGGGAAGTTCACCCTCACCGCCCTGCCCACCGCGCTCGGCGCGCTGCTGCGGCTGCCGTACACCTTCGCCGTCGCCCGGTTCGGCGGGCGCACCTGGACGGTGATCAGCGCGCTGCTGCTGCTGGTGCCGACCGTGCTGGCGGCCGTGGTGCTGGAGCCCGGCGTCTCGTACGGGACGCTGCTCGCGGTGGCCTGCGTGGCCGGGGTCGGCGGCGGCAACTTCGCCTCCTCGATGGCCAACATCAACGCCTTCTACCCGCACCGGCTCAAGGGCTGGGCACTCGGCGTCAACGCGGGCGGCGGCAACCTCGGCGTCCCGGCCGTCCAGCTGCTCGGGCTGCTGGTGCTGGCCACCGCCGGCGCCGCCCACCCCCGGCTGCTGCCGCTGGTCTACCTGCCGCTGATCGTGCTGGCGGCGGCCGGGGCCTGGTGGAAGATGGACAACCTGCCGGCCACGGCGGCGAGTCCGGGGGAGGGGCGGGCGCTGCGCGAGGTCGCCCGCGACCCGTACGGCTGGGCGGTCTCCACGCTGTACATCGGCACCTTCGGCTCCTTCATCGGGTTCGGCTTCGCGTTCGGGCAGGTGCTGCAGGTGCAGTTCCACGAGCGCTTCGACACCCCGGTCAAGGCCGCCGCGCTCACCTTCCTGGGGCCGCTGCTCGGCTCGCTGCTGCGGCCGGTCGGCGGGCGGCTCGCCGACCGGTACGGGGGTGCCCGGGTCACGCTGGCGACCTTCATCGCGATGGGAGCCGGGACGGCGGTCGTGCTGGCGGCCTCCCGGGCGGGCTCGCTGCCGCTGTTCCTGACCGGGTTCATCGCGCTGTTCGTGCTCAGCGGGATCGGCAACGGTTCGACGTACAAGATGATCCCCGCCCACTTCCAGGTGATCGCCCGGAAGAGTGTCGCGGCCGGAGCCGACCCGGAGGCCGCCGAGGCCGACTCCCGGCGGCGGGCCGGGGCGCTGATCGGGCTCGCCGGGGCGATCGGGGCCTTCGGCGGCGTCCTGGTGAACCTGGCCTTCCGGCAGTCCTTCCAGGCCAGCCACAACGGGGACACCGCGTACCTGGGGTTCCTGGCGGCGTACGTGTTCTGCTCGGTGCTGACCTGGGTGGTCTGGCTCCGGCGGCGGTGAGCTGAAGGGGTGTCCGATCGGCCGTGTGGGCGCCGGGTCGCTCGTACGACGATCGGACGACTCGGCGCGCGGGTGCCGGGGGCGGCGGCTAGCGTCGGCCGCGACACGCCCCGAACCCCTGGAGGTCGCAGTGCAACGCTGGATCATCGTGACGGCCCTCACCACCGCTCTCGTCGGCCTGGCCCCGGTGGCCCGGGCCGCCCCGGCCGCTGACCCGGACCCGGCCACCACGGTGGTCACCCTCGGAGAGGCCCGGATCGATCCGAAGGTCCCCGGCCGGGTCCGGGTGGACGTCAGCTACGTCTGCTCGGTGGCCGACGACGCCCGCTCGCTCACCGTCTCGGTCGAGCAGAAGGACCCGGAGGACGCCGCCTCGATCGCCTTCGGGTCCAGCCGGACGGCCGAGGCCGACATCGTCTGCGACGGCACGCAGCAGCAGCGGCAGCTGACCGTCCAGTCCAAGACCGTCAACTGGATCCCGGGCGCCGACGCCGTGGTCATCGCCACCGTCTCCAACATCGGCGCCACCCCGTCGGCGGCGGCCGACTCCCGCCGGGTGGCGCTCGCCACCGAGTGACGGTCCGTCCGGGCCGTCCCCTCACTCACGGGCCGGTCTTCGGACTCCAGGCCGCGCCGCCCCGATCTCCGGGGCGGCGCTTGCCGTTTCGGCCCTCCGTCCTTCCTGCGGGCCGACGGCGTGGCGACCCTTCCGGGCCGCTCCGGGGTGAGGTGACCCTTCCTTCTCCCCGACGTCACAGGTGACCAGGGCCGCTCCGCCCTGGTCGGGTGTTCTACAGTGCTGTAGAACTAATGGTCCACGGGTGACGAGCGAACGGGGGGCACACCATGGACAGACCGCTTCGACTGCCGCAGCAGGACCGGGCCGACTTCGAGACGGAGCTCGGCAGGGCACTGGCGACGCCGCAGGTGCGGGCCGCGCTGCGGGCCAGCGGGGAGGACGCGCGGGGTGTGGAGCGGTTGCGGCGGACGGCCCGGGAGAACGCCGAGTACGTGCTGGCCGCGGCGGCGCCGGAGTACGAGCGCTACGCGGCGTTGCGGGCGGACGCCGACTCGGTGGCGCGGCTGCCGGTGGACGCGCAGGCCCGGGAGCGGGTCTCCGGGTGGTGGGGGGTGCTCGGGGTGATCGTGCCGATCATCGCCGCGGCGGCCGCCGCGGCGCTCCTGCTGCTCGGTTACCTGCTCGGGCTGGCCGAGGACATGGAGGTGCTGGGCAGGGCGATGGTGACCGCCGGCTGGGTGGCCGGTGGGGTGGCGGCGGTGTGCCTGCTGGTCGGCGGGCTGGGACTGCTGGGGGCGGCGGCCCGGACGAAGGGGCCGGTGGAGGCCGAACCGGCGCGGGGACTGGGGGAGTTGGTGCAGGCGCGGGCCGCCTGGCGGGCGGCGCTGGCGGAGCGCGGGTTGGTGCCGTACCTGGTGGCGCAGGCGAACGCGGGCCCCCGCGTCTGACGGGGCGCGTGGTCGAGCTCCTGGTCGGATGCCTGACGGTACGTCCGACCGTGCTCCCGACGGCGGGAGTTCCAAGGCGAGGTCGATTCGGGTAAGGGGAAGTTAAAATCGCCGCCGGGCCGACGAGTTGGCGAGCCGGTCTCGGCGGCGTCGGTTCGGGGATCATCGGCCCAGGTGGGGCGGGCGCGACGGCGCGCCGAGGTGTGCCGGGGTGTGCGCCCGCGGGTGGGTGGCACCGGTCCGCGTCGCGCGCGGGGGCTTGTGCGCGATGGTCAGTGAAATATCATATGGCGCATTGCACAGCGGTCCGGGCGAGATCCGGTTCCCCATCCCCTGCCGCGGAATCGAGCTGACGATCCGTCAACTTCGCAAACGTGCACCGCGAATGCGCACCCTTCCCCCCCACGTCACGAGAGACGGAACCCGACCCGTGATCAGATTCCGATCCCGCCTGTTCCAACGCGGCCGACACACCGCCTTGGTGGCGCTCGCGGCCGCCCTGGCCGGCGCCGGGCTGAGCAGCCCGCTGACCGCCATGGCCGAGCCCCACAAGGCGGAGACCGCCACCGTGGTGGTCCAGCCGGGCACCCCGAAGGCGGCCGCCGTCCCGCAGAAGTCCGGTCCGCGTCGGGCCGGGGCTGCCAGGACCGGCCCGGTCGCCACCGCCGACAAGAAGGCTCCCCAGCTGGTGGACGGCGCGGACCCGGGCACCGGCAAGAACGGCGACGGCTCCGTCGCGAACCAGTACGACCTCCAGGTCACCTACAAGGGCGGCCAGGAGTCGACCGGCGTGGTGATCGGCGCTCCCAAGGTCTACCTGGTGCTCTGGGGCTCTCAGTGGGGCACGCCCTCGACCAACTCGACCGGCGACGTCGTGACGACCGGTGACCCGGATCAGGCCGCCCCGTACCAGCAGGACTTCTTCAAGGGCCTCGGCAGCGCCGGCGACGGCTGGAGCGCCGTCCTGACCCAGTACTGCGAGGGCATCGCCACCGGCTCCGTCCAGTGCCCGGCCGGGTCCGCCCACATCCCGTACCCGCAGGCGGGGAGCGTGCTCGCGGGCGTGTGGGTGGACAACGGCGCGCCCGCGCCGCAGGCCGCGACCGAGCCGCAGATCGGCGCCGAGGCGCTGGCCGCCGCCAAGCACTTCGGCAACCTGACCGAGGCGCAGAACCGCAACGTCCAGTACGTCATCGACTCGCCGCAGGGCGCCGACCCGGACAAGTGGAAGGAGCTGGGCTACTGCGCCTGGCACGACTTCCAGCGCTCGCCGTACGGCCAGCTCGCCTACACCAACATGCCGTACCTGACGGACGTGGCCGGCTGCGGCACCAACTGGTTCGGTGAGAACACCCCGAGGGGTCGACTGGACGGCTACGGGATCATCGGCGGCCACGAGTACGCGGAGACGGTGACCGACCCGAACACCCCGGGCGGCTGGACCGACGCCACCGGCCAGGAGGTCGGGGACAAGTGCGCCTGGATCCCGCAGGGCGCCAACGGCGGGCTGTTCTTCGAGGACCTGTCGACCGGGAGCTTCCCGTTGCAGACCCTGTGGTCCAACGCCGACCACCTGTGCATGGCTTCGGACCCGGTGGTGGCCAGTCCGTCGGTCTCGGTGAGCACGATGTGCGACCGGGTCGACAAGGCCGGGCAGCCGCTGTCGGTCCCGGCGGTGGGCGTGTCCAGCAGCGGTTCGGCGCTCACCTACAGCGCCACCGGACTGCCGCAGGGGCTGGCCATCGACGCGCGGAGCGGGGTGATCTCCGGCACCGCCGCCGCGACCAACGGCTACCAGCGGATCACCGTGACGGCGACCGACGGCGCGGGCAAGGCCGCGTCCACCGGTTTCTGGGAGAACGTCAGCGCCACCGACCGGCCGGGCTGCGGCGCGAGCGAGCAGCTCATCGACCCCGGCTTCGAGAACGGTTCGGCGGACGTCAACCACACGGTGATGACGGACTCCTGGGGCCCGTCGGGGTACAACATCATCACCCCGTCCAGCCTGCACGCGCCGCACTCGGGCTCGTGGTACGCCTGGCTCGGCCAGAACACCGGGACGGACGACTCCATCACCACGTACCTGAACACCTACCCGGGCTACGGGCAGGCGACCTTCTCCTTCTGGCTCGACACCGAGTCGACCAACGCCTCCACCACCGCGCCCGACACACTGTCGCTGGTGGCGATCAACCAGTACACCGGGCAGCCGATCGGCACGGTGAAGACCTGGAGCAGCCAGAACCCGACCAACGGCTACCAGTTCCAGTCGGTGGACCTCTCCCCGGTCATCGGGCAGGTCGGCTGGGGGACCACCATCGGCCTCAAGCTGGTCTCCCACGAGAGCGGTACGAGTCCGGCCACCGCGTTCCTGATCGACGACGCCTCGGCCCACGAGAGCTGACCTCGTGCCCGAAC
The DNA here is from genome assembly GCF_044327205.1 of Kitasatospora sp. NPDC018058. Classification (NCBI taxonomy): domain Bacteria; kingdom Bacillati; phylum Actinomycetota; class Actinomycetes; order Kitasatosporales; family Streptomycetaceae; genus Kitasatospora; species Kitasatospora sp. NPDC018058. Next base: position 53,624 of record NZ_JBIRFA010000038.1, on the reverse strand, counting down.
GTCGGCCCCGGCACCCCGCGTTGCGGTGCCGGGGCCGACGCCGTTCCGGTCACGGCCCGGGCATCGGCCGGGTGCCGGGTCGTGCGCGGGCGGCGTCGACCAGGAGCTGGACGACGTCGAGGGGGATGTCGAGCCGCCGGGCGATCCACGGGGCCGGGCGGCCGGCCTTGGCGAGCATCCAGGCCGAGTACAACTGGCCGAGCTGGGGCGCGTGTTCGGCGAGCAGCAGGGGTCGGACGGCGTCCATCGGGAAGCCTTCGAGCGCGCGGGCGCTGTACTCGCGCCCGTTGGGGCCGAGCGGCGGCAACGGGAGCGGGCGGCGGGTCTCGAGCCAGCGGCTGAACAGCACCGCGCCGACCAGCAGGAGCCCGGAACAGGAGGCGGCGATCAGGATGCCGCCGATCATCGGGCGGTCCTCCTCCTCCGCCATCCCGAGGGCGATCTCCTCCAGGACGAGCAGCCCGAGGACGGTCAGCAGCACCGCCGCCTCGCGCGGGCGCGGGAAGAGCCGGGACGTCGTCATGGGGAACCTCTTCCTCGGCAGGCGGGCCGGGGGTCGGGGGCGGGCGTGGCGACTCACCTTCCGTACAACGGCGGCGGGCGGCCCGGGGCACGCCCGGACGACCAGGCGGTGGAAGACCGGCTATTGAGTTGACGCTCCGTCAGAAAGTCACAGGGGGAATGGAGTTATTCTCCGGAGGTGAACTCGAGGGTTCGGGAGCGGGCGGGGGAGTGGTCGCGAGCCGTACTCCTGCGGTCCATGGGTCTCGCCTCCTTCCGGTCGGGTGCGCCGGGGTGGTGCGGACGTCGACGGGGGGCGGGGACTCGCCTTCGGACCCGTCGACAGCATAGCCCGGCCATGCCAACTTCGACAGTCTTGTCGAAGTTGGCATGCGGGGCGGCCGACTCCCCGGCCGCGGGGTCGCCCCGGCCTTCGCCGACGCCCCGCGCGGCGCCACCGGCATCCGCTTCACCGACCCGCCGTCCCTGCGCGACCAGGTGTGGCGGGCGCCGGCCGGCCGGCGAGAGCGGCATCGACAGTGACGCCGGAGTTACCCTGAGTGGAGGAAGCCGCTTCCCCGGCCGGTGGTCCACAGTGGTAGAGGAGGCCGGGACGGATGGGACTCACCAGTCACGAACTGCTGGCGCTGGCGGCACTGCTCGCGGTGGCCACGGTGCTCGGTACGCTCTGGGTCTGGCCCAAGCTCGCCGTCCGCAGCTGGCCCGCGATGTTCCTGCGCCTCGGCACCATCGCCGTCACCCAGCTGACCCTGCTCGCCACCCTCGGGCTCGCCGCCAACGACTACTTCGTCTTCTACAGCAGCTGGTCCGACCTGCTCGGGCACGAGCACGGTGCAGGCGTCATCCGGGGCGCCGGCGGCGGTCCGGGCGGAGCGGGCGCCCCGGCCGGCAGCCCGGCCGGTACTCCGGCCGGTACTCCGGCCGGTACTCCGGCGGGGGTGCAGGTGCTGGGCACGGCGGAGATCACCGGCGCCGGCTCGGTCGGCCGCGAGCCGGCCCAGATCGGCCGGCTGGACAAGGTCCGGCTGCCCGGCGCCACCACCGGCCTGAGCACCGACGGGTACGTCTACCTGCCGCCGCAGTACTTCCAGCCCGGCAACGGGGGCCGGCACTTCCCGGCCGTGCTGGTGATGACCGGCTTCCCCGGGGACGCCACCAACCTGGTCACCAAGCTGCGCTACCCGGCCACCGAACTCGACCTGCTGCGCAAGGGGACGATGAAGCCCACCGTCCTCGTGCTGATGCGGCCCTCGCCCAGCATGCCCCGGGACAGCGAGTGCGAGGACGTCCCGCACGGCCCGCAGGCGCAGACCTACTTCACCACCGACGTGCCCGCCGACCTCCGGGCCTCATACCGGGTGCTGGGCGGTGCGGACGGCCTGGGCGTCATGGGCGACTCCACCGGCGGCTACTGCGCCGTCAAGCTCGGCATGGAGCACCCGGCGGTCTTCCCGGCCGCGGTCTCGCTCTCCGGCTACTTCAAGGCCGCCGACGACGTCACCACCGGCGACCTCTTCGCTGGCAGCGGACAGCGCCGCGACGAGGCCGACCTCAACTGGCGGCTGGCCCACCTGCCGATGCCGAACGTCGCGGTGCTGCTGGCCGACAGCAAGGAGGACGGCAGCACCTACGCCGACTCCACGGCCTTCGCGGCGGCCGCCCGTCCGCCCCTGGTGGTGGCTCAGGCGACGGTGGACGCCGGTGGCCACAACTTCACCACCTGGGACCGACTGCTCCCGCCCTCGCTGACCTGGCTCAGCTCCCACCTGGCGGACGCCTCGTAGCGTCAGCGTGCGAGCAGCGGCAGCGGCGCCCCGGTGCGGGCGGGCAGTTCCAGCCGGGTCAGCAGCGCCGAGGGCGAGACCTCGACCACCTGGCAGCCGGCCCGCTGCCGGCAGTGCCGGGCCACCGAGCCGCCGCGCAGCCGGTCGAGGCCGCGCCGGGTGGTGGCGCCCAGGACGAGCAGGTCGTCCGGGCCGCTGACGGCGGCGACCAGGGCGCGCCCCGGCTCGGCGTTCACCACCAGCGGGCGGATGACCAGTCCGGCCGGGTAGCCGCCGTAGGCCTGCTCGAAGGCGATGTCCAGGCGGCGCCGGGCGGCGTGCTCCAGTTCGGAGAGCGGGCGCAGGCCGTCCTTGTCGGCCGCCGCCCACGCGGCGACGGGCACCAGCACGGCCTCGTTCCGGGCCGCCTCGCCGACGGCGTGGTAGAGGGCGGCCAGACTGCTCAGTGATCCGCTCAGGCCGACGATCACTCGGGATGTGCCGGTCATGGCCGTTCGCCTCCGTCTCTCCGGTAGCTCACTCCGGTCGGGTTCCGCCGGTTCGGTACTCCCTGCTTCGGATGACTCCAGTGAACCCCCGGAACAGCACGGTCCGTACTGCCGCTGACACGGTCATGACGCGGGCCGTACACATCTTGACGGCCTCCTGACAGGCCCTGGGGGCGTCACCCCAGTCCCGGCACGAACTGGATCAGCAGGTCGATGGCCTTGATGCCGAGGAAGGGCAGGATCAGCCCGCCGAGCCCGTAGACCCGCAGGTTGCGCCGGAGCAGGTCGGTGGCGGAGGCGGGCTGGTAGCGGACGCCGCGCAGGGCGAGCGGGATCAGTGCGACGATGATCAGCGCGTTGAAGATGATCGCGGAGGCGATCGCCGAGGTGGGGCTGTGCAGTTCCATGATGTTGAGGTGGTGCAGCCCGGGGTAGGCGTTCGCGAACATCGCGGGGATGATCGCGAAGAACTTGGCGACGTCGTTGGTGATCGAGAAGGTGGTCAACGCGCCCCGGGTGATGAGGAGTTGCTTGCCGACCCGGATGATGTCGATGAGCTTGGCCGGGTTGGAGTCGAGGTCGACCATGTTGCCGGCCTCCTTGGCGGCGGGGGTGCCGGAGTTCATCGCGACGCCGACGTCGGCCTGGGCGAGCGCCGGGGCGTCATTGGTGCCGTCGCCGGTCATCGCGACCATGTTCCCGGCGGCCTGCTCGCGCCGCAGGTGGGCGAGCTTGTCCTCGGGGGTGGCCTCGGCGAGGAAGTCGTCGACCCCGGCCTCGGCGGCGATGGCCTTGGCGGTGAGCGGGTTGTCGCCGGTGACCATGACGGTGCGGATGCCCATCCGCCGCAGCTCGGCGAACCGTTCGGCGATGCCCTCCTTGACGACGTCCTTGAGTTCGACCACGCCCAGCGCGCGGGCGCCGTGGCGGTCGTGGACGGCGACGAGGAGGGGGGTGCCGCCGGCTTCGGCGATCCGGTCGACCAGTGGCTTGGCCTCCATGGGCAGGTGCCCGCCGGAGTCGATCACCCAGCGGGCGACGGCGGCGGCCGCGCCCTTGCGGATGAGGCAGCCGTTGCCGTCCGGCCAGCGCAGGTCGACTCCGCTCATCCGGCTGTGCGCGGTGAACGGGACGGGCTGCTGCTCGCCGAGTTCGCCGGGAGCCCTTGGTGGCACCCAGTACTGACGGTTCGTCAGCTCGATGAGCGAGCGACCCTCCGGGGTCTCGTCCGCGACGGACGCCAACTGGGCCGCCTCGGCGAGCTGTTCGACGGTCGCGCCGGGCAGCGGGTGCAGGGCGACGGCCCGGCGGTTGCCGTGGGTGATGGTGCCGGTCTTGTCGAGCAGCAGCACGTCCACGTCCCCGGCGGCCTCCACCGCCCGGCCGGAGAGCGCGACCACGTTGCGCTGCACCAGCCGGTCCATCCCGGCGATGCCGATCGCCGAGAGCAGCGCGCCGATCGTGGTCGGGATGAGCGCGACCATCAGCGCGACCAGCACGACGGTGGTCTGCGGCGCGTGCGCGTAGATGGCCATCGGCTGGAGCGAGACCACCGAGAGCAGGAAGACGATGGTCAGCGAGGCGAGCAGGATGTTCAGCGCGATCTCGTTCGGGGTCTTCTGCCGGTTGGCGCCCTCGACCAGGCTGATCATGCGATCGATGAAGCTCTGTCCAGGGCGGGAGGTGACGCGGACGATCAGGTGGTCGGAGAGCACCTTGGTGCCTCCGGTGACGGCGGTGCGGTCGCCGCCGGACTCGCGGATGACGGGTGCGGACTCCCCGGTGATCGCCGACTCGTCGACGGTGGCGACGCCCTCGACCACCTCGCCGTCCTGCGGGACGACCTCGCCGGCCGACACCAGCACGATGTCGTGCAGCATCAACTGCTCGGCGGGGATGACCTCGTGACGACGGTCGCGGGTGCCGACCCGCCAGTGCAGCAGCCGTCGGGCCGTCGTCCCGGCCTGGGCGCGGCGCAGCGAGTCGGCCTGCGCCTTGCCCCGGCTCTCGGCCACGGCCTCCGCGAGGTTGGCGAACAGCACGGTCAGCCAGAGCCAGAAGGAGATCACCCAGGCGAAGACACTCGGGTGGATCACCGCGCTGATGGTGGTGAGCGCCGAGCCGGTCTCGACCACGAGCATCACCGGGTTGCGCATCATCACGCGCGGATGGAGCTTGCGGACGGCGGCGGGCAGCGCCTCGGCCAGCTGCTGGCGGGTGATCAGCGCGCGGCGGCCTCTGGGTGAGGACGGGCGGTGGCTCGGATGCTCCGGTGGTCGCGCGGGTGCGGGGGCTGGGCGACGGAACCAGTCGGTTCGGGTGGCGGTGGCATCCGGTGGGGTGAGGGCCGAACGGCGCATCGTCTCGGGGGACCTTCCGGGCTGCCCTGACGCGGGGGCGGCGGGGCGGCGGGCTCGGTGGCGACGGGGACGGCCGACAGCCCACCACCGGATCCGGGTGCGCCATGCGGGTCTTGACGCAGGCTTGGCGGGGAACCGGCCATCCTTGACAGTTCCCTGACATCATGATCGATCCGGGCCCCGACCTGCACGAACGGTCGTTCCGGTGCCTGGGATGAGGGGCATGTCAGAAAGTCGTCAAGGTACGCCCCCGATGCGTAGGCCGTGCGTCAAGGCCCGGTGCCATCGGCGCACGGAGGGGCTCCACTGGAGGTGGGGGCCGCCGGACGACGGCCCGCGCCACAGACCTGAGGAGCCCGCCGTGACCACCGCCACCGCCGTCATCGACATCGACGCCGACCGGCCGCTGGGGCGCACCATCCGCCTCGTGCCCGCCGTTGGACACCAGGACCAGCCCGAACCGCCGGAACCGGCCACCGACCACGCCCGGACCCGCCCGGCGCACTGCCGGTTCGCGATGCACTACGAGGACTGACCCACCACATCTCTCGACTTCCGTAGGAGTGGCCGCCATGACCCAGCTCACCGTCCCTTCCGTCACCACCGCCCCCGCCGACGCGCTCGGCGGCCCCTGGCCAGCCTCGGCGCGGCCCGGTCCGGGCGCGGATGTGCTGGTCGGCGGGGTCGGGCTGGCGGAGGCCGCAGAGCGGTTCGGCACCCCGCTGTACGTCCTGGACGAGGGTGAGGTGCGGGCCCGGGCGCGGGCCTACCGCCGGGCGCTGCCGCACGCCGAGGTGCTGTACGCGGCCAAGGCCTTCCTGTGCAGCGCGATGGCCGACTGGGTCGCGGAGGAGGGCCTCGGCCTGGATGTCTGCTCCGCCGGTGAGCTCTGGCTGGCCGTCTCGGCAGGCTTCCCGGCGCAGCGGATCCTGCTCCACGGCAACGCCAAGTCCCCCGAGGAGCTGCGGCTGGCGCGGCGGCTGCGGGTCGGTCGGATCGTCATCGACGGCCCGGCGGAGATCGCCCGGCTGGCCGCGCTGGTCGCCGCCGACACCCCGCAGAAGGTGCTGGTCCGGGTCGTCCCCGGGATCGCCGCAGGACACCACACGGCGGTACGGACCGGCGTCGGCGGCCAGAAGTTCGGCTTCCCGATCGAGGGCGGTGACGCGGCCGATGCGATCGCCCGGGTGCTCGACCAACCCGGGCTGGAACTCGCCGGGCTGCACTGCCACCTGGGCTCGCAGATCACCGAGCTGGAGCCGTTCCTGCGGGCGGTGGACGCGCTGGTACGGCTGCTCGCCGAGGTGCGCGAGCGGTACGGCGTGGAACTGCCCGAGCTGGACCTCGGTGGCGGCCACGGTATCCGCTACCTGCCAGGGGACACCGAGTTGGACCTCGCCGAGTTCGCGGTGCGGCTGACCGACCGGCTGGCGGTGCGCTGCGCCGAGGCCGATCTGGAGGTGCCGCGCCTGCTGATCGAGCCGGGTCGGGCGATTGCCGGTCCGGCAGCAGTGGCGGTTTACCGGGTGCTGTCGGTGAAGCACACGGCGGACGGCCGCTGCTTCGCGGCGGTGGACGGCGGGATGAGCGACAACCCGCGCCCGGCGCTGTACGGATCGCCGTACAGCGTGCGGTTGGTGGGCCGCCGCTCGGACGCGGGGGAGGCCCGGGTGGACGTGGTCGGCCGCCACTGCGAGGCTGGCGACGTGCTGATCCGCGACGCCGTCCTGCCGGCGGACCTGCGCCCAGGCGACCTGCTGGCCGTCCCGGCGGCCGGGGCGTACCAGCTGTCGATGGCCTCCGGCTACAACCTGGTCGGCCGCCCGGCGGTGGCGGCGGTGAAGGACGGCCGGGCGCGCCTGCTGATCCGCAGGGAGACGGTGGAGGACTTCCGCCTGCGTGAAGTCGGCCGCTGAGGGCGGAATGGAAGTTGCGCGAGAAGTCGGCCCAGCCGACTTCTCGCGCAGGTGTTTCAGGCGCTGGGCAGTTCCCCGGCCTTGACGGCGCTGACGAACGTCGACCATGCGTCAGCGGGAAAGACGAGCGCGGGGCCGCCGGGGTCCTTGGAATCCCGGACAGCCATTCCACCTGTGGTGACATGCCCCGTCTCCACGCACTCGCTTGCCTGCGCGCTGTAGGAACTCTTGTGCCACCCCCGAGCGGAGATCTCTGGCACGGCCATGTGCTCACCTATTTTCTAGTCTCATACTCATGTCTCTGCTGCGATAGCTGTGATCATATCCAGCGACTCGGACGGGTTCAGGGCCGACGACCGCAGGTACTCGAAAACGAGTCCGTAGCCGTCGAGCTCCGCCTCGCGCTCCAGGTAGTGCCCGTTCGTCAGCGTCTCCACGAACACCGCGCCTGGCGCGGGTGAGTCAGTGAACCCGTACATCACGAACCCACCGCATGCCCCGGCAGTTGCGCCGAGATCGATCGGTGCGACTTGCAAGGTGACGTTGGGGAGTTGCGCTGCCTCAGCGAGATGGCGTAGCTGTGCCTGGCGTACGTCCGCTCCACCAACTGGGCACCGAAGCGCTGGCTCCCAGATGATCGCCCAAAAGCGAGCAGGGTCAGGCTTGTTCAGAATGCCCTTGCGTTCCATCCGGATCTTGACCACTTGATCGATGCGTTCCGGCCGGACGGCGGCAGGGTTTGCCTCAAGCAGTGCACGGGCGTAGTCCTCGGTTTGCAGCAGGCCCGGCACGACCAGGGGTTGCCAGGTCCGGATGTACCGGGCATCGCTTTCCAGTCCGAGGAAGTCGGCGTGGGCAGGCTGAATAGTGTCGCCGTAGTCGTGCCACCAGCCGCGCTTCTTGCTTTCCCGGGCCAGTGTTTCGAGCGCCTCCCTTACGTGTGGATCGGTGACGTCGTAGAGGTCCAGGAGGATGCCGAGGTCCAGGCGCCGGATGCCCACGACGCCTGTCTCTATCCGACTGATCTTCGCGCGGGAACACTTGAGTGCACCCGCAGCGTCGTCAGTTGTCTTGCTCGCCGATTCTCGAAGCCGGCGAAGCTCTGAGCCCAGACGACGGCCGCGCACGGTCGGCCTCGATTCGTCAGTCACGGTGTTCCCTCCTTGAGCTCATCCCAGTCTGCCTTGTGACGGTGTGTCGGATCCAGGCTAAGCCAATGTGCACTGATGCAGAAATGCTGGTTTCGATGAGTACTGGTGCGGGTGCATGCTACTTGGCGTAGTGCAATGCACCACACAGCGTGATCCTGGCGGCTCATCGCTCGGGCATTCCTTTGCCTCCCGCCGCCCTTCGGATCGCGATCTTTCCCACCACACCCGGAGGAGGCCCCGCCATGCCCGGAACGTTGGAGAAGCACTCCTGCTGGCTGCCCCGGCACCACAAGTCCGTCCCCGCTGCCAGACGACTGCTCCGCGACTTCGTCGCGGGCCGCCCCGCCGGTGAACGTTTGCTCAGCACTGGCGAGTTGGTGCTGAGCGAGTTCGTCACCAATGCCGTCGTCCACGCCAAGACGCCGCCCGGACGACTCATCTACCTGCAGTTCGAACTCCACCCCGGCTCGCTCCGCATCGAGGTGCACGACGCCGACCCGAACCGACCGACCGCGCACCCCGCTGCCGACCACGACGAGGCCGGGCGAGGCCTCTGGCTCGTCTCCCAGCTCGCCGCCAGCTGGGGCTGTTGCCCTCGCCCGGGCGGAATCGGCAAGGCGATGTGGGCCCTGATCGGAGGCGCGCAGTGAGCGTCGAACTTCCCTTCCCCGTCTCCGTCGAGATCAAGGGCGTCACCAAGCTCGCCACCTTCTCCAAGCTCTCCGACGCCCTCGACGCCATTCGCACCAGCCTCGCCCGGCTGCCCCTCGACGACGACCAGGCCGGTTACCTCGCCGACCTGTTCAGCGAGGCCTCCGCTGCCCGAATCGCCCACCAGCTCATCGAGTTCGGCGCGGTGCGCGCGATCGCCTTCATCGGCATCGAGTCCGCCCACCCGATCTACCTGCGCTCGGAGGAGGCTCCCGAATGACCCGGCGACTCACCTGGGCCCGGTTGGAGGCCTGGTGGTGCCTCAACGGCCAGTTCTCCCGGCCGATCCGCGCCATCAGCCCCCGCCGCCAGGCCGCCCACGCCGAGATAGAGCTCTGGGCAGCCGTCCCGGGCAACGCCGAAGCGCTGCTGCGCGCAGTGCTCCAGCGGGCCACCGAACCCCCGCTCGCGTGAACCGGTAGCCCGGTCGCTTCGCCCGCCCCGCCTTTGCCGCCCGGAATGTGTCCTGCGCTTGGTCACGACACGGGCGGCACGGCGGTGGGGTGGCGGGTGATCGGGTGGCTGATCTCGGACTTCGCTGCCGACAAGCGGGTTTCGTTAACCTCGACGACAGTTCGTGTCATGGGAACAGCAACCGACTTGGGAGAGACCATGAAGGTTCTCATCACCGGCGGCGCCGGATTCATCGGATCCACCGTCGCCAGCGCCTGCCTGGACGAGGCCATCGAGCCCGTCCTCCTGGACGATCTGTCCACCGGGCGGCCCGAGTTCACCACCGGCCGCACCTTCTATCAGGGCGACATCGCCGACGGCGACCTGATCGACCGCATCTTCCACGACCACCCGGACATCCACGCCACCATCAACTGCGCCGCCCGCATCGTCGTCCCCGAATCGGTGGCCGACCCGCTCGGCTACTACGAGGCCAATGTCACCAAGGGCCTGGCCCTGGTCACCCACCTGTTGCGCAACGGCTGCCACCGGCTCGTGTTCTCCGGCTCCGCCGCGATCTACGACTCCGGCCAGGCCATCACCGAGGACGCACCGCTCAAGCCGCTCTCCCCGTACGCGCGCACCAAGGCCGCCTTCGAAGGCGCGCTGGAGGACATCACCGGCGGCACACCGCTGCGCGTCATCACCCTGCGGTACTTCAATCCGATCGGCGCCGACCCGAAGCTGCGCACCGGCCTGCAGACCACCAAGCCCACCCACGCCCTCGGCGTCATGATCGACCGCTACCGCGCCGGTGAGCCGTTCCCGGTCACCGGCACCGACTGGCCCACCCGCGACGGCTCCGGCATCCGCGACTACGTCCACGTCTGGGACCTGGCCGCGGCCCACATCGCCGCCGTACGCCGTTTCGACACCGTCGTACCCGAGGCCGGGCCCCGCTACCTGCCCGTCAACCTCGGCTCCGGCAACGGCACCACCGTCTTCGAATTGATCAAGGCCTTCGAGGACGTGACCGGCGAGCCGCTTGCCCACCACCTGACCGACGCCCGCCCCGGCGACAATGCCGGCGCCTACCCGGCCGTCGACCGCGCCCGCGACCTGCTGGGCTGGACCCCGGCCCACACCCTCCAGGACGGCATCGCCGCCGCCCTGGCCTGGAACAACGCCCGCCACACGATCCTGAAGGACGAGTGATGACACCTGCCCCACCACGGGCGCCCCGGCCGGCGACGACGATCGTCGTCGCCGGCTACGGGGCTCTGACGTCCGGCGTCCTGCCCCACCTCGCAGGCCTGCCCGTCGACACCACCGGGAGCCCCTGTCGCCCTGGGCGCTGAGTCCCGTTGACGCTGCGCGGGAAGTCGACCCAGCCGACTTCCCGCGCAAGGCTGTTACGGGCGGATCCGTCGTCAGACGGGCTGCCAGAGCTCGACACGGTTGCCCTCGGGGTCGGTGACCCAGCCGAAGCGACCGACACCCTCCACGTCCTGCGTCTCCTCGGCGACGTCCGCTCCCTCGGCCCGCAGTTGGGCGAGCATCGCATCCAGGTCGCGGACCCGGAAGTTGAGCATGGTCTGCTGGGTGCGGGACCCGAAGTAGTCGGTGTCGGCGTCGAACGTCGCGAACACCGTCGCCCCGGGTGCCTGCCGCCACAGGCCGTACTCGTCGGCGTCCAGCCCCAGGCAGTCGCGGTACCACGCGCTCAGGGCCGCCGGGTCGGCGGCCCGCAGGAAGTACCCGCCGATGCCAAGCACACGTTCCATGCGGCCATCCTGCCAGCACGGCGAGCGGACGGGCGGGCGCCGCACCAGCGCCGGCTCAGTCTCCGGTCTCACTCGTGGAGGGCGTCGTCGGGCCCGGTGCGCTTCGCCGTTTCGATCCAGTCGATGACCGCCTGGATGTCGACCGGCCCGGTGGTGTCGACGCGGAGGGTCTGGCCTACCCGGAGCGGGAGGGCCGTGCGGCGCCAGTGCTCCCAGTCGTCGGCCGTCAGCAGGTCTCCGTGGATCGGATGGCGTGGATGGCGCGCCTCGAAGCGACGCCGGGCGGTCTCCAGCGGGACGTCGCACCAGAGCTCCACTGGGGTGGGATCGCCGGCGCGGTTCAGGCCTTGCACGACGAAGTCGCGAACGCCGGTCGGCCAGCAGGATTCGAGGACGGCGCCGGCGGGCGCGTCCGCCAGGAGCGCCCACATCGTCTCGCTCGCCGCGGCGCCGAGCGAGGCGTTCCAGCGTCGTTGTGGCGCGTCGGAGCGTTCGGCGCCCAGCACATCGGCGTGGGCTTCCTTGATGGCGTCCTTGCTGAACAGCGGCAGCGCGAGGCGGTGGGACACGGCCCGGGCCAGGGTCGACTTCCCCGCGCCGGGAAGCCCGTTGACCAGTACGGCGACAGGGCCGGTCACGGTATCGGTGAGCACGGGCGATCCCTTCTGGCGGCGGTTCCGCTCACGGGTGGTTCACGGTGCCTTCCACGAGCGGCGCGAACAGCATGTTCCAGTTGCCGGGTGCCTGCTGTGCCGCCGTGGTCAGGTGGAAGCGCAGGACCTCCCACTCGTCGGGGCGCGCCTGGGCTCCGTGCTCCCGAACGGCGTCGAGGCAGTGGTCGAGGAATTCCGAGTCCTCGTCGTCGAGGCCGAGCCGCTGGTACGCCCGCCGCACCTCCGGCGACTGCTCGAACCAGTCCTCCCACCCGGTGGCCGCCCCGAGGAGGTAGAGCAGGTGGCTCTCGGCTTCCGGCAGCCGGCCGCGCAGGTCCTGTGAGCTGATGGCCCGTTCGGCGTCGGCGCAGGCGAGTCCGGTGTCGGTGGCCGCTGCGGCGACGAGGGCCTCCCAGTAGGTCGCGTCGTGTACGCCGGTGGTCTGCCGCATGTATGCGCTCGCGAAGGCGGCCATGGCGTGGGGGTCACCGATCAGGGGCGAGAGAACCAGGTCGCTCCGGTAGTCGAAGCCGAAGTAGTAGCGGTGACCGTCCAGGGTGAGCGACTCGATGCCGCCCACGTGACCGATCCGGTCGGTCAGCGGAGCCGGATGCTTGAGGAGGTCCTGTTCCATGGCGAGGACCGTAGTGTCCGGCACTGACACTCACGACTCCACGCGGTGCGGACAGGGAACCACGGCTGGGCCGTCGTCGGACAGCACCACACCCGGTCCCCGTTCCAGTAGGAGCTGTGCTCGCGGGCCTGGACGACGGCGGGGCTGAAGACGCCCTTGATCCGGAAGAGCGCCATCCCGCCAACGGGTTTCGCGGTGGGCGCCGCCCGCACGACTCCGCCCCGTCGAGCCGGGCTCGACGGGGCGGAGCTCAGTCAGTCGGTCTCACCCGGTGTGGGCGGCGCTGACCAGGTCGGGCAGCAGCTTCGCCGCGTTGGGCGTGCCGAGGCCGGTGATCGGGTCCCAGCCGGTGGTGGCGGGGTAGCCAGGCACCGTCGGGTCGGCGGTGTTGTTGCCGAGGGTCACGTCGTTGAAGTCGGCCGCGTACTTGGCCGGGTCGGTGCTCAACTTGTACAGGGGCGGATTGATCTGGCCGAGGCCGCCGCCGTTGATCTGGTCCGCGATGGAGACCAGACCGGCCCACTGCGGGCAGGAGAGCGAGGTGCCGCCGATGTCGTACCAGCCCGTGCTGCACGGCGTGGCACCGCACTTGAGGCCGGAGGAGCCGTCCGGCGGCAGCGACAGGTAGACCAGGGCGCCGGTGCCGGGGGCGGCCTGCAGGGACACGTCCGGCACGCCGCGCTTGGCGGCGATCGGCGTGGACTCGGCGGGCAGCGCCGACTGGTAGGCGGGCTTGTCGAAGGCCTGGCTGAAGCCGCCGCCCGCGTTGGTCCAACCGACCTCGGCCGCACCGGGGTTGGCCTGGCACTTGGCCGGGTTGTCGGTGCTGTCCACGGCCCGGTCGCCGGTCGCGTTGGGGTCGGTGCACAGGTACGTGCCGCCGACGCCGGTCACCAGCGGGTCGGAGGCCGGCCACTCGACGGACGGGTCGGGGAGGGTGGTGCCGCCCGACTTCACCGGGGTCTTCTCCGAGCCGGCCGTGCCGTTGTCGCCGGAGGAGCCGAGCACCGTGACGCCGTTGAGGGCCGCCGACTTGAAGGCGTGCCGCAGCGGCTCGATCGACTGGGCGCTGCCGAACGCCCCCTCGGCGGAGGCGAAGGACTGCGAGATGACGTTCGCCAGGTGGTGGTCGACCACGTACTGCTCGGCGTTCATCAGGGCGGGGAAGCCCTGGACGCCGAGCGTCTCCGCGGTGGGCGTGGAGACCAGCAGGATGTTGGCACCCGGGGCCATCGCGTGCGCGGTCTCGACGTCGAGCGCGACCTCGAGCGCCCAGGCGGCCTTGTTCTCCTGGCCGGTGCCCTGGCTGGTGGACGGCGGCGCGGTGGTGCCCGGTGAACCCTGGACGTGCAGCTCGCTGAAGGTCGGCATGCCCGGCTGGCAGGTCACGCCCTCCTCGCCGCACATCGCGTTGACGCCGAAGGCCTGGTCGAAGACGTGCAGGTCGTGCGCCATGGTGTCGCTGCCGTACGAGTCGAAGATGGCGATCGTCTGGCCTCGACCGTCATAGCCGTCGGTGTACAGCGGGCCCAGGTTGTAGGCGGCCCTGATCGCCTGTGGGCTGAAGCAGCGGCGGCCCGCGCTCGCGCACTGCGCCTGGGTGGGGGGAGTGGCGCCGGTCGACACCTGGGTGTAGTCGGCCACCGCGGGGTGCACCGCCGGGTAGCCGGTGGCCACGACGCTGCCGACCGTCGGGACGGCGAGCGCGCCGGAGGCCGCGAGGGCGAGGCTGCTCACCCCCGCCAGGAGCATGCGGCGTATGGTTGGAGCCTTCAAGTAGTCCTCCATGACGGATGGTTGGGGGACATCGGCCAGGGACCCGGGTCGGATCGAGCGACACCGGGTGTGTGGGGTCTCCGGGACGGAAGGTCACGGACGGGCGCGAGTGTAGGCGGGTGAGTAGCCCGGCCTCAATGGCTCGTCGGAAATCAGATCCACATCCTTACCGTGTTGGGCTGTCGCCGTCGCAGAGTTCCAGGCCACGCGCCCTGGGGACCCGTCAGCGGCACAGGGCCGTGTCGACCACACCCTCGATGCGCTTCGTCACCGCGTAGTCGGCCGGGAAGGCGAGCGCCGGGCCGTCGGGCTCCTTCGACTCCGGGCGACGTTGAGACCGTTCTGCGTTCGGCGCTCACGCGCGCCGCCGCTTCCCGAGCCCGTTCGGGTGAACTGCCGCCCGGTTGCTTCGCGTGCGCTCCGTCGACACGCCAAGCTGGGCCCCGAATCCGTGGGAACCCCCTGAGGAAAGGCCTTGTCGATGACGCGCGCGCTGATCGTGGTGGATGTGCAGAAGGACTTCTGCGAGGGCGGAAGCGTCCCGGTCGGCGGTGGTGCCGACCGGGCGCGGGCGATCGCCGAGTTGGTCCAGGGCCCGGCACGGGAGGGCTGGTCCCGTGTGGTCGCCACCCGGGACCACCACGTCGACCCGGGCGGCCACTTCTCCGAGCACCCGGACTTCCGGGACTCCTTCCCGGTGCACTGCGTGGTCGGCAGCGAGGGCGGCGAGTTCCACCCCGCCTTCACGCCCGCCGTCGAGGCCGGTGCGGTGGACGAGGTGTTCTTCAAGGGCGCCCACTCCGCCTCCAAGAGCGGCTTCGAGGGCTTCACCGCCGACGGCACCCTGCTCGCCGACTGGCTGCACGACCAGGGTGTGGACGCGGTCGACGTGGTCGGCATCGCCACCGACCACTGCGTCAAGGCCACCGCCCTGGACGCCGTGAAGGCCGGCTTCGACACCCGGGTGCTACTGGACTACACGGCGGGCGTGGCGACCGACACCACCCGGGCCGCGCTCGGCGAACTGGACCGCGCAGGAGTGGACTTGACGGGCGAGCCGGTCGTGCTCGCGTGAGCCGGCGGCACCGAGTGTCCCGCCGGTCGGCCGGGCGCGCCCTGGACGTCCGCCGTGCTGCCCGCAATCGGGCGGAGAAGGCCCTCGCCGCCCACGTACGACCTCACTCCCCGGAGGCGGCCGTGGTCGATGAAGCGGGAAGGGGCTCGGCGCGAGAGCCGCTGAGGATCACACCGCGGGAGGTCACCATCGGCTGGACGTGCACCGACTGACGGTCCGTGCGTGCCACCCCCAGGGCGAACCCGCAGGGGCCCGGCCGTCGACATCGACCGAGGCCTCCGCCCGGGCCGGCCTCCCCGCGTGGGAAGGCCGGCCCGGTGCCGCGCCAGGGCTCATAACGGAACGGTTGCGGAGCCCGCCCTTCCTGTGCGAGGTCTTGACGGCTCGGGGAGGGCGGGCGTTTGCTGTCTCCCGCTCGTGCGAACCTGTTGGGTTGTGCTTTGTTTTGTGGATTTGAACGTTCAAACCGCCAGGAGATGCAATGTCACACCTTTCTCGTCGCGATCTGCTCCGCGCCTCCGGAGCGGGTCTGCTGACCCTGGCCGCAGGCGGCACCCTGGCCGCCTGCGGCGGCTCCGGCGCGGGGAGTTCCTCAGGCGGGGACGCCGACACCGGTACCGTCACCGTCTGGTCCTGGGCCACGGCCGCCGCCGCCCTGCGTGGAGTCGTCCCGGCCTTCGAGAAGGACAACCCCGGCATCAAGGTCGACGTGCAGGACATCGGCAACCCGGCCATCTGGGACAAGATCACCGTCGGTCTCGCGGCCGGCGGTCAGGGCCTCGGCGACGTGCTGCACATCGGCTGCGACTACCTGCCCGGCTACCTGGAGAAGTTCCCCGGCGGCCTGGCGAACCTCTCCGAGTACGGTGCCGACGCGCACAAGGACAAGTTCGCCATGGGCCTGTGGCCCGTCGTCACCGGTAAGGACGGCCACGTCTACGCACTGCCCTGGGAGGTCAACCCGCTCGGCTTCTTCTACCGCAAGGACTACTTCGACAAGGCGGGCATCGACCCCACCGCCCTCGCCACCTGGGACGACCTGATAGCCGTCGCCGACCGCTTCAAGGCCGCCAACCCGGGCATCTCGCTCATCGGCATCAGCAAGGCCGCCAACCCGGACCCCGACCTGGACTTCCTGCAGTCCCTCATGCAGCTCCAGGGCGCGTTCTACTTCGACCTCCAGGGCCGGATCACCCTCGGTTCCGAGCCGGCCGTGCGCGCCCTCGCCACCGTCAAGCGCCTGGAGGACGCCGGCCTGATCGCCGACGTCCCCGGCGACCAGGGCTGGGCCACCGCGACGAAGGCGGGCAAGCTCGCCGTCGCCCCGATGCCCGCCTGGGCCGCGCACTACCTGGAGTCCAAGTTCGCCGACCAGAGCCGCAACTGGCGCCTCGCCAAGCCCCCGGCCGTCACCCCGGGCGGCAAACGCACCGCCCTGGTCAACTCCACCCACCTCGCCGTCGCCGCCTCCAGCCCGCGCCGCCGCGCCGCCTGGAAGTTCGTCGAGTACGCGCTCACCCGCCCCGACTCCGTCAACACCATGTTCGACGCCGGCGGCGTCTTCCCCGCGCTCACCGCGGCCTACGCCGGCCCGATGTACGCCGCGCCCCACCCGTACTTCGGCGGCCAGCCCGTCCTGAAGACCTTCGCCGACCTGGCCGTCGACGGCGGCGACCCGACCAACTACTCCGGGGACTACGCCCGCGCCCTCAAGCTCGCCAGCGACGCCCAGACCAAGGTCTTCCTCAAGGGCGGCGACCCCGCCGCCGTCCTCCAGGACGCCGCCAAACAGCTCGCCCAGCAGACCGGACGCGGCATCGCATGACCGCCGCCACCCCGTCCGCCGCCCCTGCCGGGGAACTCGCCAAGCAGCTCACCAAGGAAGCCGCACGGTCCCGCCGTAGCCCCCGGTGGCGCCGCGCCGCCCTGCCGTACCTGCTGCTCGCCCCCGCCCTGCTCACCTTCGGCGTGTTCAAGGCCTACCCGATCGTCGACTCGCTGCTGCTCTCCTTCACCACCGGATCCGGTACCGCCACCCGCGCCGCCGGACTCGCCAACTACCGCCGCCTGCTGGACGATCCGCTGTTCTGGACGGCCCTGCGCAACACCGGCGAGATCCTCGTCGTGCAGGTCCCGCTGATGCTCGGCCTGGCCCTGCTGATGGCCGTCGGCATCAACTCCGCCCTGGTGCGCTGGCGCGCGGTGTGGCGACTCGGCGTCTTCATGCCCGCCGTCACCGGCCTGGTCGCCACCGGGGTGATGTTCGCCTTCCTGCTCAGGACCGACGACGGCGCGGTCAACTGGCTGCTCGACGCGGTCGGCCTGCCCACCGTCGACTGGCTCGGCCAGCCGTTCTGGGCCCGGATGTCGGTCGTCCTGGTGCTCACCTGGCACTACACCGGCTACAACGCCGTCATCTACCTGGCCGGCCTGCAGTCCATCCCCCGGGAGCTGTACGAGGCCGCGATGGTCGACGGCGCCGGGCCGATCCGCCGCTTCGCGGCCATCACCGTCCCGGCGCTGCGCCCGGTCCTGCTGTTCACCGTCGTGCTGTCCACCATCGGCACGCTCCAACTGTTCGACGAGCCGTACGTGCTGACCGGTGGCGGCCCGGACAACGCGAGCCTCACCGTCTCCATGTACCTGTACCAGAACGGCTTCCGCTACTTCGACTTCGGCTACGCCTCCGCCATCGCCTACGCGCTCACCCTGCTGGTGTCGGTGCTCGGCGCGGTCCAGATGCGCCTGATGGGGGACAAGAACACATGAACCTCAGGAAACTGCGGGGCTGGCCGCTGACCTTCCTCCTCGCCGCCGTCACCGGCCTGTCCGTCGGCCCGTTCTACTGGCTGGTGATCGCCATCACCCGGAAGGACACCGAGATCTTCGACTGGCCGCCCGCACTGCTCCCCGGAAGCCACCTCGGCGACAACCTGGACCGGCTCCAGCGCCGGATCGGGCTGCTCCGGGTGATCGGGAACTCGTTGCTGGTGGCCGGAGTCCAGACGGCCGGCGCGCTGATCGTCGCGCTGCTCGCCGGCTACGCCTTCGCCAAGTTCCGCTTCCGCGGCCGCACGCTGCTCTTCGCGCTGCTGCTCTCCACCCTCGTGGTGCCCGAACAGGTCATGCTGGTCCCGCTGTTCAAGATGATGATGAGCTTCGGGCTGCTCGACTCCTACCAGGCGATCATCCTGCCCGGCCTGTGCGTGCCCTTCGCGATCTTCCTGATGCGCCAGTCGCTGAGCGGCCTGCCGGACGAACTGCTCGACGCCGCCCGGGTCGACGGCGCCGGCGAGTTCCGGGTGCTGTGGAGCGTCGTCGTCCCGGTCATGCGGCCGGTCCTGGCAGCCCTCTCGATCTTCCTGTTCCTGGGCTCCTGGAACCAGTTCGTCTGGCCGCTGATCGCCCTGCGCAGTCCGGACATGCACACCCTGCCGGTGGCCCTCGCGACCCTGTACGGGAACAAGAGCACCACCGACTACGGTGCGATCCTCTCCGGCACCGCGCTGTCCACCCTGCCGATGATGGTCCTCTTCCTGGTCCTCCAGCGGCAGTTCATCTCCGGCCTGCTGGCCGGCGCCACGAAAGGCTGAGCATGTCCGAGACCGTGAACGACATCTGGGAACCGCACGCCCCCGCCGCCGCCGGCCTGCGCCCGCTGCACGCCGAGGGGTTGGACCTGAGGGTGAGCGGCGCGGCCACCGCCCGGACGGTCGCCGACGGAGTGGTCGAGGTGAACGCCGAAGGGGAGGGCGAGCTGCGGATCGAGTGGCGGGTGCCCTGCGTGGACGCCACCGCCTTCTGGACGCCCGAGCCGCGCGGCACCGGCTGGCTCCCCGCCGCCTGGAGCGCCCCGCGCCGCACGAGCCTGGCCGGCGGCGCCCCGATCGCCGCGCTGATCGGCACCGGGGACGTCGCGCTCTGCGCCGTCGCCGCCGAGCGCCCCGACGTGCTGGCCGGGGCCGGAGTGGTCGAGGAGACCGGCGAGTTCCGGTTCTGGGTCCAGGCCGCGGGCCGACTCACCGTACGGATCGACACCTCGGGGCGGCACTTCGCCCGCTGCCTGGCCGACCTCTCCGCCTGGTGGGGCAGCGGCCGCGCCGCGGACATCCCCGAGGCCGCCCGTCGCCCCGCCTACTCCACCTGGTACTCGATGCACCAGGACATCACGCCCGAGCGCGTCGAGACCCAAGCCGCGCTGGGCAAGGAGCTCGGCCTGGACGTGATCATCGTGGACGACGGCTGGATGACCGCCGACCGCACCCGGGGCTACGCCCACTGCGGCGACTGGGAGCCGGTGTCGCTGCCCGACACCGCCGCCCACGTCCGCCGGGTGCACGAGCTCGGCGTGCGCTACCTGATCTGGTACGCGCTGCCGTTCATCGGCAAGGACAGCGCCGCGTACCAGAAGCTCGGCCGCTACGCCCTGGCCGACGCGGCACACCTGGGCGCGATCGTCGCCGACCCGCGGTACCCCGAGGTCCGCGACTTCCTCACCGACCGGCTCGCCCGTGCCGTCGAGGAGTGGGGCATGGACGGCCTCAAGGTCGACTTCGTCGACTGCTTCGCGCGGGCGGAGGTCCCCGAGCCCGGCCCCGGAGCCGACTGCGCAGGCGTGGACGAGGGCGTGGAGCGGCTGCTCGCCGCCGTCCGGCGCCGGATCACCGCCGCGAACCCCGAGGCGATGGTCGAGCACCGCCAGCCGTACGTCAGCCCCGGGCTGTGGCCGTACGTCACCATGGTCCGCGCCACCGACTGCCCGCTCAGCCCGCAGGAGAACCGGCAGCGGACCGTCGACCTGCGGCTCGCCGCCGGGCCCGTCCCGGTCCACTCCGACATGCTGATGTGGCACCCGGCCGAGCCGCCGGAGCAGATCGCCTGCCACCTGATCAACGTGCTGTTCGCGGTGCCGCAGATCTCCGTCGACCTCGCCGCGCAGAGCACCGCGCAGCGGGAGGCGATCGCCTTCTGGCTCGGCGTCTTCCGCACGCACCTCGACACCCTGCAGCTCGCCGAGCTGCGCCCGGCCCGTCCGGACCTCGGATACCCGCTGGTGACGGCGGTGGGCGAGGAGACCGTCGCGGTCGCCCGCTACGCGGCCCTGCCGGTCGACGCCTCGGATCCGGGCTGGCGCACCCTGCTGGTGGCCAACGCCGACGCCGACCCGGACGTCCGGCTGACCGGCGGCAGCGGGACCGCCGCCGTCACCGTGCAGGACGCCCGGGGGCGTATCGTCCGGCAGAGCGAGGTCGAGCTCGACCGGGCGGAGCCGATCCCGGTGCCACGCGGCGGGCTGCTGACCCTGCGCCGCGACTGACGACTCCAGGAGGACCGCATGCCCGAGGGAGCACACCGGCCGCGCCGTGGCGCCACCACCATCGAGGAGGTCGCCCGCGCGGCCGGGGTGTCCCGGCAGACCGTCTCCAACGCACTCAACGCCCCGCACCGGGTCCGTCCGGAAACGCTGGAGCGGGTGACCGCGACGATCCGCGAACTCGGCTACCAGCCCGACCAGTCGGCCCGCTCGCTGCGCAGCGGCGCCCGGCGCACCATCGGCTACCTCACCCCGGTGGACGACCCCAACGACCCCAACCCGCTGATGGCCGGCTTCCTGGAGGCCCTGGTCGACGCGGCCGGGGAACAGGGCCGACGGGTGCTGCTGTTCCGCCCGGGCCGGGGCGCGCCCGATGCGCTGGCTGCCATCGACGAGCTGGTGGCGGCCCGCCAGGTCGACGGGCTGGTGCTGGCGGACGTGCTCCACCAGGACGCCCGGATCGATCACGTCGCCCGGCTCGGCGTCCCGTTCGTCGCCTTCGGCCGGACCGGGCCCGCGCAGCCGCAGCACTGGGTGGACATCGCCAACGACGCGGCGATGGCCGCCGTGGTGCGGCACCTCGCGGCGCGCGGTCACCGGCGGATCGGGTACCTCGGGGCCTCCGAGGACCTGCCGTGGATGGCGGCGCGGCGGGCGGGCTTCCTCGCCGAGGCGCGCCGACTGGGACTGTCCGCCGTCACCGCGGCCCACCCGCAGGTGGAGGCGGTACGGGCGCTGCTGCGCGGGCCCGACCGGCCCACCGCCTTCGCGGCGGGCAGCGACCTGCTGGCCTTGGACGTGTACGAGGCCGTCCGGGCGGAGGGGCTGGAGGTCGGGCCGCGCGGGGTCGCCGTCACCGGATTCCACAACACGCCGCTCTGCCGCCACCTGCACCCGCCGCTGACCTCCGTGCGGCTGCCGCTGCGGGCGATCACCGGCGCGCTGGTCGGGCGGCTGCTCGACCAGGTGCGTGGGCAGGCGGTGCCGACGGCGGGGGGCGAGCTGGCGGCCGAGCTGGTGGTGCGGGGGAGTTCGGGTTAGACCGTATGAAGTGCGCTGCTTGCGGGGTTCGGGTCCGTCCTCGTACGCCCGCCTGCGCGGCGACGACGGGAGTACGAGGACCGGCCCTGGGCGGTGGTCTGCGCGACGATCAGCTCGCCGACCGACTGCGCGGCGGCTGAGCCGATCAGGCCCGGTGGGCCGCCGGGCGTTCGGGGGACGCCTCCGCGAGCGCCCGGGTCACCGCGTCGACGCCGGCGCGCAGCCCGTACACCGGGGCACCGGGCTGCTGCCGCCAGGAGTCGTCGATCCCGCCGGCGTCCACCGTGTCGAAGCCCAACTCGTCGATCAGCGCCCGTACCACGCGCTTGGCCGTCTCGTCGTCGGACGCGACCGGCACGGCGAGGCGCTCCGGGTCACCCGCCGGGCGGGGGCGCTCCAGCAGGTCCTGGGCGTAGGTGCCGTTGAACGCCTTCACCACCCGGTGGCCGATCTGCTGCTCCGTCCAGCGGCTCTCGGTCAGCCCGCCGTCCTCGATCGCGTCGATCCGGCCGTCGCGCTGCTGCGGGTAGTAGTTGCCGGTGTCGATCACCGCCACGCCCTCGGCCGCGCCGTCCAGCAGCCCGGCGGGCAGGTGCGGCACGTTCTTCAGCGGCACGGTCACCACCACGACCTGCGCGCCCCGCGCCGCCTCGGCGGCCGTCACGGCCTTCGCGCCGGTCTCCTCGACCAGCGCCCCGAGCGACTCCGGGCCGCGCGAGTTGGCCACCGAGACCTCGTGCCCCAGCGCGGTCAGCCGCCTGGTCAGGTTGCCGCCGATGTTGCCCGCGCCGATGATGCCGATCTTCATGGGAAAGCCCCTCGTTCTGGGAGTGCCACAAGCTCGTCGACCTGCCCCAACCGGGCGGCGACCGGTTCTGTTCCCGCAAGCAGAGCACCCCCTACCGGACGTTCGTCGACCGGCTGCGCGGCCCGGACCTCCAACGCGCCGTCGAGGCGGCCGTCCTGCGCACCGAGGAGCCCGTCCGGCTCGACCAACTCTCCACTGTCCATGACATCCTGACGACTCTCGCGTAGCGTTCGTTCGTATGACCCACGACTCGGTGCCGCCGCTGCTCGCGGTCGCGGCGGTTCTGCTCGCCGGCGACCTGATCCGGCGCCGACGGAACGGGAAGCCGGTACCGCTGCTGCCCCGGTCCACCCCGGCCCGGGTGGTCGCCGTGGCGGTCGTCGCGCTGGTGGTGGTCTCCGGCGTACTGGCCGGCCAGCCCTGGGCGGCGTCGATCGTGCCCGCCGTGGCGCTCGGCGGACTCGCGGGCGCCGTCGTGGATCTCCGTGACCGCTCGCGCCGTTGACGCCGTTCCAGGGCGCTGGCCGCGGCATTCCGGCGGCCCGTGGTGTCGGGACCTCCGGTTCTCAGTGGTCCGTCGCACTGTCCGTGCTCCGCCGGTGTGCCCGGCCCGTCACTCGAAGCGCGTGGGGTCGCCGGCCCCGCGCCGGACGATCTCCGGCCCGCCGCCGGAGAAGTCGATGACCGTCGTCGGTTCCGTGCCGCAGTCGCCCGAATCCACCACGGCGTCCAGCACGTGGTCGAGGCGCTCCTTGATCTCCCACCCCTGTGTCATCGGTTCGTCCTCACCGGGGAGAACCAGGGTGCTGGAGACCAGGGGCTCACCGAGTTCGGCGAGCAGAGCCCTGGTGACGGTGTGGTCGGGGATCCTGACTCCCACCGTCTTCTTCTTCGGGTGCAGCAGGCGGCGTGGCACCTCCTTGGTGGCGGGGAGGATGAAGGTGTAGCTGCCCGGCGTCGCGGCCTTGACGGCGCGGAAGACGTTGTTGTCGAGTTGGACGAACTGCCCCAGCTGCGCGAAGTCCACGCACATCAGGGTGAAGTGGTGACGCTCGTCGAGACGCCGGATCGACCGGATCCGCTCAAGGCCGTCGCGGTTGTCCAGCCGACAGCCGAGGGCGAAACAGGAGTCGGTCGGGTACGCGATGAGGGCCCCGGACCGGAGACTGGCGACCACGGTGCTGATGGTGCGCGGCTGGGGAGACTCTGGATGCACGTCGAAGTACTTCGCCATTGGCCGACCCTACGGGATCCCGGCGACGGATGGGCGCAGCCGCGACATCCCGCTCCGCGAGCGTCCGCGAAAGGTGGGCTGCGTCCGCGGTGGTCGGTGCCGACGGTGCGAGCGGTCTCGGCGAGCGTGTTCGGGCCGGAGCTGGTCTGCTGGTGCCGAGGGGGGCGTGCCGGTGTAGCGGGAGGAATCCGGATGAGGACCTATCGAGTGGCACAGGTGGCCGCCGTCGGCGGGGCGTTCGAGATCGTCGAGCGTGACGTGCCGCGGCCGGGCCCCGGTCATGTACGGGTCGCCGTGGAGGCCTGCGGGGTCTGCCACAGCGACGCCATGTTCGTGAACGCCGGGCTGCCGGGCGTCGGGTTTCCGCTGGTCCCCGGGCACGAGATCGCCGGGCGCATCGAGGAGCTCGGCGAGGGGACGCAGAGCACCGGATGGCGGGTGGGCGACCGGGTGGCGGTGGGCTGGTTCGGCGGCAGCTGCGGGCACTGCGCCGCCTGTCGGCAGGGCGACTTCGTCCTGTGCCTGAACCTGAAGGTCCCCGGTTGGGCGTACGACGGCGGGTACGCCGAGGCGGTGGTGGTGCCGGTCGACGCCCTGGCGCGGATCCCCGACGCGCTGGCGGCCGCCGACGCCGCGCCGATGGCCTGCGCCGGGGTGACCACGTACAACGGGCTGCGGACGAGCTCCGCACGGGCGGGCGACCTCGTCGCCGTGCTCGGCATCGGCGGCCTCGGCCACCTGGGTGTGCAGTACGCGGCCGCGATGGGCTTCGAGACCGTGGCCATCGCCCGCGGCGCCGACAAGGCCGACTTCGCCAAGCAACTCGGCGCGCACCACTACATCGACAGCACGGCCGACACGCCCGTCGCGGACGCACTGCAGTCCCTCGGCGGCGCCAGGGTCGTGCTGGCCACCGCCGCGAACTCCGCCGCCATCACGGCGACCGTGGACGGGCTGTCCCACCGCGGTGAACTGGTGGTCATCGGCGCGGACACCGAGCCGCTTCGGATCACCCCGGTCCAGCTGCTCCTGCGGGCCAGGACCGTCCGGGGCCACCCGTCCGGCAGCGCGCAGGACATCGAGGACACCATGGCGTTCAGCGCCCTGCGGGGAATCCGCCCGATGATCGAGACCGCGCCGCTCGACCGGGCCGACGAGGCATACCGGAGGATGCTCTCCGGTGCCGCCCGCTTCCGCATGGTGCTCACCACCGGAACGGGATGACGGGAGACCGACATGCCGGAGCTTCGCGCCGGCTAACTCGGCGTCGGACCACTCTCGCAGAGGGGCGGGTTCCGGCCGGGCTCGTCGGGGTGGGCGGCGGCAGGTTCGGCGCGCCGGATGGCGATGACGGCGGCGTCGTCGTTGAGGCGGTGGCCGACGTGAGCGAGGAGGTCGCGGCGGATGTGGTTGACGAGTGCCTCGGGGGAGCACTTGGTCCAGTGGGCGGCGCGATCGGCGAGCGGATAGAACTCGCCGGTGTCGTCGCGTGCCTCGGTGACCCCGTCGGTGTACAGCAGCAGGGTGTCGCCCCTGTCGAACGGGAAGTCGTCGCTCGGGTACGTGCCGTCGCCGAGGTCGTTCACGCCGAGGGGTGGAGCGGCCGGCACGGAGTCGACGGGCAGTACGCGGCCGTCGCGCAGTAGGAGGGGCGGCGGGTGTCCGCAGTTGGTCATGCGGGCGATCGGCTCGTCGTCGGGCAGGTCGAGGAGAATCGCGGTGATGAAGTGCTCGACGATGTCGCCGCTCTCCTGGGCGAAGTCGGTGAGGTAGCGCCCCACGTTGTGGTCGAGCGTGGACGCCAGGTCCGCCAGGGTGTCGTGCTGTGCGGCGATGAGGCGGAAGGCGCTGACCAGCAGGGCCGACTCGCCGACGGCGGCCAGGCCCTTACCCCGGACGTCTCCGATGACCATGCGGGTCCCGCCCGTGGTGCGGGTGGCGGTGTAGAGGTCGCCGCCGATCTGTGCCTCCTTCTCGGCGGCGAGGTACATCGTGGCGATCTGAAGCGGCCCGATCTGTTCGGGTAGCGGGCGCAACAGGGCGCGCTGGGCGGCTTCGGCGACTGACTGGGCGCGGGCGAGCTGCCTGGCCCGGTGATCGCGGATGGCGGTGAACATGACGATCAGCACGCACAGGACGGCCAGCGCGGCGATCTGCGCGATGTGGTTGCTGGTGGTGAGGCCGCCGTGGAGGAAGGCGATGAGGACCTGGGCCGCGAGGGCCAGGGCTCCGACGAGGGCGGTCGGGCGGAGGCCGGCGAACGAGGGGGTGAGGGCAGGGGCGATCACCAGGAGCGGGCCGAGGTGGATGGTGGTGGGGGAGTGGAGATCGACCACGGTGATCGCCGCGATGAGGGCGAGCGGGATCAACAGCAGCGCCCAGTTCCGTTGCCCGCGCTGCTGGAGGCGGGCCGCGCGTGCTCGGACTTCCATGTCCCCACTGTGCTCCTGAGCGTCGGCGAGCGCAGGTGTGGTGCACGATGCGCGGTAACCGGCTCACCGGTCGTAACCGCTCCGGAGCCGGGCGGCATGGAGCGGCGAACTCTCGAAGCATCCCGACCGGCACGGCACCGGGCGATATCGCTCGCAGCGGGAAGACCCCGCGCGGAACGGATCTCAATCCGGAAGCGGCCTTGCGGGGCGCGGATATTTCACCGGTATGCGATACGTGCCGCATTTTCACCTGGCCGGACTCATGCTGTCACACCTTGGACATGTCCGAAATGACAGTCATAAGGGCTGTTATTACGTTCATCGCAGGTCGGTCACCCGGCCGACGTCCGTGAGACAGAGAGACAGTGACATGCGCACGCGCACATGGGCTTTGGCCGCTGCCGGAGTAAGCGCGGCGGCCCTTGCAGCCACCGGTATCACCTATACCCTGACCGCCGGATCCACCTCGGCGTCCCCGTCTGTCCAGCGGGCGGCCCAGCCCGTCCAGCAAGCCGCCCCGGTGCACCCGCCCGTTCAGTCGGCGCCCCAGCAGGCCCAACAAGCCGCCCCGGACGCGGCTGCCTCGGGCGGCGGCAGCGAACACGGGGAGAAGCACGAGGGCGAGAACGGGGAGAAGCACGAGGGTCGCGACCATGAGGACGGCGGACGCGGCCACGACCATGAGGAAGCGGGAAGGATCTACTTCAACGAACGTTCGTACTCCGCCTCCGAGGAGGGATGCATCACCGCTGCCAGCGGACTGGGCTCCAGTAGCTTCAGCGTTTTCAATGACAGCCGGAAGATCGTCGAGGTCTTCCGCGGCTTTTCCTGCGACAACGGCGGTCCGGTCGCCACCGTGGGTCCCTACGGCGCCACCGACGGCGTCGCGCCCCGTACCGGCCACGGGGGCGTGTTCGGTGACAACGGCGCCGTGGGCAGCTTCCTGGTGATCGGCGACCGCGACGAGTGGTGACGGCGCCGCCCGGGGCACGGCCGGCTCCGAGCCCCGCCGAGAGCACCGCGAGCGCTCAGAGGACCGCGAGCGGATTGACCGGGGAGCCGGTGCCGCGGGGGATGTTCAGGGGCGCGGCGACGAAGAGGAACTCCCACCGTGAGGTGCGGGCGCACGCTTCGGCCAACGGTTCCAGGTCGAGGTTGTCGATCAGCGGCAGGCCCAGGGCGGTGATGGCCAGCACGTGGACCGGCGAGTGGACGCCGTCGACGGGGCTCGGGCGCATGTCGCTGTCGCCGTCGCTGCCCAGTGCCGAGGCCTGTGACTCGCCCAGCACGCGCATCGCGCCGGGATGCAGCCCCGCGCTGAGGTCGTCCGGGTCCCACGCGCCCAGCCGCCGCCGTCGGGCGAGGTGGCCCGTGCGGACCAGGAGGATGTCCTGGGGGTGGAGCGGGCTGCCCTGTTCCTCGGCGCAGAGCAGCAGCTCCGGGCCGCCGATCGCCTCTCCCGGCTCCAGCCAGGCACGGCCACGCAGGCGTGGCACGTCCAGCAGGACTCCTCGCCCCACCAGCCCGGGCAGCAGGTCGGTCACCGCGCCGTAGGCGGCACCTTGCGAGGAGAACACCTCCCGCGCCCGCACTCCCGCGAAGAGCAGTCCGCCGTACGCGATGTGGCAGAGCGCGTCCAGGTGCGTCTGCGCCTTGCCGTGGTAGTCGGAGGCGATGAAGTCCCGGTGCACGGTCGGCTCGGGGGCCGTGACGTCCGCCAGTTCGGTCATCTGGTGCAAGGCCGGCCTGCGGTTGTCGGGCCCCGGCACGCTGTCCCACGGTCGCCCCATGGCGACGACCTCACCCGTGCGTACGAGTCCGGCGGCCGCCACCCGTCGCGTCCCGTCGACCGGCCCGGGGAGGTGGTCGCGGCGCAGTTGCCGGAATAGCGCGTCGAACTCGTCGCGGGTCATCGTCGGCCCGTTGACACTGGCCATGGCACTCCTCAACCCGTCCCCCGCTCTGCCGATGATGCGGTGACGGTCGCAATACCGCCACCGTGCTCGGGGGGTGTGCGCGATCCGGTGACAAGCACCGCAGAACGGGCAAAGTCCTAATATTGCATCGAAGGGTGCAGCTCTGCGGAAATGTGAGCGCTGTGGCGGTCATGACGGCTTCGGATGAGGTGGGGATAGGCCCCGTACGGGCCCGTGAGCGGTTCATGCTCGGTGAACCGGTCGAGGGTGGCGTGCGGAGCATGATCCTGAACTCCTGGCAGCGCTGTCAGTCGATGGGGATCTCCCCGGACGGGTCCGAGCTCCCGTACCGACCGGACATCGATCTGGACGGCCGGCTGGTCCGTGCGGCCAGGCCCGTGCTGGACCGGCTGGCATCCAGGTTCGCCGGCAGTCGGATGAACGTGGCCCTGACCGACGGGGACGGGGCGGTGCTGCAGCGCCGTTTCGGCGAAGCGTCCATGGTCAGGCAGCTGCCCGCGGTCCAGAGCGTCCCGGGCTTCGTGTTCGCCGAGCAGTACGGGGGGACCAACGGCATCGGGCTGGCGCTCACGGAACGGCGGCTCATCCAGGTCTCCGGAGCCGAGCACTTCGCCGAGCGCGGCCAGTCGAACGCCTGTACGGCGATTCCCGTCCGCGACCCCCTCAGTGGACGGATCGAGGGTGTCCTCTGCTTCGCCTATCCGCCCGCCTACGCGGACCCGCAGATGGAGGACCTGATCCGCAAGGCCGCCACCGCCATCGAGCGGCGCCTGCTGGCGCAGAGCTCGGCGCGAGAGCGCACCCTGCTGCGCGCGTACCTCGATTCCAGGCGCCGCGCCCAGACCGACCAGCCGGCCGGGGACGGGTGCCTGGTCGGGATGGACGAGCTGTCCCGAAGCGGGCTGGACCGGCACGACCAGATCCTGCTCGAACAGATGGCCACCGACCTGATCTCCTCGGCCCGCCGCACCGCGGTCGAGGTGACCCTCTCCCAGGGCCGGCAAGTCACCCTGCTGAGCCGTCCGGTGGCCAGCCCGTCCGGGGTGGAGGGCTTCGTCATCGAGGCGATCCTGCACGGCGACTCGCTGCCCCAGCTCGTCGCCCCCGACCAGGCCGGTCGGCCGGTCGGCCGCCCGGCGCCCGCCACGACCACCGCCGTCCCACCGCTCCGGCACCCCGGGGGTGGCGCGTCGGATCGCAGGGCCGAGGTGCCGTCCGCCCCCGGGCGCGGCGCAGCCACCAGGCTGCTGCTGGTGGGCGAGCCGGGCGTGGGACAGTACGCCGTCGCGGCCCGCCGCCGCCTGGAGCTGCTGTCCGAGGCCAGCACCCGCATCGGCACCACCCTGAACGTGACCCGCACCGCCTGGGAACTCGCCGAGATGGCCGTCCCGCGGCTGGCCGACTACGTCACCATCGACCTGCCCGAGACCGTCCTGCGCGGCGAGGAGCCCACCGACCCCAGCAGCGAGCTGCACCGCACGGTGGTCCACGGCATCCGCACCGACTGCCCCTTCTACCCGGTCGGCGAACGGGTCGACCTCAGCCCCACCACGCCCCATCGCCGCTGCCTGGCGAGTGGGCAGGCGGTGCTGGAGCCCGATCTGAGCAGGGCCGCCGGCTGGATCTCGCAGGACCCCGAGGCGGCCGAGCGCCTCCTCGCGAACGACGTCCACTCCCTCATCACCGTCCCACTGCTGGCCCGCGGCGTCGTGCTGGGCATCGCCGGCTTCTACCGCGCCCGGAACCCCGCCCCCTACGGGGACGACGACCGCTCGCTGGCCCAGGAGCTGGCCACCCGCGCCGCCATCTGCATCGACAACGCCCGCCGCTACACCCGCGAACACGCCATGGTCCTGGCCCTGCAGCACAGCCTGCTCCCGCGCAGCCTGCCCGAGCAGAGCGCCATCGAGGTCGCCCACCGCTATCTGCCCGCCGAGTCCGGGGTGCGCGGGGACTGGTTCGACGTCATCCCCCTCTCCGGTGCCCGGGTCGCCCTGGTCGTCGGCGATGTCGTCGGCCGCGGACTGCACGCCGCCGCGACCATGGGCCGCCTGCGCACCGCCGTGCACAACTTCGCCGAACTGGACCTCGCCCCCGACGAGCTCCTCACCCACCTGGACAACCTCGTGGGGCGCCTGGACCGGGACGAGGACGGTGCGGAGCCCGCCACCGGCAATGACGGCATCATCGGCGCGTCCTGCCTGTACGCCGTCTACGACCCGACCTCGCAGCGCTGCACGCTGGCCCGCGCCGGTCACCCGCCACCCGTGGTGGTCCACCCGGACGGCACGGTCATCCTCCCCGACCTCCCCGCCGGGCCCCCGCTCGGCCTGGGCGGTCTGCCGTTCGAAACCGCCGAGCTGCACCTGCCCGAA
The DNA here is from genome assembly GCF_044327205.1 of Kitasatospora sp. NPDC018058. Taxonomy (NCBI): domain Bacteria; kingdom Bacillati; phylum Actinomycetota; class Actinomycetes; order Kitasatosporales; family Streptomycetaceae; genus Kitasatospora; species Kitasatospora sp. NPDC018058. The sequence goes on along the minus strand of NZ_JBIRFA010000038.1, from coordinate 23,236 downwards.
GGCAGCCAGCTGGTCCTCTACTCCGACGGACTCCTCGACGACCACCGCCGCGACCCCGACGCGGCCCTCGACCGCCTGCGCACCGCCCTGGCCCACCCGAACCGCTCACCCGAGGACACCTGTGGCACGGTCGTGGAGGCCGTGGTACCCGAGCACCCGGCCGACGACGTCACGCTGCTCGTCGCCCGCACCCACGCCCTCGACCCCGGTCGGATCGCCACCTGGGACCTGCCCGCCGACCCGGCCCGCGTCGGCGACATCCGCGCCGCCGCCGCCCGCCGCCTGAGCGACTGGGGACTGGACGAGGTCGCCTTCGTCGCCGAACTGCTGCTCAGCGAACTGGTCACCAACGCCATCCGCTACGGCATCGAGCCCATCCAGGTCCGCCTGATCCACGACCGCGCCCTGATCTGCGAGGTCTCCGACGGCAGCAGCACCGCCCCCCACCTGCGCCACGCGGCCACCACCGACGAGGGCGGCCGCGGCCTGTTCCTCGTCGCCCAGCTCACCCAGGCCTGGGGCACCCGCTACACGGCCAGGGGCAAGGTCATCTGGGCCGAATGCGCCCTGGAGTCGTCCGACGGAGTCCCCGACCTCTTCGAGAGCCACTTCTTCGAGAACCAGTTCGCCGACATCCCCGAAATCGAATGACCCGACCTCCGGACATCGCCCGACCTCCGGACATCAACGGCCGCCGTGGCGTGTCAACACCACGGCGGCCGGGCCGAGCTGGTAGGAACGGTGGTCCATGCACGACACCCCCGACCCCCTGGCGGGCCCACCCGCGCGCCGCGGCCCACTCGTCCGCATCCGCGGTCTCGGCAAACGGTTCGGCGGCACTCCCGCGCTGGCCGGGATCGACCTCGACATCCATCGCGGCAGCGTCCTGGCCCTGCTCGGTCCGAACGGCGCCGGCAAGTCCACCCTCATCCGGACACTCGCCGGGATCCACCACGCGGACCAGGGCGAGGTGACGGTGGCCGGGCACCCGCTCGGCACCGAGGCCGCCGCTCGTCATATGGCCTTCATCCACCAGGATCTCGGTCTCGTCGAGTGGATGACGGTCGCCGAGAACATCGCCCTGGTCGTCGGCTACCCGCGCCGTCACGGACTGGTCTCCTGGCGGCGGACCCGGGAGCGCTGCGCCGACGCCCTCGCCCTGATCGCCGGGCACCTCGACGCCGACGCGCGGATCGCCGACCTCGCCCCCGCCGAGCGCTCGCTGGTCGCCATCGCCCGCGCGCTGGCGACCCGGGCGGAGCTCATCGTCCTGGACGAGCCGACCGCCAGCCTGCCCGCCGCGGACTGCGCCCGGCTCTTCGCCGTCCTGCGCTCCCTGCGCGACCGGGGGCACGGCATCGTCTACGTCACCCACCGGCTCGACGAGGTCTACCAGGTCGCCGACACCTTCGCCGTTCTGCGTGACGGCCGGCTGATCAGCTCCGGCCCGCTCGCCGGCCACAGCCGCCGGCGCCTGGTCCACGACATCGTGGGCCGCGAACCGGTCAGCCACCGGGCCGCCCCGGTCGCCCCCGCCGAGAGCCCGGTGGTGCTGAGCCTCGACGCGCTGCGGACCGCGAACGCCGGGCCGGTCAGCCTGAAGCTGCGCGCCGGTGAAATCCTCGGCGTGGTGGGCCTCACCGGCGCCGGCCACCTCGACCTGGGCCGCGCCCTCGCCGGATCCCAGCCGATCCTCGGCGGGCGGGCCCTGCTCGACGGCCGCCCGTACACCCCGCACACGGTGGCCGGTGCCGTCGACTCCGGCGTCGGCCTGGTCACCGGCAACCGTCAGGAGGAGGGCTGCGCCCCCGAACTGACGGTCCGCGAGAACCTTCTGGCGAACCCCCGGGCGGGCGGCCGGTCGGCGCTGCACTGGATCAGCCCCCGGCGCGAGCGGGCCCAGGCCGCCGCCCTGATCGAGCGGTTCTCGGTGCACCCCCGCGACAGCGAGGCTCCGATCGCCACGCTGTCCGGCGGGAACCAGCAGAAGATCATGGTCGGCCGATGGCTCCGGGTACGCCGGCGGCTGTTGATCCTCGAAGAGCCGACCGCCAGCGTCGACGTCGGCGCCAAGGCCGAGCTCTACCGCCTGCTCGACCGGGCGCTGGCCGACGGCCTCGCGGTCCTGCTCAGCTCCACCGACTTCGAGGAGGTCGCCACCGTGTGCCACCGTGCCCTGGTGTTCGTCCGCGGGACCGTGACCGCCGAGCTGGCCGGTGCGGCCCTCACCGTCACCGAACTCACCTCCGCCGCCTCGGCCATGCCTCCCGTCACCGGCGGTGACGGTGACAGGCGTGCGACAGGCCGATGACCGCGCCCCCCTTCCGCCGATCCCCGCAGGGCCGCCGGCGCGGGCACCTGATCGGCAGCTACGGCCTGCCGGCCCTCGCCGTCCTGCTGTTCCTGGTCTTCTCCGTCGCGCTGCCGAACACCTTCCCCACCCTCGACAACGTCTCCTCGATCCTGTCCAACCAGTCGATCCCCGCCATCCTCGCGCTCGGTGTGACGATCCCCATCGCCACCGGCAAATTCGACCTGTCCATCGGCTACGGCCTCGGCCTCGGGCACGTCGCGGTGCTGCGGCTCATCGTCGACGGCGACTGGCCCTGGCCGCTCGCCTGCCTGGCCGTGATCCTGGGCGGAGCGGCCTTCGGGGCCCTCAACGGCGTCATCGTCGAGTTCGGGCGGATCGACTCCTTCATCGCCACGCTCGGCACCGGCAGCATCCTGTACGCCTTCACCGGCTGGATCACCGGCGGCGCCCGGGTCCTCCCCGGTACAGGCGGCCTGCCGGTCGCCTTCACCGACCTCTACGACTCCACATTCCTCGGACTGCCGGTGTCCGCCTCCTACGTGCTCGCGCTCGCGGCCGTCCTGTGGCTCCTACAGGAGCGGCTGCCGCTCGGCCGGTACCTGTACGTCATCGGCTCCAACCCGCGCGCCGCCGAACTCGTCGGGATCCCCACCCGCCGCTACAGCGTCTACGCCTTCGCCGGATCGGGCCTGGTCGTCGGTTTCGCCGGGGTCCTGCTCGCCGCGCAGCAGCAGATCGGCAACCCGAGCGTCGGCCTGGAGTACCTGTTGCCCGCGTTCGTCGGCGCGCTGCTCGGCTCCACCGCGATCAAACCCGGACGCGCCAACACCCTGGGCACCGTGGTCGCCGTCGCCGTCCTCGCCATCGGTCTGGCCGGTATCGGGCAGCTCGGCGCCGACTTCTGGGCCGTGCCGCTGTTCAACGGCGCCACGCTGCTCCTCGCCGTCGGCCTGGCCGGCTACTCCGCACGCCGCCGGCTGCGCGCCGGCGGCGCCGGGACCCGCCGTCCGCTCACGCCGCCGTCGACGGACGTGGCATCCTCCCGGGACACGCCGTGAAGCGCGGTGCCGCGACCGTGCTGGCGGCAGTCATGCTGGCAACGGCGGGCACCGCCCTGGACGGCTGCCAGCGCGGCGTGTCGACCGGGACCGGGGCCCCGGTCGCAGGGCCGTCGAGGGCGGGTTGCCCGGCGGCCACCCTCGCCAAGGCGAAGGCGAACGTCCAGCAGGCCGAGCAGGTCGACGTCCCCTGGAACGGCCCCACCAGCGGCCCCAGGGCGGTTCCCGGCAGGACCATCGTCTACGTCGCCCAGACCATGACCAACCCCGGCGTCGCGGGCGTCGCCAGGGGCGTCGTCGAGGCCGCGGCGGTCATCGGCTGGAGCGTCCGGGTGATCGACGGACAGGGCACGCCCGCCGGCATCCAGGCGGCGCTAGGCCAGGCGGTGAACCTCGCGCCCTCGGGCATCGTCATCGGTGGCTTCGACCCGGGCCTGACCTCGCAGCAGGTCGCGCAGGCCGACACGGCACACATCCCGCTCATCGGCTGGCACGCGGTCGCGGCCCCCGGGCCGAGCACGAACCCCCCGCTCTTCAGCAACATCACCACCAACGTCGGGGACGTCGCACGGCTCAGCGCGGACTGGGTCATCGCGGACTCCAACGGCACCGCCGGAGTCGTCGTCTTCACCGACGACTCCGTCCCGTTCGCCAAGACCAAGTCCCAACTGATCAAGGACGGACTCGCCACCTGCCCCGGCGTGAGACTGCTGGCCTCCGAGAACATCCCCATCCCGGACGCGACCAGCCGCACTCCCCAGGAGGTCTCCGCCCTCCTCGCCCGTTTCCAGGGCCAGTGGACGCACTCCGTCGCCATCAACGACCTGTACTTCGCCGACGCCGCGCCCGCCCTGCGCGCGGCCGGCAGGCCCGGCAACGCCGCCCCGTACAACATCGGCGCGGGCGACGGCGACCCCTCGGCCTTCCAGCGCATCGACAGCAGGCAGTTCCAGGCCGCCACCGTCCCCGAACCCCTCACCGAACAGGGCTGGCAGATCGTCGACGAGTTCAACCGCGCGTTCTCCCACCAGCCCGCCAGCGGCTACGTCGCCCCGGTCCACATCGCCACGGCCGCCAACAGCGGCGGAGCGACCTCATGGGACCCGTCGGGTTACCGCCAGGCGTACCGGACGATCTGGGGCGGGTAGCGGAGGGCGGTGCCGACGGAGCCCGTGTGATCGGTCCGCGCCGGCGCGGTCGTCGGTGAGGGGCTGCCGCGGGTGGTGGCCCGGCGCCGCCGCCCACGGTGTCGCCGCCGCGGTCGCTGCCGCCGAGCCCGCGCTTCCACTCGTCCCGGACGGGCTCGGCGGGTGGGCCCGGCTATTCCCCGTCGGGGAGCCGGTACGCGACGAGCACGGCGATGTCGTCGTCGAGGCCGGCTCGGCTGTACGCGAGCAGGTCCTGGTGCAGGCGGTCCAGCAGCTCGCGTGGCGGCAGGGCGGTCCAGTGGCGGACACGCTGGGTGAGCGGGTAGAAGGCTCCGGTGCGGTCGCGGGTCTCGGTCACGCCGTCGGTGTACAGCAGCAGCCGGTCGCCCGGACGGAAGGGCTCCACGTCGACGTGGTAGTCGCCGCCGAGCAGCACACCGAGGTTGAGAGGCGGTGACGGATCACACGGGGCCAGTGCGCTGACCCGGCCCCGGTCGATGAGCAGCGGCGGCGGATGACCGCAGTTGACGATGCGGACCACGGGTTCGTCGCCGGGGATCTCGGCGAGCACAGTGGTGATGAAGCGTTCCTCACTGCCGGGGAGCTGGGCGGCCCGGCGGCTCATGCTCCTCTCCAATCTCCGCGCTATCGCGGGCAGATCGGGCTCGTCGTAGGCGGCCTCGCGGAAGGCGGCCAGCATCGCCGCGGCCGTCTCCACCGCGAGCAGACCCTTGCCCCGGACGTCGCCGATCAGCAGGCGCACACCGTGTGCGGTGCTCATCGCCTCGAAGAGGTCGCCGCCGATCCGGGCCTCCGCGGCTGCCGACAGGTACAAGGTCTCGATGCCGATGCGGCCCAGGAGGTGGGGGACCGGACGCAGCAGCACGCGCTGCGCCGTCTCGGCCACCGAGCGTACGGTGGCTAGGGTGCGTTCCCGGCGCGTTCGGTGGGCGGCCAGGAGGGCGCCCAGCATCCCGACCAATGCCGTGGAGAAGTAGGTGGCCACGTAGTGGCGCTCCCACAGATAACCCACGTCGCGGCCGGCACAGCACGGAGTGCCCGCCAGGACGCCTTCGAAGAGCACGGCGAAGACCGTGACGGCGGCGACGAAGGCGGGACCGTGGGCGTAGGCGGCGACGACGGGCAGGGCGATGAGCAGAAAGCTCACCGGCCACTGCACGGGAGTGATCGGCTCCAGCGCCAGGATGGCCGCGACATAGATGGCCGGCAGCCAGCGTATCCAGGCCGGCGGGGCGGGCACCTGCGGCTCCGTCCCGCCCGGCCCGGTCGTCCGGCGCCGGGTGGCCCCGCCGCGGCCCGGGAGCCTCACCGCGCGCTCCGGTGGCGGTGTGCCCGGTCGAACGGCAAGCCGCGGCGAACCGGCCGGGCACGGGCGGGCGAAGCGGACCGACGCGGCCCCAGGAGCGGCGGATCCATCGGTAGTACGCCGGAGCGCATCCGCCCGGACGGCGGCGGGAGTCCGACAGCCGCAGAGGGCGCCGCGACGTGCGGCGGTGTGACCCCGAACTCCGAGTGGCGGGCGTCAGCCGGTCCGTGATCCGCCTGTACACGCATACATCAATCATCAGGGCACACCAGCCACTGCCGCCCGCCGACGGAGTCGAGCGAGCACGCGACCGCATGGGCGCGGCACACCCGACACGTGGATCGCGGTGGTGGCCGGTGCCCGGGCGCCGTCCGGTCGACCGTCTCCCCGGTCTCGAACCGGACCCGGACGCCCGCCAGCCAGGCCAGCACCGCGAGCGCGACGGCCGAAATCAGGACATCAGACATCCAGGTTCTCCTCACAAGGAAGTCGCGCAGGTGAAAACGGCTGGAAACGGGGGTGGATCAGCCCGTCAGTCGCTCATAGTGCCGCCGGGTGCGCTCCGCCGCCCGACGGGCGCGGCCGCCATCAGGTCGGCGACGGTCTGCCCCGCGAGCTCGCGCCGCCAGGCCAGTTCGGCGCGGCGCATCGCGGTGGACACCCCGCACGGGCGGCGGAAGTCGTCGGCGGCGGCCGCGGCGCCCTCGGTGCGCTGCCGGATCTCGGTGCAGCGGAACAGGTCGTCGGGGCCCTCGATGGCGGCGACCACGTCCATCAGCGTGATCTGTTCGGGCGGCCGTCCCAGTCGGAAGCCGCCCCGGGCGCCGGGGGTGGAGCCGAGGATGCCGGCCCGGACCAGTGCCTGTAGGCGCTTGGTCAGGTAGGCGGGCGGGAGGTCGAACCAGGCCGCCAACCGGGCCGTCGGGACGGGGTGTTCGTCGCCCAGCCAGGCCAGCGCGAGGCAGCAGTGCAGGCCCCACTCGACTCCCTCGCCCATCCGCATAACCAGGACACTGCACATCCAGGTTCTGGGGCGAAAGACCGGACGGCGAAGCGGGGAGTCGAAACGATCAGCCCGCGCAGGACGGGCAGAGCCCCCGGTAGGTGACCTCGGCGCCGGAGACGGCGAAGCCGAAGCGCTGGTCGGCCGGGAGGTCGGCGAGCGGGTTGCCGATCGGGTGGACGTCGCGGATGGCGCCGCAGCCGGTGCAGACCAGGTGCTGGTGCGGGTGGTGCGCATTGGGGTCGTAGCGCTTGGCGCGCCCGTCGGTGGAGACCTCGACGACCTCTCCGAGGGTGACCAGTTCGCCGAGGGTGTTGTAGACGGTCGCTCTGGAGATCTCCGGGAGGCGTTCGGCCGCCCGGGCGTGCACCTCGTCCGCGGTCAGGTGCACGTGCTCGCCGTCCAGGACCTCGGCGACGACGCGCCGCTGGGAGGTGAGGCGCCAGCCGCGCCCGCGCAGCCGCTCCAGCAGGTCACTCATATCGGTTCACCTATTCAGGTCATGGGGGAGACCGGAGTTTACCAATACACATCCTCCATGGTCCGGTTCCCGAACGGATATGAATTTGGTGTCTTTCTTGACTTGGATTGCGTCCATCGTAGGATCGGCTCCGGCGCTAGCCTGGGTAGCAGCAGCACACAGCAATAGACAGCGATACCCGGTAGTAGCAGCAGTACACAGCGGTAGCAGCAGTTGGTGCCGTAGGTAGCAGATAGACACCGTGATCCGCCTTGTAGGGAAGGATTCCCATGTCTGAGAACCACGATGCAACCGGCGTTGAGGCGAGCGCGGAGGGCTGCCCGGTCAACCACGGGCGCGCGCTTCACCCCACCCAGGGCGGCGGGAACCGCCAGTGGTGGCCGGAGCGGCTGAACCTGAAGATCCTGGCCAAGAACCCCGCCGTGGCCAACCCGCTGGGCGGGGACTTCGACTACGCCGAGGCCTTCAACTCCCTCGACCTCCCGGCCGTCAAGCGCGACATCCAGGAAGTGCTCACCACCTCGCAGGACTGGTGGCCGGCCGACTACGGCAACTACGGTCCGTTCATGATCCGCATGGCCTGGCACAGCGCCGGCACCTACCGGATCAGCGACGGCCGCGGCGGCGCCGGCGGCGGCCAGCAGCGCTTCGCCCCGCTGAACAGCTGGCCGGACAACGCCAGCCTGGACAAGGCCCGCCGTCTGCTCTGGCCGGTGAAGAAGAAGTACGGCCGCAGCCTGTCCTGGGCCGACCTGATGATCCTGGCCGGCAACGTCGCCCTGGAGGGCATGGGCTTCGACACCTTCGGCTTCGGCGGCGGCCGGGTCGACGAGTGGGAGCCGGACGAGGACGTCTACTGGGGCCCGGAGACCACCTGGCTGGACGACAAGCGCTACACCGGTGACCGCGAGCTGGAGAGCCCGCTGGCCGCCGTCCAGATGGGCCTGATCTACGTCAACCCCGAGGGCCCCAACGGCAACCCGGACCCGATCGCCGCCGCCCGCGACATCCGCGAGACCTTCTACCGGATGGCGATGAACGACGAGGAGACCGTCGCGCTGATCGCCGGCGGCCACACCTTCGGCAAGACCCACGGCGCCGGCCCGGCGGACAACGTCGGCCCGGACCCGGAGGCCGCGCCGATCGAGCAGCAGGGCCTCGGCTGGAGGAGCGCCTTCGGCACCGGTGTCGGCGGCGACGCGATCACCAGCGGCCTCGAGGGCGCCTGGACGCCCACCCCGGTCACCTGGGACAACAGCTTCTTCGAGACGCTGTTCGGCTACGAGTGGGAGCTCACCAAGAGCCCGGCCGGCGCCCACCAGTGGAAGCCGAAGGACGGCGGCGGGGAGGGCACCGTCCCGGACGCCCACGACCCGAGCAAGCGGCACGTCCCGATCATGCTCACCACCGACCTGTCGCTGCGCTTCGACCCGGTCTACGAGCCGATCTCCCGCCGCTTCCTGGAGAACCCGGACCAGTTCGCCGACGCCTTCGCCCGCGCCTGGTTCAAGCTGACCCACCGCGACATGGGCCCGATCGTGCGCTACCTCGGCCCGGAGGTCCCGAGCGAGCAACTGCTCTGGCAGGACCCGCTGCCGGCCGTCTCGTACGGGAACGTCGAGCCGGCGGACGTCGCCGACCTCAAGCGGCGGATCGCCGCCACCGGCCTGTCGGTCTCCGAGCTGGTCTCCACCGCCTGGGCCGCGGCCTCCTCCTTCCGCAGCAGCGACAAGCGCGGCGGAGCCAACGGCGGCCGGATCCGGCTGCAGCCGCAGGCCGGCTGGGAGGTCAACGAGCCCGACCGCCTGGCCACCGTGCTGCGTGCCCTGGAGGGCGTGCAGGCGGAGTTCAACGCGCAGGCCGGCGACAAGCAGGTCTCGCTGGCCGACCTGGTGGTGCTGGCCGGCGGCGTCGGCATCGAGCAGGCCGCGAAGGCGGCCGGCCTCGCCGTCGAGGTGCCGTTCTCGCCCGGCCGGGTGGACGCCCCGCAGGAGCTGACCGACACCGAGTCCTTCGCCGCACTGGAGCCGAAGGCCGACGGCTTCCGCAACTGGGTCGGCAAGGGCAACCGGCTGCCGGCCGAGTTCCTGCTGCTCGACAAGGCGAACCTGCTGGGCCTCAGCGCGCCCGAGCTGACCGTCCTGGTCGGCGGTCTGCGCGTGCTGGGTGCCAACCACCAGCAGTCCGCGCACGGTGTCCTCACCGCGACCCCGGGCGTGCTGACGAACGACTTCTTCGTCAACCTGCTGGACCTGGGCACCAGTTGGAAGTCCACCTCGGAGGACGCGCACACCTTCGAGGGCCGGGACGCCTCCGGCCGGGTCAAGTGGACCGGCACCCGCGCCGACCTGGTCTTCGGCTCGAACTCCGAACTGCGGGCCGTCGCCGAGGTGTACGCGAGCGACGACGCCAAGGAGAAGTTCGTGTCGGACTTCGTCGCGGCCTGGGTCAAGGTCATGAACGCGGACCGCTTCGACCTGGTGTGACAGGGCTGACCTAGACGGGAGCCCGGGGGCATCGACCCCCGGGCTCCCATTGCGTGTTGTCGCGGGTCAGCGCGGATCGGGCGCGGAGCCCGCGCTGACCAGCCCGGTCTCGTACGCCGCGACCACCGCCTGGGCCCGGTCCCGCAGCCCCAACTTGCCGAGGATCCGGGCCACATGGGTCTTCACCGTGGCCTCGGAGAGCTGCAGCCGGGCGGCCAGCTCGGCATTGCTCAGGCCCCGGGCGAGCAGTGTCATCACCTCCAACTCGCGCGGGGTGAGGGTGGCCAGCTCGCGGTGCGGGGCGGCGGCCTCCGGGGGCGCCGGGCGGGCGAAGCGCTCGACCAGGCGGCGGGTGATCGCGGGCGCGAGCAGCGCGTCGCCGGTGCGGACCAGCCGGACGGCGGCGGCCAGGTGCTCCGGGGTGACGTCCTTGAGCAGGAAGCCGCTGGCCCCGGCGGCCATCGCGGCGTAGACGTAGTGGTCCAGGTCGAAGGTGGTCAGCATGATCACCCGGGGTGCGTCCTGCGCACCGTCGGCGAGGATCCGGCGGGTGGCCTCCAATCCGTCCAGGCCGGGCATCCGGATGTCCATCAGCACCACGTCCGGTCTGGTCCGGCGGACGGCGGCGACCGCCTGCTCGCCGTCCTCGGCCTCGGCGACCACCTCGATCCCCTCGGACTCCAGGATCAGCCGGAACCCGGTCCGGACCAGGGCCTGGTCGTCGGCCACCACCACGCGCAACGGCTGTTCGTTCATCAACTCTCCAGCGGTATCGAGGCCGTGACGCGGTAGCCACCGCGTGGCCGGGGACCGGTATGCAGTGTGCCGCCGTAGACGGCGAGGCGTTCGCGCAGCCCGAGCAGGCCGCGCCCGTTGCCGGTGGCGGCGGCACCGGTGGGGCGGCCGCCGGTGTCGGTGACCTCCACCCGCAGGCGGTCGGGGGCGTACTCGACGGTGACCGCGGCGTCGGCGCCGCCCGCGTGCTTGACGGTGTTGGTCAGCGCCTCCTGGACGACCCGATAAGCGGCGAGTTCGACCCCGGGTGGGACGGCCCGGCGCTCGCCGCGCACGGTCAGCTCCACCGGCAGGCCGGCCTGCCGGACGCCCTCGACCAGGGCGTCGAGCCGGCCGAGGCCGGGCTGCGGGCTGAGGTCGGCGCTGGCTGCCGGGTTGTCCCCGGTGCCCTCGTCGATTGTCAACAGGCCCATCACGTGCCGCAGTTCGGTCATCGCCGCGCGCCCGCCGGACTCCACCGCGGCCATCGCCGCGCGGGCCTTGTCCGGGGCGGTGTCCAGGATCTTGCGGGCGGCCCCGGCCTGGATCGTCATCATGCTCACGTTGTGGGTCACGACGTCGTGCAACTCCCGGGCGATGCGCGCCCGTTCGAGCTCCACCGCACGCTGCAGCGCGGCCAGCTGCGCGCTTTCCAGGGCGGACAGCCGCTCCCGCCCCTCGTTCACCCGGCGGCGCCACATCCGCAGTTCGTAGGCGACCGCGAACACCGGCACCAGGACCAGGACGGCGATCACCCCGTTCGAGAAGTGCGGCAGCTTGGCGTCGTTGAACAGCACCACCAACGCGGCGGCGGCGACCGGCAGGTTGGGCAGCACGGCGGCCGGCCGGCGCCCGTACGCGGCCGCGCTGTAGGCGGCGACGATCACCGCGACACCCGCTGAGTACGCGATGTCCTGGGACTGCGACCGCACCAGCAACGCGGCCGGCAGCACCGTCCACAGCACCGGAAGCGGATAGCGGCGGCGCAGCACCAGCGGCAGCGGGACGAGCGGGACGAGCAACAGCACCCCGTGCCAGGTGCCGTCTCGCGGGTGGCCCGCGATGGTGGCGTAGCGGCCGGAGGTGAAGGCGAGGAAGAGGGCCAGGAGCGCGTCGAAGAGCTGGCCGCGCCGGGTCGGCCGGGGCGGGGGAGCCGCGCCCGGGTCGCCGCTCAGTCGGGCCGCCGCCGTGCGCAGCCGCTGCACCGCCGGGTGGTTGAGCACCTTGATCACCGGGACATTGTGACGGTCGGCCGCCGCCCGGGACAGCCCCGCGTCCGGCGGCAGCCCGTACACCGGGCGACTACCTCGGAAGGATGACGCCGCGTGAGGTCCGCCCGACGCGGTACGGAAGATGCCGTCGGCGGCGGACGCGGGTGCGGGCCGCCCGTTCGTACCTTCTTCCTCGTCACCAGGCGGAACACGGCGAGGAGCGGGGACATGAGCAGCGATCCGGTGATCGAGCTGAGCGGTGTGAGCCGCCACTACGAGGGCGTGCGGGCGGCGTTGGACGGGGTGACGCTGAGCGTGCGGGCGGGGGAGTCGGTGGCGGTGCTCGGCCCGTCCGGCAGCGGCAAGTCCACCCTGCTGAACCTGGTCGCCGGGCTGGACCGGCCGAGCGCGGGGACGGTCACCGTGGCCGGGGTCCGGGTGGACCGGCTGAACGAGAAGGCCTCCGCCCGCTACCGGCGCGGCACGATCGGCATGGTGTTCCAGTTCTTCAACCTGCTGGACGACCTCACGGTGGCCGACAACGTGGTGCTGGCCGGCGAATTGGCCGGCGTCCCGCGCTCCGACGCCCGGTACCGGGCCGCCGAGCTGCTGGAGTCGCTCGGCATCGACCGGCACGCCCGCGCCCACCCGGGCCGGCTCTCCGGCGGCGAGCGCCAACGCGTCGCAGTGGCGCGGGCGTTGATGAACCGACCGACCCTGCTGCTGGCGGACGAGCCGACCGGTGCGCTGGACTCGGCCTCCGGCGAGGACGTCAAGGAGCTGTTCCGCGAGCTGCACCAGGACGGCCAGACCATCCTGATCGTCACCCACGACCTCAAGCTCGCCGAGGACTGTGCCACCCGCACGGTCCGGATGCGGGACGGCCGGGTCGAGTCGGACTCGGCGAGCTCGGCGGAGGTGGCGGCATGACCGCGCTCGGCCGCGTCGTCCGCGCCGGGGTGCGCAGGCGCCGGACCCAGTCGGTCGCGGTCGGGCTGGCCGCGATGGTGGCCACCACCTGCTCCGTCCTCGGCGGTTCGCTGTTGGTCGCCTCCGAGGCCCCCTTCGACCAGGCCTTCGACGGCCAGCACGGCGCTCACCTCACCGCGCGCTTCGACGGCACTCGGGCGAGCGCCGACCAGCTCGCCGCCACCGGGCACGCCGCCGGGGTGACGGCCACCGCCGGCCCCTTTCGCACCGTCACCGTCGACCCCGAGCCGGGCCCCGGTTCCTCCGTCCCGGCGGGCCTGACGATGTCGCCGATGACGCTCACCGGCCGCGCCTCGGCCGCCGGCGGCGTCGACGACGTCACGCTGATGCAGGGGAGCTGGCCGACCGAGCCGGGCGAGGTGGTGCTCGCCGCCGGGTACGGGAACCCGGGCGTGCCGATCGGCGGAACCCTCCGCCTGCCCGCCCTGCCGGGCGCGCCCTCGCTGACGGTCGTCGGCCTCGCCCGGTCCGTCAGCCGTACGTCCGACGCCTGGGTCACCCCGGACGCCATCCCCGCCCTCACCGCGCCCGGCACCACCCCCGGTTATGAGATGCTCTACCGCTTCGCCCAGGCCGGCACCGCCGACGCGATGACCGCCGATCGGGCCGCCGTCGCCTCCGCCGCGCCCGCCGGGGCGCTCACCGGCGCCCAGTCCTGGCTCACCGCCAAGCAGGGCTCGGACCGCAACACCGCGCTGTTCCTGCCCTTCATGGTCGCCTTCGGCCTGCTCGGCATGGCGATGTCGGTGCTGGTCGCGGGCAATGTGGTGGCCGGCGCCGTCGGCACGGCCACCCGGCGGATCGGGGTGCTCAAGGCGATCGGCTGCACCCCCGGCCAGGTGGTGCGCGCGTACGTCGCCCAGGCGCTGGTCCCGGCCACCGTCGGCACCCTGCTCGGGGTGGTGGTCGGCAATGTGCTGACCGTCCCGGTGCTCGCCACCGCCGGGAACCTCTACGGCACCAACGCCTCGGGCGTCGCGCCCTGGGTGGACGTCGCGGTGGCGGGCGGGACGCTGGCCGCCGTCGCCCTGGTCGCCTGGGCGGCCGCCGCCCGCGCCGGACGGCTGCGCACCGTGGACGCACTGGCCGTCGGCCGTACGGCGGGCGGCACCCGGCGCGACGCCGTCGCCCGGCGGGCCGCCGCCCTGGCGGCCCGGCTGCCGCTGCCCCGGCCGCTCGGCCTCGGCCTCGCCCAGCCCTTCGCCCGCCCGGCCCGGGCCGCCGGGATGCTGGCGGCCGTGCTGTTCGGCACGGCGGCCGCGGTGTTCGCGGTCGGCATGGGCGGGACGCTGAACTGGGTGCAGGAGGCGAAGAACCACGCGGGCGCGGACGTCCTGGTGGAGCCCGTACGGCAGGTCGGTCCACCCGGGGCGGTTCCGGCGAAGCCGGCCGGGGCCGACCCGGCCGCCGTCACCGCCGCCCTGACCGCCCAGCCGGGCACCGCGGCCTACTACGGTGTCGGGACGGAGGACGTCACGGTCCCCGGCGTCGCCGGGACCGCCACGGTGACCGTGTTCCGGGGCGACTCCTCCTGGGCCGGCTACCGGATGGTCTCCGGCCGCTGGTACCAGGGCCCGGGCGAGGCCGTCGCCCCCGTCACCTTCCTCACCGAGGCCTCGGTGAAGCTCGGCGACCAGGTGACCTTCACCACCCACGGCCGACCGGTCACCGTCCGGATCGTCGGCGAGGTCTTCGACCCGCACGTGCAGACCAACGAGCTGTTCACCGACGCCGCGAGCCTCCAGGGCGGTACAGCGCCCGTGCCCGACCAGTGGTTCGTCAAGCTCAAGCCCGGCACTGACCACGCCGCCTACGCCACCGCCCTCGGCAGCGCGCTCGCCCCGCTCGGCCAGACCGCCGAGAACGGCCTGCCGCAGCACACCGCCGACTCGGCCCTCGCGCTCAGTTCGCTCACCGCCACCCTGACCGTGCTCCTGGTCGCGGTCGCCGGGCTCGGGGTGTTCAACACCGTCGTGCTGGAGACCCGCGAGCGCACCCGGGACATGGGCGTCACCAAGGCCCTCGGCATGACCCCGGCGCAGACCGTGGGCGTCGTCCTCGCCTCGGTGCTGCTGGTCGGAGCGGTCGGCGGCGCGATCGGCCTGCCGGTGGGGCTGCTGCTGCACGGCGTGACGGTGCCCGCGATGGGCCACAGCGCCGGGCTGAACTTCCCGGCCTCCGCCCTGGACGTCTTCGGCACGGCGACGCTCCTCCTGCTCGGCCTCGGCGGGGTGCTGATCGCCCTGCTCGGTGCCCTGCTGCCCGCCGTACGGGCGGCGCGGGCGCGGACGGTGGACGCGCTGCGGGCGGAGTGACACGTGTGGCATCGACGGAACCGGACGGGCTCGATGCCGGTGCTGTACCGGATGGCCTGAGCTCAGGACTCCCCGTCCCCCTCTTCGCCCTTACTCCCGGGCCTTCTGCTCCCCGGCCTTCTGCTCCTCGGCCTTCTTCTCCGCCGCCCGGACCTGCTCGGTGAAGGTCTGCTCGTCGATCCGCTCGACCATCACCCGGTGCTCGGCGGCCAGTTCGTCGGCCGGGCCGGGGGAGGCCTCCCGCATCTCCAGGGCGATCAGCGCGCCGCCGTCCGGCACTCGGGGCGACAGCACGATCAACGCGGCACCGGCCTCGTTCGCGTAACGCTCCTCGGCCGCATTGCCCAGCGCCGCGCCCGCCGCGAACCCCAGCAGCATCCCGACCGGGCCGGCGAGCAGCCCCACCAGCCCGCCCAGCAGCCCCGAGCCGACGGTGGCCACCCCCGCGCCCTTGGCGTACGTGTCCCGCACCGCCAGCACGCCGTCGGCACTGCGCTCCAGTGCCGCCGCCAGCCGCAGGCCCGGCAGGTGCTGCGCCTCGTCGAAGGCCGAGCGCCAGGTGGTGGCGCCGGGAAAGGTCAGCAGGACGAGATTGTGCTGCTCGCTCATCGCACTCCGATCGGGCTGGGGGCGCTCGGGTCTCCATCGTGACCTCCGGTACGGGGCGCTGCCACAGGAGCGGCCGGTTCAAACCGGGCTGCGGTCCACCTGGGCGCAACCGCCTGTATTTCGGCCAGGTGTGCAGGGCCTCCCGAACGGTCGGGCGGCGGGCACGGGCGGTGCTCGGCCATGGGGGACGGGGCGGGGCGGCCGGGCTCCCGTCGGTTCGATCCTGACCGAAACAAGGACCGGTGGTGTGCATGCCACTGGTGCGCCGCGAGGGGCGCTGCCACGATCCGAATCCGGCACACCCGTGCCGGACCCGAACGTTTTGAGGAGGCAGCATGCAGCCCACGGCTGAGCAGGTTCGCGCACTCAAGGACGAGGACTTCCGGCTCACCCTCGGCCAGGGCCACCAGGTCCACCCGGCCGGGGAGCTCTCGGACGAGCTCTACGTGACCGCCGCGGTGCGGAACTCCACCTGTGACGGCTGGTCCAGCTGCGGGCGCGTCTGCAGCTACTGAGCCCGGGGCCCGGCGCGGACCCCGGTCCCGGTCGTTACGGCCGGGGTCCGCGCCGGACTGGGTACTTCACGCCCCGTTCGAGGGACAGCGCAGAGCAGACAGAGCAGAGAGGCAGCACCGCCCCGTGGTCGACGCGTCCGAACTCCTGCGGGCTGCCGCCCGAGCCGTCCCGTTGAGCGCCCGCGGCCGGGCGCCGGAAGGGCCCGATGCGGAGCCCGTCGATGACGCCGACCGCACCGAACGCCGTGAGCGCGCCGCCCGGAAGCTGGAGCGCTGGCACGCCCAGGCGCCGTTCGACCGGGCCGACTGGTTCGCGCGCCGCCTCGCGGCCGACGCCCTCGACCCGGACGCCGTGCGCGCCCTCCTCGCCGAGCACCCGGACGCGCTCGCCGCCCGTCTGGGGTCCCACTCGTGGGCCGAGCAACTCGCTACCGCGTTCGTCCGGGCGGCCACCCTGGACGTCCCCGAGGAGCACGAGTTCGCCCGCCTCGTCGCCCCGCTGCTCGCCGACGCCCGCGACCGTCTGTGCGCCGGACTGGCCGCCTTGGGCGCCCCCGCCCTCGGCACCCCCGAGGAGCTGGCGGCGCTCGCCCTCCCCGCGCTCACCGCCACCGCCCACGGGATGGCGACCCGGACCGTCATCACCGAACTCCATGTCGCCCGCCTCACCGGCGAGTTGACCGGCGACACCCCCGAGTCGCGCTACCGCGACTTCCTCGACCGGCTCACCCGGCCCGAGCGGGCGCTCCGACTCCTCGCCGAGTACCCCGTCCTGGCCTTCCGCCTCACCATCGCCGCCGAGCAGTGGACGGGCACCACCCTCACCCTGTTCCGCCGCCTCGCCGCCGACCTGCCCGCCCTCGCCCGCACCTTCGCCGACGGCTGCCCGCTCGGCCGGCTCACCCGACTCGCCACCGGCCTCGGCGACCCGCACCGCGGTGGTGCCACGGTCAGTTCACTGTGCTTCGAGCGCGGCCTGCGGATCGTCTACAAGCCGCGGCCGCTCGGCGCCGAGACCCACGTCCAGCAGATCCTGCACTGGCTCAACCCGCAGCTGCGGTTGCCCCTGCGCGACCTCACCCACCTGGCCCGCGACGGCTACGGCTGGGTGGAGCACATTTCCGCCGAACCAGCCCGCGACGCCGACGAGTTGAGCGCCTTCTACCACCGCGCCGGCACCCTCGCCGCGCTGATGTACGTCCTCGACGCGGTGGACTGCCACGCCCAGAACCTGCTCGCCGTCCGGGACCAGCCCGTGCTGATCGACCTGGAGGCGGTCCTCCACCCCGACCTGCGCGAGCCCACCAAGGACCTGTCCGAGTCCGAGCGGCTCGCCCGCCACCAGGCCCGACACTCGGTGCTGCGCTCCGGCCTGCTCCCCGAACGGATGTGGGACGAGGGCAACGGCGGCACCGACCTCTCCGCCCTCGGCTGGGACCCGTCCAGCCTCCCGCCCCGCCCCGCGCCCGTCCTGGTCGGCCAGGGGACGGACGAACTCCGTCTGGAATACCGGAGGTTGCCGGTGGAAGCACCAGGCAGCCGACCCGCTCCGGCCGGGCGGCCGCTGCGACTGGCCGACCGCCTGGGGGAGTTGGAGGACGGCTTTACCGAGGCCTATCGGCTGCTTGCCGCCGACAGGGAGCAACTCCGCTCTCTGCTGCGCGCGTTCGCGGCCGACGAGACGCGCCTCCTGCGCCGTGACACGTACGAGTACCGCAGTCTGCTCAACACCGCCTGCCACCCCGACCTCCTGCGCGACGCCCTCGACCAGGACCGCCACCTCGACCGGATCTGGGCGCTCGTCGGCTGGGAGGAGCACGCTCTCGCCTTCGTCGCCCACGAGCGCGCCGACCTGTGGCGCGGCGACGTCCCCGTCTTCACCATCCGCCCCGACAGCGTCGACGCCCGGTCGTCCACCGGCGCCCTCATCCCGGGCATCACCGACCGACCCGCCCTCGACCTCGCGCTCGCCAAGGCGGACGCCCTCGGTGAGGAGGACCTCGCCCGCCAACTCCAGCTCCTGCGGCTCTCGGTGACGACGGCCGACGGGGCGCGCGAGCCGAGCCGACCGGTCGCCGCCGCCCGGCGCGACGTGCCCGCTGAGCCGGGGCAGGGGCGCGCCGAGCCGGATGCGGATCTGGCGGCCCGCGCCCTCGTCGAGGCCGTCGAGGCCGGTGAGCAGCTGCTCCGCGAGGCCTACCGGGGCAGCGTCGACCTCGCCTGGACCGGGCCCAACTGGGCCCCGCCCGGCCGCTGGGCACCCGCCGAACTCGGCCCCGACCTGTACAGCGGCACGGCCGGGGTGGCCCTCTTCCTCCACCAGCTCGCCACCGCCACCGGTGACCGCGAACA
This sequence comes from Kitasatospora sp. NPDC018058, assembly GCF_044327205.1. Classification (NCBI taxonomy): domain Bacteria; kingdom Bacillati; phylum Actinomycetota; class Actinomycetes; order Kitasatosporales; family Streptomycetaceae; genus Kitasatospora; species Kitasatospora sp. NPDC018058. Next base: position 4,653 of record NZ_JBIRFA010000038.1, on the reverse strand, counting down.
CCGGGCGGCGGCCTCCGCCGCCGAACTGACGCTCCGTCGGCAGATCCGGCGGCGCGTCGACCGCCTCGGCGGCGGCCTGTCCGGCACCGGCGGCGTGCTCTACGCACTCGCCCAACTCGCCGCCCACCATCCGGACTCCGAACTCGACTCGCTCGGCTCCCTGGTCCTCGACCGCATCGCGGCGACCGCGGCCGGCGACACCCAGTACGACCTCCTCGCCGGGAACGCGGGCACCATCGGCGGCCTGCTCGCCTGGGTGGCCGTCCGCCCCGGGCCCGCCGTCACCGACGCGCTCGCGGCCTGTGCCGAACGCCTCGTCCAGGCATCCGCCCCGCACCCCGAGGGTGGCGCCGGCTGGCTGCCCGCTTCCTTGGCCGGCACTGCCACCCGCCCGCTCGCGGGCTTCGCCCACGGCGGCTCCGGCATCGCCTGGGCCCTGGCCCGGGCCGGACACCGACTCGGTGACCCCCGCCTGCCCCGACTCGCCCTCGCCGCCGTCGCGTACGAGCGCACCCTGTTCGACGCCGCCGCCGCCAACTGGCGCGACGTCCGCGAGGACGGCGGCCCCGACGGCCCCGGCTACCCCGCGCTCTGGTGCCACGGCGCCTCGGGCATCGCGCTGGCCCGTACCGCCCTCGCCCGACTCCTGCCCGAGGCGAGCGAGTCGCTCCTCGCCGAACGCGACACCGCGCTCGGTACGGTCCTGCGGGAGGGCTTCGGCCACAACTCCTCGCTCTGCCACGGCGATCTCGGCAACCTGGAGGCCCTCCACCTCGCCGGCGGCTCCTGGCAGGCCACCGCCGAGCGGCAGGCCCACGCCACCCTCGACGCGCTGGAGGCCCGGGGCTGGGCCTGCGGCCTTCCGTACGGGGTCCACAGCCCCTCCCTCATGGTCGGCCTGGCCGGCATCGGCCACGGGCTGCTCCGGCTCGCCGCCCCGGGCACCACCCCGTCCGTCCTCGCCCTCGAACCGCCGACTCCGTGATCCTGCCCTGCCCGTGGCTCTACGGATGCGGCTCCGGCGGGTGGTTGAACACCGGCCCGAGGTCCGGCGGGAGGTGCTCGACCAGCAGGGCGACGGCCTCCTCCGGGGTGCCGGGCGTGCCGATCACGTCCAAACTGTACGGGTGCCGCACGCAGCAGCCGCCGCCGTACAGCGGCTCGGTGAACGGGATGCCGTCGGGCACCCACGGGAAGGTCGTCGACAGGCTGAAGCACAGGTTGTAGTGGCTGGTCCAGGGGAGGAGCCGGCGCAGCCGGGGCTCGGAGTGGGAGGCCTTCAGCAGGCGCACCAGGCCGTCGCAGCAGCTGCCGGGACCGTGCCCCGCAGCCCGCCGCCTCCACTCCCACAACGGGATGATTCCCTTCCAGCGCGCCTCCACCGCCGCCTCCGGCCCGATGGCCAGGGCTGCGAGGAAGTCCGGCAGGACGGGCTTGGGCGGGGAATCCTTCTGATCGTCAGATCACATGCCGAGCAGTGTGCCCCACCCCCTCCCGGAATCGAACATAGCGGACCTAACCGGTGATCGACATTCACCAACCAGCCGTCACCGACACGGAATCGCCCTGATCGGGTGAGACTGGCCGGGACACGCCGGACGGCCCTGCGGACCGCTGCCAGGATCGGGGTCCGCACCGGCAGCCCGCCCCTCGCAGAGAGCCCACCGGCACCGCTGTCGACCCCACCTGCCCACCCGGCGGTGAGGGCTGCCCGCGTGCGGATCGGCTGCGGCCGCAGTCCGCCGTACCGCGCTCCTGCCGGGCGGGCGGCAACGGCCGTCCGCCCGGCACCGCGCGGAAACCGGGGAGACGCGGCGGGCCGGATGAACCGCGATGGCGGGTATGCGAATCAACGAGGAACCCGGTGACCGCGGGAGCGCGGAGGACCTGGTACTGCGGCGCCTGGTCGGCGAAGTATGGGTCGACGTCTACCGGTTCGGCGGCATGGGCGTGGTCGACTTCGGCGAGATGATCTCATGGCCGCTCGGCGACTCCGGCGAGGTGTCGACGGGCAGCGGCTTCGCCGTGCACGCCCAGTGCCCGTTCCGGATCGTCCGGCACGGGAAGGTCCTCCTCGGCTCCGACGACCTGGTACGGGTCCAGGGCGGGGGCGACCGGCTCCGCTACGACCGCGGCGCCGATGCCCTGCGGGAGTTCCTGAGCAGGGAAGCGCCCCGGGTGCTGTCGGTGGACCGGGCGCCCGAGGGCGATCTGCGGATCACCCTGGACCACGGGATCAGGATCGACGTCCTGCCGACGGGTTCGGAGGAGGAGTCCTGGCGCTTCCTGGTCCGGTGCGGCGAGCACGTGACCTTCCCGCCGACCGACTGACCGCCCGCCGGAGCTGCCGCGGTGCCGTCCCGCCGGTGGGGTCAGTGCGCCGTGCGTGCCGCCGAGCGCAGCCTGCGCCAGGTGCGGCCGACGGAGGCCAACCCGGCGCGCCCGGCGGCCGGTTCACCGGTCTCCCAGTCACGGGCGGCCCCGGCTAGCGTCTCCGCCTCCGTCCTCGCGACGGGCCGCCGCTCCCGGGCGGCGCGGGCGGCGCCCAGCACCTCCTCCGGGGCGGTGGTGTCGAGTCGCGCCCGGGCGTGGCCGAGCAGCGCGGCGCAGGCCTCGGCGATCGCGGCCTCGCCCAGGGGACGGGCCGGGAGGTCCAGCCCCTCGCACAGCCGCTCCGCCAGGGTCGCCCGCAGGTCCTGCACGGAGAGGTCGCGGATCGTCAGTGACAGGTGGGCGGAGAGGCCGGCGGCGCCCACCGCGCGGTGCGCGAAGCCGCGGGGGACGTAGAGCACGCTGCCGGGTTCGAGGACGGTGTTCAGGAGCAGCGGGGAGCGCTCGCCGTCCGGGAGTTCTCCCAGTCGCCAGTCCGCCGCCGCCGGCGCGGCGTGGACGTACCAGGTCTTGCGTCCGGCCGCCTGGAGGACGAACACGTCGGCGTCGTCCCGGTGCACCGCGAGCCCCTGGGCGCCTGCGGGCGTGACGAAGAAGAACGCCTCCACCCGCCGGTCCAGTTCATCGGACAGCCGGGCCACCAGCTCGCCGGTGGGTCGGTGCCACTGGTCGACGCAGCGCAGCAGCAGGGTCGCCCCGGTGCGCAGCAGGGCGAGGGCCTTCGCGCGGTCGGCGAAGCCGTCGTAGCGGACGCCGTTGACCACGCGGGAGGTGGTGAAGGCCTCGGTCGGGATGGTGACCTTGTCGGAGCGGACCATCTCCAGGTAGGGGGTGCGCAGCAGTCCGCCGTCGAAGGCGGCGTCCAGGGCGTCGAGGTCGAACGGGGAGGCGAGTGTCTCCGGCGTGAAGACGGCGGGCTCGCGCTGCCACCGGCGGCCGGCGAAGCCGTCGACGTCGCCGACCCAGGCGGCCAGCGTGGGCGATTCCATGGGGTGTCCCGTGGGGTCGGGGTGCTTGGTGCTCCCGGGCGGTTGACTCATGCCCCGACTTCCGCCTCGAACCGTACGGAGAGCAGGGAGCGCAGGGGAACGGGCGCGTCCTGGCGGGGCGCGCGGATGGTGAGCCGATGGTCGAGGGCGACGGTCAGCAGGCGCTCGGCCAGCGGCACGACCAGGTGCTTGGCCCAGCAGCGGGCGCCGTCGAAGCCGAACGGCATGAATCCCGGTGTCTTCTCCGGGTCCGCCACGCCGGCCCACCGTTCGGGCCGGAACTCCAGCGGGTCGGACCAGTAGTCCGGGTGGCGGTGCATCAGCAGCGGGAGGAGTGCGACGTTGTCCTCGGGGCGGATCTCGGGGTGCAGTCCGGTGTACGCCCCGCCGCCCTTGCGGTAGAGCATCCAGGCGGGCGGGAGCAGCCGCAGGGTCTCCCACAGGGCCGCGGTGAGGTCGGTCTCGGGTTGCCCCGTCCGCCCGGTCCGCCCCATGAGCCACAGGGCGTTGCCGGTGAGGGCGGCGACGCCGTCGCAGAGGGTGGCCGTCGCCCGCCGGTACATCGCGATGGCCTGCCTGCGCTCCTGGGTGCCGGCGGCGCCGCGGATCAGCTCGGCGAGTACGGTGGACGTGCCGTGGGCCTCGGATCCCGGCCAGGCGGTGACGGCGCGGTCGACGAGCCGGGAGAGCGTGTCGGAGCGGGTGATCCCGCGCTTGGACAGCAGGGAGACCGGCAGCGGGTCGGAGGCGAAGAGCCACCGGCGCAGGTACGAGGTGGCCGCGTAGGGCCAGCCGCCGGACAGCCCGCGTGCCGGGGGCGGCGGCGTCCGGATGCCGGCCATGACGTCCTGCCCGAGCGCGCGGATCGTCCGGGTCGCGCTGTCGTGGGGGATGTCGGCGCCGGCGGCGGGCTTGTAGACCGAGCGCTCCGTCGACAGCACGGGGCGCGCCGCGACGATACGGGCCGTCAGGTCGCAGTCGGAGACGCCGACCGTGGTGGCGTCGATCCGGAATACTTTCCCGTCCCTGGTGAGCAGGTCCTGAATGCGCGGGGCGAAGACGACGGAATGGTCGCGCGCCGTGGTCGGCGCTATTTCGTGCACGAGAATCCCGCCTCCATGGGAATGGCGATGAAATGCGGCGCCGGGGGGGGGGGGGGCCCGCCCCCCCCCCCCCCCCCCCGGGGGGGGCGGGGGGGGGGGGGGCCCCCCCCCGGGGGGCCCCCCCCCCCGCCAAATTTTAAAAAATAAAAAACGCCCAGTTAAAAAAAAAA
>NZ_JBIRFA010000037.1:0-76230 GCF_044327205.1 Kitasatospora sp. NPDC018058 | reverse complement strand
GAGTCGTTGTGCTCCTTGTCCGGTGAACAGGAAGGCGAGCTTGCCGCCGCGTACCGTCCCTTGGACGGCCTGCGGGCTGGACGTTCCCTCGGCCACAGCCGCCAGGCCGGCCAGCAGTTCCTCCCGGTCGGCACCGAACACCACCGCCCGGTGCCGCAGCTTCGCCCGTCCGGAAGCGAGCACGCGGGCGGCCCGCGCGATCCGGTCGACGTCCGTCACTGTTTCGAGGAACTCGCCCAGCCGCGCCGCCTGTTCGCGAAGCGCCGACTCGTTCCGGGCCGAGAGCAGCAGCGGCGGCAGCACCTCGGAGGCTTCGTCCTCCTCGACGGCGTTCTCCGGTGCCGCCTCCAGGATCAGGTGGGCGTTCGTCCCGCTGATGCCGAAGGAGGAGACGGCGGAGCGGCGCGGGTGGTCGGTCTCGGGCCACGGCCGGACCTCGGTGAGCAGTTCGACGGCGCCGGACTCCCAGTCGACGTGCGGCGTGGGCTGGTCCACGTGCAGGGTGCGGGGCAGCACGCCGTGGCGCATCGCCTGGACCATCTTGATGACGCCGCCGACGCCGGCGGCGGCCTGGGTGTGGCCGATGTTGGACTTCAACGAGCCGAGCCAGAGCGGCTGTTCGGTGGCGTGGGCCCGGCCGTAGGTGGCCAGCAGGGCCTGGGCCTCGATCGGGTCGCCGAGCCGGGTGCCGGTGCCGTGCGCCTCGACCGCGTCGACCTGGTCGGCCGACAGCCGGGCGTTGGCCAGCGCGGCCCGGATCACCCGCTGCTGCGCGGGCCCGTTGGGGGCGGTGAGCTGGCTGCTCTTGCCGTCCTGGTTGATCGCGGTGCCGCGGATCACCGCGAGCACCGGGTGTCCGGCGGCCTGGGCGTCGGAGAGCCGCTCCAGCAGCAGCATGCCGACGCCCTCGCCCCAGATCACGCCGTCGGCCGCGGCCGCGAAGGACTTGCAGCGGCTGTCCGGGGACAGCCCGCGCTGGCGGCTGAACTCCAGGAACATCCCGGGCGTCGACATGACCGCCGCGCCGCCGGCGAGCGCCATGCCGCACTCGCCGCTGCGTAGCGCCTGGACGGCCAGGTGGATCGCCACCAGCGAGGACGAGCAGGCGGTGTCCACCGTCACCGCGGGCCCCTCGAACCCGAGGGTGTACGCGATGCGGCCGGACGCGATGCTCAGCGTGTTGCCGGTCAGGACGTAGCCCTCGACGTCCTCGGGCCCCTGGTGGGTGAGCGAGGCGTACTCGTGGTTGGACACGCCGGTGAAGACACCGGCCGCGGTGCCGCGCAGTGCGGTCGGGTCGATGCCGGCCCGCTCGACCGCCTCCCAGCTGGTCTCCAGCAGCAAGCGCTGCTGGGGGTCGAGGGCGAGCGCCTCGCGGGGGCTGATGCCGAAGAAGTCGGCGTCGAACTCGTCGGCGTCGTAGAGGAATCCGCCCTGGCGCGCGTAGCTGCGGCCGGCGGCGTCCGGGTCCGGGTCGAAGAGGTCGGACAGCTCCCATTCGCGGTTACCGGGGAAGTCGCCGATCGCGTCCGCCCCGTCGGCGACCAGCCGCCACAGCGCCTCGGGGGTGTCGGCGCCGCCGGGGAACCGGCAGGCCATGGCCACGATGGCGATCGGCTCCCGGGCGGCGGACTCGGCCTGCCGCAACCGCTGCCGGGTCTGCTGGAGCTCCGTGGTGACCCGCTTCAGATAGTCGCGGAGCTTATCCTCACTCACCGTCTGCCCCCAGTCCCAGCTCGTTGTCGATGAAGTCGAAGATCTCGTCGTCGGTCGCGGAGTTCATCCGCGCGGTGGCGGTGTCGTCCGCCGGACCGGATCCGGCTGTCCCGTCCAGCTCGGTGAGCCTGTCGAGGACGTCCTGCAGGCGCAGGATCAGGTCGTTCCTGGTGTCGGACCGCAGGGTGGCCGCGTCGGCCGTCAGCCGGTCCAGTTCGGCCGCGAGCAGCGGCGGGGTGCCGCCCGTCGCGTCCGGGCCCGCCGCGCCCGCCGCCTCGGGTGCGAACTCGGCACGCAGGAAGGCGGCGAGTTCGGCCGGGGTCGGGTAGTCGAACAGCGTGGTGGCGGGCAGCCGCAGTCCGGTGTTCCGGTTCAGGGTGTTGCGGAACTCGACGGCGGTCAGCGAGTCGAGGCCGGTTTCCAGGAAGCCGGTCCGGCCGTCCAGTGCCGCCGCCGAACTGTGGCCGAGGACGGTGGCGAGCTGGCCCAGGATGTGCTCCTCCAGGATCCGGACCTGCTCCTCCTCGCTGCGGCCGGCCAGCCGCTGCCGGAAGGTGTCCGCGTCCACGGTGTCCTTGGCCCGGCGGCGTGCGGTCGTGCCGACCAGGCCGCGCATCAGGGGCGGCACGGCGGGGTTGTCCCCGCCGAACCCGGTGAGGTCGAGCCGGGCCGGGACCAGCAGCGGCTGGTCGTGGCCGAGGGCGAGGTCGAACAGGTCGAGCGCCTGCGCGGTCGGCACCGGTGCGATGCCGCCCCGGGTCAGCCGGGCCCGTCCGGCCTCGTCCAGAGCGCCCGCCATACCGCTCTCCAGCTCCCACAGGCCCCAGGCCAACGAGAGGCCCGCCCGGCCGCGGGCGCGGCGGTGGGCCGCGAGGGCGTCCAGGAAGGTGTTGGCGGCCGCGTAGTTGGCCTGGCCGGCGTTGCCGATCAGACCGGCGACGGAGGAGAAGAGGACGAAGGCCCGCAGGTCGAGGTGCTCGGTCGCCTCGTGCAGGTGCCAGGCCGCGTCGACCTTCGGCCGCAGTACCGTGCCGAGTCGTTCGGCCGTCAGCGCCGGGAGGGTGCTGTCGTCCAGCACGCCGGCGGCGTGCACCACGGCGGTCAGCGGGTGCTCGGCCGGAACCGCGTCGATCAGGGTGGCCACCGCGTCGCGGTCGGCGGTGTCGCAGGCCGCGACGGTGACCTCGGCTCCCGACTCCCGCAGTTCGGCGACCAGTTCGGCGGCTCCCGGAGCGTCCGGGCCGCGCCGGCCGACGAGCAGCAGGTGCCGTACGCCGTGCCCGGTCACCAACCGGCGGGCGATCAGCGCGCCGAGGGTGCCGGTGCCACCGGTGATCAGCACGGTGCCCGCCGGGTCGAGCGGAACGGGCGACTCGGCGGTGACGGTGGCCTTGGCGAGCCGGGGCACCAGCAGCTCGCCGGCGCGCAGCGCGAACTGCGGGGCGTCGCCGGCGAGGGCGGCGGGCAGGGCGCGCAGGGACGGGTCCCCGCCGTCGTGGTCCACCAGGACGATCCGGCCGGGGTTCTCGGACTGCGCGGTGCGTACCAGGCCCCAGACGGCGGCGGCGGCGAGGTCGGGCACGTCCTCGTCGTCCCGGGCGGCGATCGCGCCCTCGGTGAGGACGGTCAGCACGGTTCCGGCCAGTCGCCCGTCGGACAGGAACTCCTGGACGGTCGCCAGGACGGCGGCCGCGGTGGCGTGTGCCCCGGCGACGACGCCCTCCTCGGCGGCCGCGACCGGTAGCAGCAGGCCGGCGATCCCGGCGGGCACCGTCGACTGGAGCGCGCCCGGTCCGTCGTGCACCTCCGCGGCGATGCCCAGCCGGACCAGCCGGTCGGCCAGGTCCTTGTCACCGAGCACGGCGTACGGCAGTGCGGCCGGCCGGACCGATCCGGCGGCGATCCGGCTCCAGTGCACCCGGTAGAGCGAGTCCGGTTGCCTGGTGCGGGCAGCAGCCAAGTGCTCGGCGCCGACCGGGCGCATGGCCAGCGCCTCGATGGTCATCACCGGTGCGCCGGAGCGGTCGGCGATCTCCAGGGCGACGAGGTCCGGCTCCGGGCGGGACAGGTGCACCCGCACGTGCCGGGCCCCGGTCGCGTGCAGGGTGACCCCGCTCCAGGAGAACGGCAGCCGGACGCCGTCCTCGGCGCCGTACCAGAGCATCAGCGGGTGCAGCGCGGAGTCCAGCAGGGCCGGGTGGAGGCCGTAGTCCTCCTCGTCGCCGTCGTCCGGCAGCGCGATCTCGGCGTACACGTCCTCGCCGAGCCGCCAGCCGGCCTTGAAGCCCTGGAACATCGGGCCGTACTCGTACCCGCGGTTGATGAAGGTCCGGTAGAACTCGTCGATGTCGACCGGGGTCGCCCCGGCCGGCGGCCAGACGGACAGGTCGAAGGACGGCTGCCCGACCTCCCGGGCGAGGTACCCGCTGGCGTGCCGGGTCCACTCCTCCTCCGGCGCCGCGTCGGCCGGTCGGGAGTACATGGTGAACGGGCAGCGCTCGGTCTCGTCCGGGGTGCCGACGGTGATCTGCACGTCCCGCGCGCCCTGCGGGGGTACGGCCAGGAACGCGTGGTGGACCAGTTCGTCCAGCCGGCCGAACCCGGCCTGCCCACCGGCGTACGAGAGCAGGTCGAGGAAGGCCACGCCGGGCAGGACGACCGTGCCGAACACCACGTGGTCGTACAGCCACGGCTGCTGCTTCAGCGAGACGCGGCCGGTGAACAGCCGGGTCCCGTCGGGGAGGACGACGGCTGCGCCCAGCAGCGGGTGGTCGGTCGTGGTCAGTCCGGCGGAGGCCAGGTCGGCGGACCGGGTGGCGGGCTTGAGCCAGTAACTGTCGCGTTGGAAGGGGTAGGTGGGGAGATCGGCGGTGCGGATGGTGGCACCGGAGGTCGTGGGGATCGGCCAGGTGACGGGGTGGCCGTGGGTGTGGAGGGTGGCGAGGGCTGTTGTGGTGGTGCGGGTTTCGGGGTGGTTGTGGCGGAGGGTGCTGATGGCGACGGTGTGCTCGCCGTCGAGGGTGGTGTGGGTGAGGGCGGTGAGGACGGGGTCGGGGCCGAGTTCGACGAAGGTGGTGACGCCGGTGTCGGCGAGGGTGCGGATGGTGTCGGTGAAGCGGACGGCCTGGCGGATGTGCTCGGTCCAGTAGTCCGCTGTCATGGTCTGGTCGGCGAGTTGGCCGGTGAGGTTGGAGACGACGGGGATCTTGGGTTGGTGGTAGGTGAGTTGGGCGGCCTCGGTGCGGAAGGCGTCGAGGATGGGGTCCATGTGGGGGGAGTGGAAGGCGTGGGAGACGGCGAGCTTGCGGGTCTTGCGTCCGAGTGTCTTGAAGTGTGCGGCGATCCGCTCGGCGGCCTCCGCATCGCCCGAAACCACCGTGGAGTCAGGGGAGTTCAGCGCTGCGATCGACACCGTTTCGGTGAGGTGTTCGCGGAGTTCGTCCTCGGTGGCCTGGATGGCGATCATGGTGCCGCCGGAGGGGGCGGACTGCATCAGGCGGGCTCGGGCCGCGACCAGGCGGGCCGCGTCGGTGAGGTTGAGGACTCCGGCGACGTGGGCGGCGGTGAGTTCGCCGATGGAGTGGCCGGTGACGAAGTCGGGTGTGACGCCCCAGGATTCGTAGAGCCGGAAGAGGGCGGTTTCGAGGGCGAACAGGGCGGGTTGGGTGTACTGGGTCTGGTTGAGGGCGTCCTCGTCGCCGAAGGTCACGTCGCGCAGTGGGCGTTCCAGGTGGGGGTCGAGTGCGGTGCAGGCCTCGTCGAAGGCGTCGGCGAATGCGGGCTGGGTCTCGTACAACTCCCGGCCCATGCCGAGTCGTTGTGCGCCCTGTCCGGTGAACAGGAAGGCGAGCTTGCCGCCGCGTACCGTCCCTTGGACGGCCTGCGGGCTGGACGTTCCCTCGGCCAGCGCGGCCAGGCCGGCCAGCAGCTCCTCCCGGTCGGCGCCGAACACCACCGCCCGGTGCGCGAAGAGCGTCCGTCCGGCGGTGAGCAGTGCCGAGGCCTCGGCGGCCGAGGCGTCCTGGTGTGACGTCAGCCAGTCGCGCAGGTCTGCGGCCTGCGCGGCGACCGCCGCCGGGCTCTTCGCCGACAGGAGCAGCGGCACGGCGGGGGCAGTTTCGGGCTCGGCCGCGATCGTGGGAGCGGGGGCGGGCGGCGCCTCCAGGATCACATGGGTGTTGGTGCCGCTGATGCCGAAGGAGGAGACGGCGGCCCGGCGCGGATGGTCGGTCTCGGGCCATGGCCGGGCCTCGGTGAGCAGTTCGACGGCGCCGGACTCCCAGTCGACGTGCGGGGTGGGCTCGTCCACGTGGAGGGTGCGGGGCAGCACGCCGTGGCGCATCGCCTCGACCATCTTGATGATCCCGCCGACGCCGGCGGCGGCCTGCGCGTGGCCGATGTTGGACTTGAACGAGCCGAGCCAGAGCGGCTGTTCGGGCGTGTGCGCCTGTCCGTAGGTGGCCAGCAGGGCCTGGGCCTCGATCGGGTCGCCGAGCTTGGTGCCGGTGCCGTGCGCCTCGACCGCGTCGACCTCGGCGGCCGTGAGCCGGGCGTCGGCGAGCGCGGTGCGGATGACCCGCTGCTGCGACGGCCCGTTGGGGGCGGTGAGGCCGTTGCTGGCGCCGTCCTGGTTGACGGCCGTGCCGCGGATGACCGCGAGCACCTGGTGCCCGGCGGCCTTCGCGTCGGAGAGCCGCTCCAGCAGCAGCATGCCCGCGCCCTCGGCCCAGATCGTGCCGTCGGCCGTGCCGGAGAAGGACTTGGCCCGGCTGTCGGGGGCGAGCCCGCGCTGCCGGCTGAACTCCAGGAACATGCCTGCGTTGGCCATCACGGTGACGCCACCGGCCAGCGCCATGGTGCACTCGCCGTTGCGCAGCGCCTGGACGGCCAGGTGGAGAGCCACCAACGAGGAGGAGCACGCGGTGTCGACGGTGATGGCCGGGCCCTCGAAGCCGAAGGCGTAGGAGAGCCGGCCGGAGGCGACGCTCGCCGTGGAGCCGGTGAGCAGGTACCCCTCGACGCCTTCGGTGCCGGTGCGCACCAGCGGTCCGTACTCCTGGGTGATCACGCCCGCGAACACGCCGATCTGGTTGCCGCGCAGGGTGCCCGGCACGATGCCGGCCCGCTCCATGGCCTCCCAGCTGGTCTCCAGCAGCAGGCGCTGCTGGGGGTCGAGGGCGAGCGCCTCGCGGGGGCTGATGCCGAAGAAGTCGGCGTCGAAGCGGTCCGCGTCGTAGAGGAAGCCGCCCTGGCGGGCGTAGGTCTTGCCGATCGCTTCGGGGTCCGGGTCGAACAGCGCGTCGAGGTCCCAGCCGCGGTTGTCCGGGAAGTCGCCGACCGCGTCGACCTCGTCGGCGACCAGCCGCCACAGCGCCTCGGGGGTGTCGGCGCCGCCGGGGAAGCGGCAGCCCATGCCGACGATCACGATCGGGTCGTCGTTCTTCGGCGTGCGGCTCCGACCGGTGGCGCCGCCGACCGGCTTGGCCTGCGGAACGGCCGAGCTGAGCAACTCCTCCCGCAGGTGGCGGGCGATCGCGCCGGGCGTCGGGTGGTCGAAGGTCAGGGTGGCGGGCAGCCGGATGCCGACCGCCTTGCTGAGGGTGTTGCGCAGCTCGACGGCGGTCAGCGAGTCGAACCCGAGGTCCTTGAACGAGCTCTCGGGGTCGATCGCGGTGGACGGGTCGTGGCCGAGCACGGTGGCGATGTGCCGACCGAGGAAGTCGAGCAGGAACGGACCCTGCTCGGCCTCGCCGCGGGCCACCAGCTCCTGCGCCAGCCCGTGTTCGCCGACGGCGGGGCTGGCCTCGGCGGCACGGCGCGGACGGGGCTTGTACAGCGTGGTGAAGATCGGCGCGACGGCGCCGGCGCTCGCCTGGGCGCGCAGGCCGGCTCCGTTGAGCTGGGCGGGGACCAACAGGGCCCGGTCGTGTGCGAGCGCGGCGTCGAACAGGGCCAGGCCCTGGGCGTCCGGCATCGGGACGACGCCGGTGCGGGCCATGCGCTGCTGCTCCTGCTCGCCGAGCGCGCCGCCCATGCCGCCGGACTCGGCCCACAGGCCCCAGGCGAGCGAGGTCGCGGGCAGGCCCTGGGCCCGACGGTACGCGGCCAGGCCGTCCAGGTAGGCGTTGGCGGCCGCGTAGTTGCCCTGGCCGGGGGCGCCGAGCGTGGCGACGACCGAGGAGTAGAGGACGAAGGCCGTCAGTTCCAGGCCCTGGGTGGCGGTGTGCAGGTTCCAGGCGGCGTCCGCCTTGGGGGTGAGGACGGTGTCCAACCGCTCGGCGGTCAGCGCCGGGATCGTCCCGTCGTCCAGGACGCCCGCGCAGTGCACGACGGCGCGCAGCGGGTGCGCGGCCGGGACGGCGTCCAGCAGTTCGGCGAGCGCCTGAGGCTCGGCCGCGTCGCACCCGGCGATCCGTACGGTTGCCCCCAACTCCCTTAGTTCGGCCGCCAGTTCGGTGGCTCCCGGGGCGTGCGGTCCGCGCCGGCTGGTGAGCAGCAGGTGCCGCACGCCATGCTCGGCCACCAGGTGCCGGGCCAGCATCGAGCCCAGGGCGCCGGTGCCGCCGGTGACCAGGACCGTCCCGTCGGCGTCGAAGGCCGGCTCGGTCCGCCCGACCGCGGCCGCCCGGGCGAGTCGGGGGACGGCCACCTCGCCGTCCCGCAGCGTGAGTTGCGGTTCGTCCAGTTCGAGGGCGGCGGGCAGGGCGGCGGCCGAGGCGGGTGCGTCGTCCAGGTCCAGCAGGACGATCCGGCCGGGGTTCTCGGACTGCGCGGTGCGCACCAGGCCCCAGACGGCGGCGCCGCCGAGGTCGGTCGGCTGCTCGTCGCCGACCGGGACCGCCCCGCGGGTGACCACGGCGATCCTCGCGGTGAACGCCTCGTCGGCGAGCAGGTGTTGGAGCGCCATGAGGACGTCGGCGGTGATCCGGTGGGCATGCCCGGCGGTGACGTCGGGGTCGTCCAGGGCGGGGACCAGCACGAGCTGTGGGGCTGCGGCGGGTTCGTCGGCACCGAGGGCGGCGCGCAGTGAGAGCACGTCCGGGTATCCGGTGACGGTGGCGTCGGCGCGGCGCAGGGTCTTGGTCAGCGCGGTGTCGCCGAGCACCGCCCAGTGCCGCTCGGCGGTGGTCGCCGGGGCCGGGGCGGGCAGCGTCGTCCAGTCGACCTGGTACAGCTCCAGCGCCGCGGTCGCCTGGGCGGCGGCGGCCATCTGGTCGGTCGCCACGGCGCGCATCGCCAGCGAGCTGATGGTGATCGCGGGTGCGCCGGTGTGGTCGACGATGTCCAGCGAGACGGTGTCCGGGGTGGGCCGGGAGAGCCGGACCCGCAGGCGGGTCGCGCCCACCGAGTGGATGGCGACGCCGCTCCAGGAGAACGGCACCCGGATGCTGTCCTCGGCCGGGGTCGCGCCCAGCACCAGCGCGGCCGGTTGCAGCGCCGAGTCCAGCAGACCGGGGTGGACGCCGTACGCGCCGGCGTCGACGTCGGCCGGGAAGGCGACCTCGCCGTAGGTGGTGTCGCCGTCCTGCCAGGCTGCCCGCAGCGAGCGGAACAGCGGGCCGTAGCCGAAGCCGGCGTCGATGATCCGGGTGTAGAACTCCGCCATGTCCAGCGGCGTGGCGTCCGTGGGCGGCCAGTCGCCCTCCTCGAACGGCTCGAACGCGCCGGCCGGTTCGCCCACCGCGAGGGAGCCGGTGGCGTGCAGGGTCCAGTCGGTGCCGGGCTCGGCCTCCTCGGCGCGGGAGTACAGCGCGAAGCCGCGCGCACCCGACTCGTCCGCGGCGTCGACCGCCAGCCGCACCTGGAGCGCGCCCTGCTCGGGGATCGCCAGGAAGGTGCGGTGGGTGAGCTCCTCGATCTGGTCGCAGCCGACGATCCGGGCGACGTGCAGCAGCAGGTCGACGAAGGAGACGCCGGGCAGGATGTACGTGCCGTAGATCTCGTGCTCCGGGGCCCACGCTGGGTTGTCGGCGCAGAGCCGGCCGGTGAACAGGTGGCCCCGGCCGTCGGGTAGTTCGGTCTGGCCGGTGAGCATCGGGTGCTCGATGGCCGTCAGCCCGAGGGCCCCCGCGCCGGCGGTGCCGGTGGCGGGCTTGAGCCAGTAGCGCTCGCGTTGGAAGGGGTAGGTGGGCAGGTCGGTGGGGTCGGTGGCGATGCCGTCGAGGTGGGGCCAGGTGACGGGGTGGCCGTGGGTGTGGAGGGTGGCGAGGGCTGTTGTGGTGGTGCGGGTTTCGGGGTGGCCCTTGCGGAGGGCGCTGATGGCGAGGGTGTCGTCGAGGGTGGTGTGGGTGAGGGCGGTGAGGACGGGGTCGGGGCCCAGTTCTACGAAGGTGGTGACGCCGTTGTCGGCGAGGGTGTGGATGGTGTCGGTGAAGCGGACGGCTTGGCGGATGTGGTCGGTCCAGTAGTCGGGGGAGGTGAGTTGGTCGGCGAGTTGGCCGGTGAGGTTGGAGACGACGGGGATCTTGGGTTGGTGGTAGGTGAGTTGGGCGGCCTCGGTGCGGAAGGCTTGGAGGATGGGGTCCATGTGGGGGGAGTGGAAGGCGTGGGAGACGGTGAGCTTGCGGGTCTTGCGTCCGAGTGCCTTGAAGTGTGCGGCGATCCGCTCGGCGGCTTCCGTATCGCCCGAGACCACCGTGGAGTCGGGGGAGTTCAGCGCTGCGATCGACACCGTTTCGGTGAGGTGCTCGCGGAGTTCGTCCTCGGTGGCCTGGATGGCGATCATGGCGCCGCCGGAGGGGGCGGACTGCATCAGGCGGGCTCGGGCGGCGACCAGGCGGGCCGCGTCGGTGAGGTTGAGGACTCCGGCGACGTGGGCGGCGGTGAGTTCGCCGATGGAGTGGCCGGTGACGAAGTCGGGTGTGACGCCCCAGGATTCGTAGAGCCGGAAGAGGGCGGTTTCGAGGGCGAACAGGGCGGGTTGGGTGTACTGGGTCTGGTTGAGGGCGTCCTCGTCGCCGAAGGTCACGTCGCGCAGTGGGCGTTCCAGGTGGGGGTCGAGTGCGGTGCAGGCCTCGTCGAAGGCGTCGGCGAATGCGGGCTGGGTCTCGTACAACTCCCGGCCCATGCCGAGTCGTTGTGCTCCTTGTCCGGTGAACAGGAAGGCGAGCTTGCCGCCGCGTACCGTCCCTTGGGCGGCCTGTGGGCTGGACGTTCCCTCGGCCACAGCTGCCAGGCCGGCCAGCAGTTCCTCCCGGTCGGCGCCGAACACCACCGCCCGGTGTGCGAAGAGCGTCCGTCCGCCTGCGAGGGCCCGGGCGACTTCGGCGGGGTGTCGGTCGCTGTCGGATCCGATGAACTCGCGCATGCGGGCGGCCTGTTCGCGCAGGGCCGGCTCGTTCTTCGCTGAGAGCAGCAGTGGCGGCAGCACCTCGGAGGCTTCGTCCTCCTCGACGGAGCTCTCCGGTGCCGCCTCCAGGATGATGTGGGCGTTGGTGCCGCTGATGCCGAAGGAGGAGACGGCGGCCCGGCGCGGGTGGTCGGTCTCGGGCCACGGCCGGGCCTCGGTGAGCAGTTCGACCGCACCGGCGGTCCAGTCGACGTGCGGGGTGGGCTCGTCCACGTGGAGGGTGCGGGGCAGCACGCCGTGGCGCATCGCCTCGATCATCTTGATCACGCCACCGACGCCCGCCGCGGCTTGGGTGTGGCCGATGTTGGACTTCAACGAACCGAGCCAGAGCGGCTGTTCGGCGGCTCGCTCCTGCCCGTAGGTGGCGATCAGTGCCTCCGCCTCGATCGGGTCGCCGAGGGTGGTGCCGGTGCCGTGTGCCTCGACCGCGTCGACCTGGTCGGCGGTCAGCCGGGCGTTGGCCAGCGCCGTACGGATGACCCGCTCCTGCGAGGGGCCGTTCGGCGCGGTGAGGCCGTTGCTCGCGCCGTCCTGGTTGACCGCCGAGCCGCGGATCACCGCGAGCACCCGGTGTCCGGCGGCCTGGGCGTCGGAGAGCCGCTCCAGCAGCAGCATGCCGGCCCCCTCGCCCCAGCTGGTGCCGTCGGAGGCGGCCGAGAACGCCTTGCACCGGCCGTCGGTGGCCAGGCCGCGCTGGTGGCCGAACTCGACGAACATGCCGGGGCCGGACATCACGGCGACACCGCCGGCCAGGGCGAGGCCGCACTCGCCCTGCCGCAGGGCCTGCGCCGCGAGGTGCAGGGCGACCAGCGAGGACGAGCAGGCGGTGTCCACCGTCACCGCCGGGCCCTCGAACCCGAGGGTGTACGCGATGCGGCCGGAGGCGACGCTGGAGGTGGTGCCGGTGAGCAGGAAGCCGCCGTAGGTCTCGCCGCCCTCGTGCAGTCGGGGGCCGTACTCCTGGGGCATCGCGCCGACGAACACGCCGGTGCGGCTGCCGCTCAGCTGCGCGGGGTCGACCCCGGCCCGCTCGAACGCCTCCCAGCTGGTCTCCAGCAGCAGCCGCTGCTGCGGGTCCATGGCCGTGGCCTCGCGCGGGTTGATGCCGAAGAAGGCGGCGTCGAACCGGTCCGCGTCGTAGAGGAAGCCGCCGTAGCGGGCGTAGGTCCTGCCGGGGGTGCCGGGCTCCGGGTCGTACAGCTCGGTGAGGTTCCAGCCGCGGTTGTCGGGGAACTCGCCGATCGCGTCGACGCCGTCGGCGACCAGGCGCCACAGCGCCTCGGGGGAGTCGGCCCCGCCCGGGAAGCGGCAGGCCATCCCGATGACGGCGATCGGCTCGTCGCTCACCGCGGTGGTCTCGGCGGCTCCGGCGCCCTCGCCGCCGGCCAGCCGGTCGAGGAGGTAGCGGGCCAGGGCGGTCGGGGTGGGCTGGTTGTAGACCAGCGCGGCGGGCAGGGCGAGGCCGACGGTGGCGGCCAGGCGATTGCGCAGTTCCACGCCGAGCGCGGAGTCGAAGCCGAGCTCCTTGAAGGTGCGCCGGGAGTCGACCGCGTCCGCGCTGAGGTGGCCGAGGACGATGGCGGCGCTGGAGCGGACCAGGTCGAGCAGGACCTCCTCCCGCTCGGTGTCGGTGAGGCCGTCCAGGCGGCGCGCCCACGAGGATCCGGCGGCGGGCAGCGGCCGCTCCTCGGGCTCGGTCTCGGCCTCGCCGGCGGCGGGCCGGAACGCGGTCTCGGCGCCGTCGCCGTCGGCCGGGGGCTTGGGCCAGTAGCGGCGGCGCTGGAAGGCGTAGCCGGGCAGGGCGACCCGGTGCGGCGCGTGGTGCGCGAGCAGCGCGGACCAGTCCACCGCGGCGCCGTTGACGTGCAGTTCGGCGAGCGCGCCGAGGAAGGAGCGCCAGGAGTCCTCGTCGCGCCGCAGGGTGCCCAGGACCAGGGCCCGTTCGGCGCCGGCCTCATCCAGGCTCTCGCTGATGGCGAGGGTGAGCACGCCGTGCGGGCTGCTCTCGACGAAGGTGCGGTGGCCGGCCGCGAGCAGCGCCTCGACGGCGCGGTCGAAGCGGACCGGGCGGCGCAGGTTGGTGTACCAGTAGTCGGCGTCGAGCCCGGCGGTGTCCAGCAGTCCACCGGTGACGGAGGAGTAGAACGGCACCTCGCCGGCGCGCGGGCGGATCGGGGCGAGTTCGGCGAGCAGCTGCTCGCGGATCGTCTCGACGTGCGCGGAGTGCGAGGCGTAGTCGACCCGGATCCGGCGGGCCCGGACGTCGGCCTGCTCGGCGGCGGTGAGCAGTTCGTCGATGGCGGTCGCGTCGCCGGAGATCACGGCGGCGGCCGAGCCGTTGACGGCGGCGAGCGCGAGCCGCCCGTCCCACGGCGCGATGAACCGTGCGGCCTGCTCGGCCGGCAGCGCGACCGAGGCCATGCCGCCCTGTCCGGCCAGTGCGGTGATGGCGCGGCTGCGCAGGGCGACCACCCGGGCGGCGTCGTCCAGGCTGAGGGCGCCGGCGACGTACGCGGCGGCGATCTCGCCCTGCGAGTGGCCGACCACCGCGTCGGGGCGCACCCCGACCGACTCCCACAGCCGGGCCAGCGACACCATCACCGCGAAGAGCACCGGCTGGACGACGTCGACCGCGTCCAGGCCGGGCGCGCCGAGCGCGCCGCGCAGCACCTCCAGCAGGTCCCAGTCGACGTACGCGGCAAGGGCGTTCGCGCATTCGGCGATCGCCTCGCGGAAGGCGGGGGAGGCGTCCAGCAGCTCCAGGGCCATGCCGGCCCACTGGGAGCCCTGGCCGGGGAAGACGAAGACGGTCCGGCCGTGGTCGTCGCCGACGCCGCGGACGAGTCCGGGCGCGTCCTCGCCCCGGGCCAGTCGCGCCAGCAGGCCGCGCAGCTCGGCGGTGTCGGTGCCGAGCAGGACGGCCCGGTGCTCGAAGGCGGTGCGGGTGGCGGCCAGCGAGTGGCCGACGTCGACGGCCGCGACGTCCTCGACGGCGTCGGGCCCGGAGGCCAGGGCCTCGGCGAGACGGGCGGCCTGGGCGTGCAGGGCCTGCTCGGTGCGGGCCGACACCGGCCACGGCACCGCGACGGTGGTGGCCGGCCCGGCGGAGGTGCCCGCGGTGCAGGGCTCGGCGGCGTGCGGCGCCTCGGTCACGACGACGTGGCAGTTGGTGCCGCCCACGCCGAAGGAGCTCACGCCGGCCACCAGCGGGGCGTCCGGGGCGGGCCAGTCGCCGAGCTCCTGCTGCACCCGCAGGCGCAGCCCGGTCAGGTCGATGGCGGGGTTGGGCGACTCGTAGTTGAGGCTCGCGGGCAGTCGGCGGTGGTGGATGCCGAGCGCGGTCTTCAGCAGGCCGACGATGCCGGCGGCGCCCTCCAGGTGGCCGATGTTGGTCTTCACCGACCCGACGTGGAGCGGGAGTTCGCTCGGGCGGGCGGATCCGAGCGCCTCGCCGAGCGCGGCGGCCTCGATCGGGTCGCCGACCGGGGTGCCGGTGCCGTGCAGTTCGACGTACTGGACCGCTTCGGGCGCGACCCCGGCCTGCGCGCAGGCCAGCCGGATCACCTCGGCCTGCGCCTGCGCGCTGGGCACGGTGAGGCCGGGCGTGGCGCCGTCGTTGTTGGTGGCGCTGCCGCGGACGACGCAGTACACCCGGTCGCCGTCGGCCAGCGCCCGACTCAGCGGCTTGAGCACTACGACGCCGCCGCCCTCGCCGCGGACGTAGCCGTTGGCGCGCGCGTCGAAGGTGAAGCAGCGGCTGTCGGGGGAGAGGCCGCCGAAGCTCGCCGAGCGCGCGGTGCTGTCCGGGACGATGCTCAGGTTGACACCGCCGACCAGCGCCAGGGTGGACTCCCCGCGCCGCAGGCTCTCGACGGCCATGTGCACGGCCAGCAGCGAGGAGGACTGGCCGGCGTCCAGGGTGAGGCTGGGGCCGTTCAGCCCGAGCGTGTACGAGACGCGGTTGGCGATCACGCCGCGCTGCACGCCGGTGAAGGTGTGCTGGGTGAGCGACCGGCTGCCGCTGCGCTGGAGCAGCGTGGCGTAGTCGTCCCAGATCGCGCCGACGAAGACGCCGGTGCGGGTGCCGGCCAGCGCGTCGGGCACGATGCCGGCGTCCTCCAGCGCCTCCCAGCCGAGTTCCAGCATCAGGCGCTGCTGCGGGTCCATGGTGACGGCCTCGCGCGGGGAGATCCCGAAGAAGGCCGCGTCGAAGCGGTCGATCCGGTCGAGGAAACCCGCCCGGCCACCGGGACGGCCGGCGAGCGTGTCGCCGAAGCGGTCCGTGGGGGCGTCGGTGATGGCGTCGACGCCCTCGCACAGCAACCGCCAGAACGCGGCCGGGTCGGGTGCCTGCGGCAGCCGGCAGGAGAGGCCGATGACGGCGATCGCGTCGTCGCCTTCCAGGGGCAGAACATTCTGGGGACCGTTGGCACCAGTCATCGCTTTCGCTGCCTCCTACGGAGTGTGGCCGGCCGCGTACCGGGGTCAGGACGCTCGTCGTGACCACCGTCGGCGCAGCGGCCAAACCCTGCCTTGGCGGCCGCTAAACCCGCGCCTGCCTGCACGGGCGCGGCCGCCGGCGGGTGTCCGGACACGACGAGCCGGGCTGTCCGGATGGGGGTTCGGACAGCCCGGCTCGTCGTCGGGGTGGGGATGCGGGATCAGGCTCCGGAGCAGGCGAGGACCCGGTCGTCGGCGGCCAGGATCGCCCGGTGCACGTCCTGCAGCGAGGTGCAGGGCTCCAGCCCGAGTTCGTCGATCAGGGTGCTGCGCGCGGTCTGGTAGACCTTCAGGGCGTCGCCGCGGCGGTCCGCGCGATAGAGCGCGAGCATCAGCTGCCGGTAGAAGGTCTCGCGCAGCGGGCTCTCCTCGACCAGTGCGAACAGTTGGCCCACCAGCTCGCGGTGGTAGCCGAGTTGGAGCTTGGCGTCGGTGTGCATCTCGATGCAGTCCAGGCGGGCCTCGGTGAGCCAGGTGGCGAAGCTGCGCAGGATCGGCCCGTCGCCGATGCCGCCGAGGACCGGCCCGCGCCACAGGGCCAGTCCGCGGTCGAAGGCCTCGCAGGCCTCCTCGTAGCGCTGCTCGCGCAGGTACCTGCGGCCCAGGTCGGTGAGGTCGAGGAAGGACCGGTGGTCGACCTCGTCCGAGCGCAGCCGCAGCATGTAGCCGGAGGAGCGGGTGACGATCGGGCTGTCCGGATGGCCGAGCCGGCCGAGGAACTTGCGCAGGTCGGAGATGTAGACGTGCAGCCCGGCGGTGGCCCGCCGCGGCAGGCGGTCGCCCCAGATCTCGTTCATCAGCTGGTCCGCCGTCACCACGTGGTCCGAGCGGACGAGCAGGGCGGCGAGCAGCGTCTCGACCTTCTGGGCGCTGATGTAGGACGGGCCGGTCCCGTCGACGACGCGCAGCGGCCCCAGTAACTGGTACTTCATCACAGGCTCCTTCAGGCCGAGGCGGTGTCGAGGAGGGCGCGCAGGGTGTCGGTGACCGTGTCGACCACGGCCTCCCGGTGCTCGTCGAGGTAGAAGTGGCCGCCGGGGAAGATCCGCAGGGCGAACGTCCCGGTGGTGTGGTTCTGCCAGGCCGCGGCCTGGTCGAGCGAGGTGTGCGGGTCGTCGTCGCCGACCAGCATGGTCAGCGGGCAGTCCAACGGTGCTTCGGGGACCCAGGTGTGGGTCTCGATCGCCTGGTAGTCGCCGCGGATGGCCGGCAGGATCGCGTCCAGCATGTCCTGGTCCTCCAACCACTGCGGGTCGGTGCCGCCGACCTCCGTCAACTCCCGGACCACACCGGCCTGGTCGCGCAGGTGGACGGTGCCGGAGGGCAGCCGCGAGGGCGCCGGGTATCCGGAGGCGAACAACCACAGCGGCAGGTCACCGCGGTCCCGGCGCAGCCGCTGGGCGACCTCGAAGGCCAGCACCGAGCCCATGCTGTGTCCGAAGAACGCGAACTGGCCGTCGAGCCAGGGCAGCACCGCCTCGTAGGCGCGGTCGGCCAGTTCGGGCAGGTTGTCGATGCACTTCTCGGCCCTGCGGTCCTGCCGGCCGGGGTACTGCAGGGCCAGTACCTCGGTGTCCGGGGCCAGCGCCTGCGACAGCGGGTAGTAGTAGCTGGCCGAACCGCCGGCGTGCGGGAACAGGACGAGTCGCACGGGGGCGTCGGGGGACGGGTGGAAACGGCGGACCCACGCGGCCGTAGTCCTGGATATGGCAGTCATGCGTGTTCCTTCCATGACGGAACGTCACCGCGATTGCAGTGTCGGCGGTACATCAACACGGCCGGGGAATCGAGTGAGGGCAATCCGCCCCGGCAGGTGGGACAGGTGACGGCTGCCGGGGTGTGGGATCAGAAGGTGTCTCAGAGTCTAGGGACGACGTTGACCGGGCCGGTAGCCCGGCAGTCCCCTATCCGCCCCCTAGTCACGCTTGAGGAAGATTTGAGCCTTCGCCCCGGCACGCACTGTTGGTGGCGGAACGTTACTAGGGGTGGTCGGGGTGAACCCCTTAACGTCCCCTGGGCGTGAACGCGTCGAGGGCGGAAGCCGTTGTGGCTTCCGCCCTCGGCCGCACCATGGCGACGTCCCGGGGCCGCAGGGGTCCCGGGACGGGGTCAGCGGGTGCGGACGTGCTCGGCGAGCGCGGCCGGCGTCGGTGCCGAGAACAGGTCCGCGAGCTTCACCGTGACGCCGGTGGACTCCTCGATCCGCTGGAGCAACTGGGCGCCGAGCAGCGAATGGCCGCCGTGGGTGAAGAAGTTGGTGAGCGCCGACACGTCGTCCCGGCCCAACAGCTCCTGGTACATCGTGATGACCGAGCGGGTCAGCTCGTCGGTCGGCTCGGCCTGCTCCTCGTTCGGGCCGGCGGCGGCCCGCCCGGCGCTCGCCAGCGCCTCCAGGGCCAGGTAGTCGACCTTCTCGTTGGCGTTGACGGGGAACGCTTCGACCACGACGAAGTCCTGGGGGATGGCGGAGTTGGGCAGTTCCCTGCGGGCGTGCTCCCACAGCTCGGAGACGAGTTCGGGGCCGGCTGGGGACTCCACGAACACCACCAGCCGGCCGTCCGCGCTGCGGTCGCCGACGACGATCGCGGCCGAGGCGCGCACCTGCGGATGGCCGAGCACGGCCGCCTCGATCTCGCCCAGCTCGATCCGGTTGCCGCGGAGCTTGACCTGCCGGTCGGAGCGGCCGAAGATCTCCAGGTTGCCGTCCGGGCGCCACCGGCCGGTGTCACCGCTGCGGTAGAACCGGCCCCACTGCGGGTGGTCGCCGAACCGGGCCGCGTTCAGCTCGGGTCGCTCGTGGTAGCCGAGGGAGACGCCGGCCCCGGCGATGCACAGCTCGCCGCGCACCCCGATCGGCAGCTCGCGTCCGTCCGGCGCGGCCACCCACATCCGGATGTTCGAGATCGGCTTGCCGATGTGCGGCCGCTCACCCAGCTCCTCGTCGGCCCGCAGCACACCCCAGGTGCACCAGGTGATGGTCTCGGTCGGGCCGTAGGCGTGGTGGAGCTCGCAGCCGGTGGCCAGCAGCTGTTCGGCCAGCGGTACGGGCAGCGGCTCGGCGCCGATGACCACCCGCCGGCCGTCGAGCTGGTCGGCCACGTGGTCCAGGACCAGCCGCCAGGTGGTCGGGGTGGCCTGGATGATGCCCGGCTGGTGACGCTTGACCAGCTCCAGCAGCACCCGGCCGTCCACCCGGGCCTCGTCCGGCGCGATCACGATCCGGCCGCCCGAGTAGAGCGGGACGTAGTGCTCCAGGTTGGCCATGTCGAACGCGAACGTGGTCATCCAGAGGGTGGCGTCCCCCGGCGTGGCGCCCAGCCGCACGGTGTAGTCGGCGGCGATGTTCGAGACGGCGCGGTGGGGGAGCAGCGCCCCCTTGGGGCGGCCGCTGGAGCCGGAGGTGTAGATGAGGTAGGCGGGCGCCTCGGGATCGATCACGGGCGCCGCGCCGATCGCGTCGGCTGCGGCCTCGGCCTCTGGGACCGCCGCCAGCGGCAGTTCGGTCATGGCGCGGTCCGCCGGCAGGGTCAGCTCCCGGTCGGTGACGATGACCTTCGCGCCGGAGTCCTCCAGCAGGTAGGCCACCCGCTGCGCCGGGTGCTCCGGGTCGACCGGCAGGTAGGCGGCGCCGGCCAGCCAGATACCCAGGACGGTGGCGGTCAGCTCGGGTGACCGGGCCGCGGCGAGGGCGACGATGTCGCC
Organism: Kitasatospora sp. NPDC018058; assembly: GCF_044327205.1. Taxonomy (NCBI): domain Bacteria; kingdom Bacillati; phylum Actinomycetota; class Actinomycetes; order Kitasatosporales; family Streptomycetaceae; genus Kitasatospora; species Kitasatospora sp. NPDC018058. The sequence goes on along the minus strand of NZ_JBIRFA010000037.1, from coordinate 56,963 downwards.
GGCCGCGACGCCGGCCGCGACCAGCCGGTCCCGGGTGTCGAGCGCGGCCGCCCAGAGCCGGCCGTAGCTGACGGTGCGGTCGCCCTGCTCGACCGCGACCGCGTGCGGGTCGGCGCGGACGTTGGCGTGGACGGCGGTCGGTACGTCGGGCGGGTCGAAGCGCATCACGGTGTCGTTGGCGGCCCCGATCACGGCCCGGTCCTGCTCGTTCCAGACCTCCAGCCGGCCGACCGGCCGGGCCGGGTCCTCGGCGCAGGTGACCAGCAGCTCGTCGTAGCGCGCCAGCAGCGCCTCGACGTCCGCCCGGCCCAGCTTGTCGGTGCCGTACCGGGCGATGATCGTGATCTCCGACTCGGCGGAGGCCAGGAAGAACTCCAGGTCGAACTTGCTGTAGCCGTTCTCCAGCACCAGCGGGCGGCCGCGCCGGCCGTTCACCGTCAGTTCGTCGCCCAGGCCCAGTTGCGGGAAGTAGTTGAACAGGTGCCGGCACAGCCGGTTGCGCCAGGACGAACCGGCACGGGGGACCAGGTCCGAGATGCTGTCCACCGGGACGTCGGCGTGGCCCAGCGCGGCGAAGTAGGTGTCGCGGGCGCGGCGGACGAGGTCCCGGAAGCCCTCGGCCGGGTCGACCGCGACCCGCAGCGGGAGCACGTTGGTGTGGTGGCCGACCGTCCCCGGGGCCTCCTTGGGGCGCACGCTCACCGGGGAGCCGACGGTGATGTCGGGACCGGCGCCGTGCGCGGCGAGCAGTACGTAGTAGGCGGTCAGCAGGATCACCGCCTCCGGGGCGCGCGCCTCGCGCTGGAGGGTGGTGACGGCGGCCCGGGCCCGGTCCGAGAGCCGGTGGCCGACCTGGTCGCCGAGCAGGGTCGGCTGGGCCCCGTCCGGTGCGCCGCAGGCGAGGTCGAGCGCCTCCGGGTCGAAGTCCTCCAACTGCTCGCGCCAGAACGCCAGGCTGCGCTCGCTCGGCTCGGGCTCCACGAACGTCGGTACCACGGTGAGCAGTTCGGCGGGCACGGACTGCCCCTGGACGAGGTGCTGGTAGGCGGCCACCAGCTCGTGGAGCAGTGTGGTGCCCGAGATGATGTCGTAGACCAGGTGATGGAAGGCCAGGCAGACCACGCTGCCGTCGGGGTGGTGGAAGAGCCCCGCGCGCACCAGTGGCCGGCCGTCGAAGGCGAACCGCCGGGTGACCCACGGTCGGAGCGCGAGCTCGATGTCCTCGGCGGCCGGGGAGAACTCCTCCACCTCCTCGATCCGGACGTCGAACTCCTGCTCCGGGACGACCGCCTTCATCAGCTCGGCGCCCGAGGTGAAGTAGACGGTCCGGAGCACCTCATGGCGGTTCAGCAGGACGTCCAGGCTCTCCTGCAACGCGACGGGGTCGAGCTCACCCTCGACCTGGAACGCGAGCGAGAGGTTGTTGGCCGCTGACTCCGGAACGAGACGCTCCAGCAGCCACATCGCCTCTTCCTTGCGGGTGGCCGTCGACAGTTCACGTGTGGATCGGCCTGCGGGTGCTGCGCCGGCTTTCGCTGCGGGTCCCATGGGATCCTCCCCTTGACGGACGGCTGTGATCCTGTTGGCATGGGTTGCCATATTTCCAGCGACGATACAAGGGCGGGTGCCGCCGGGTAACCCCTAGCCGGAAATGCCGGGATCGGCAGTGTGCGAATCCCCGGACAGGGGTCGGATAGGGGTGCTAGGGGCTACCGGGGGAATTCCCGGGAATTTAGGGTTCGGGCAGGATCATCGGCATGTGACCGCGGAGACCAAAGGAGTGGTGATGGCGGAGTCCGGCTCGTGGAAGACCCTGGTGGACGGTGACGGATCCGAGGGGATCGTCCTCGCGGTGGATTTCGACACCACCGGCCGCCCGGAGGCGCGTTTCTCGGACCTGGTGGCGAACCTGGGCACCGGCCTGACGGTCTGGGAGACCGTGCCGCCGGCCCACGGCACCGAGCACGCGAGGAGCGGCAAGGGCTACATCGACTACTGGGCCGCGCGCCTGGAGGAGGAGCGGCCGCCGGTGCGGGCGCTGCTCGGCTTCTGCGCCGGCGCGGTCTACGCGGCGGCGCTGGCCGAGCGGATCGCCGGCTGGCAGGAGGGCGAGCCGCGGCTGATCGTCTTCGACCCGGAGATCTCCGTGTCCCAGACGCTGATGTGGCAGTACCACAAGGTCGTGGGCTTCATGTCCTCGGTGATCTCCGAGGCGGACGTCGCCGCGGCCCGCGAGGCCGGGCTGAAGGTCCTGGAGGCCTGCCCGGAGATCGGCGCGCTGCGGGACGGGCTGATCCGGCTGATCCGGGAGATCGGCGAGCCGGCCTTCACCCGGGTGGGCCTGGACGCCGCACGGCGGGAGGAGCTCTTCACCGTCTTCGAGTCCTTCCTGAGCTACCTGGCGGCGGCCAGCGAGCTCGACCCGGTGGACCGCTGGCGGCGGGCGGTGGCGTTCAGCTCGGCGAGCCCGCTCAGCGGGCTGCGCGCGATGCGTTCCTCCGGGGTCGGCGAGGGGGTCACCGTCGCCCGGGAGGTCGAGATGGACGTCGAGCACGGCTCGATGCTGGCCCACCGGGAGCTCGCCGTGGCGGTCGAGGGCCTGCTGCGCGGCTAAGGACCCGCCCGACGGAACGGGCCCCGGCCGGAACTCCGGCCGGGGCCTCTTTTCGTGTCCGGCGGAAACGGGCAGCGGAAAACCGCCGACGGGCCGTGGGATTCGGCTCGCCGACGGTTCTGGAAAATCCGGGAAGGCCCGTCACTCCGCAATTGCGGTACGTGCTGTCCATTCGAAGACTGCGGCCTGGTCACCGTTCAAGGAAACGAACTCTCCGGCGTGCCGGAAATGCTCGTAACCGCCGTAGCTGCTGTATTTGATGGCTTCGGTGAGCGAATCGGTGAGCTGAATCCGGTCCTCGTCGCGGATGGCCTGGGGGCCGCCGACCAGCAACGCCTTGATCTTGCCCATGAGGAACCTCCTGTCAGGGGGAATGGGTTTCCGGCGAAGCCGTCACCGGCCGGCGAAATCGGTCAGCAGCGAGGCCACCAGGGTCGCCTCGACGTTGCCGCCGGAGAGCAGCACGCCGACGTCGAGCCCGCGCCAGCGGGGGGCGACCACGAGCCGCAGCGCGGCGGCCAGCGCGGTCGCGGCGGCCGGTTCCACCAGCAGCCGGGTGTGGGTGAGGGCCACGGCCATCGACTCGGCGATCTCGGCCTCGTCCACGGTGAGCACCTCGGCCAGCGACGCGTGGCAGGTGTCGAAGGGGAGCCGGCCGATCCGGTCGGGGCGCAGGCCGTCCGCGATGGTCGGCCGTACCGGGACGTTCACCGGCCCGCCGTGGCGCAGCGCCTCGGTGAGCGCGGGCACCGACGAGGGCTCGGCCGCGACGACGGCGATGTGCTCGCCCGCGGTGGCGAGGCAGGCGCCGGCCACCGCGCTGCCGCCGCCGACCGGCAGGACCACGGCGTCCAGCCGGCTCCCGGCGGCGCGGACCTGGTCGAGGAGTTCGGCGGTGGCGGTGCCCTGACCCGTCACCACGTCGGGGTCCTGGTACGGGTCGACGACGTCGTAGCCGTGCACCGCCCGGTGCTCCTCCACCACGGCGATCCGGTCGGCCAGGACGGTGCCGGCCTGGATCACCTGGGCGCCGCTCTCCTGGATCCGCCGCACCTTGGTCGGCGCGGCGTCGCACGGCAGGACCAGGGTGGCGGGAAGTCCGCACTCGCGCGCCGCGAGTGCGACGGCGATCGCGTGGTTGCCGGTGCTCTGCGCCACCACGCCCCGGCTGCCCGCAGCGGCCAGGCGCCCGACGGCCAGGAGGGCTCCGCGCAGCTTGAACGAGCCACCGCGCTGGAGGTTTTCGGCCTTGAGCCAGAGTCTGGCGCCGGCTCGGCGGTCGAGGTCGTCGCTGCGGACGACCGGGGTCCGCACCACCCGGCCGGCCAGTCGCCGCTGGGCATCGTGTACGTCACTGCGGGTCAGCGGCCGCTCGGCGACCGCGACTCTCGCGTTGGTCTGGGGCATCGCACCTCACTTACGCTCGCGGGGCGGGGCGCCACGGTGCGCCCTCCGGGAGTCCGGGCACGTCCGGAATGCTGTACTTGCGGAGATGCCGGCGGTACGGCATGAGTATGGGGAGAGGCTCTAAAGTCGGCCCAAGTCGGGCGCGGGGGCGCCCGGAGGGGCCCGCGCGGTTCGCCCGGGCGGCAAAAGGTCGCAGGCGACGCGGCGGTCTTGGGAAAGATTTGACAGTTGACCTTTTTTCAGTATCGGTCATACATTCATGCCGTCGTATCCACCCGCCGAGGAGGCGTGATGCAGTGCGATGGCCACCGGGTCGGCCGTTCCGCCCGGAAGACGGCAAGTGAGCGGGGCGCCAACAGCGCGAGCACACTTCGGGGTTCCAAGGGCCGGGCGACCGGATCGGGTGTTCACTGCTGCCGGGTGTGAGCGGCCATGGTCGTGGGGCCGGCCCGGTACGGCCCGGAGCGCGGAGCTGAAAGCAGAAGTCCGGTACGACGAGGCGGCGTCGATCGATCTGCGGCACAGGGGGAATGATGACGATCGAGCTTGTCGAACGACGCAGAGAACTCGACTCCCTGGAGGAGTTGCTCCGGGCCACCGCGCTCGGCAGATGTCAGGTGGCCCTGGTCGGCGGACCGGTCGGCAGCGGGAAGACCGAGCTGCTGCACGCCCTCGCGGAGAGCGCGATGCGTCAGGACGCGGTGGTGTTCACCGCCCTCGCCGCCTGCTCCGAGCAGGTCGCGCCGATGGCCGTGATCTCCCAACTGCTCTCCCCGTCGACGGCCTCGGAGACCTCCCCGTCGCTGTTGCGGGCGCTCGCCGAGGCCGCCGCGGAGGTGCTCACCCTGTCGCCCGAGGCCCTGCTCGCGGGGGACGGCGTGCTGTCCACGCCCGCCCTGGACGCCCTGTGCGCCGCGCTGGTGGCCGCGGCGGCCGACCGGCCGGTGGTGATCTGCGTCGACGACGTCCAGTTCGCGGACGCGGGATCACTGGACTGCCTGCTGCACCTGATGCACCGGCTGCGCTACGCCCGGGTGCTGTTCGTCCTGAACGAGTCGGACCACCACCACCGCTACAACCCGCTCTTCCGGGTCGAGTTGCTCCGCCAGCCCGGCTTCCGTCGGATCCGGGTGGGCCCACTGTCGCCGGCCGGTGTCGAGCAGATGGCCGGCGCCGAACTGGGCCGTGACTGGGCCGTCGCGCACGGCGCCCGCTGCCACGCCGTCACGGGCGGGAACCCGCTTCTCGTCCGGGCGCTCCTGGACGACCACCGGACCGCCGCGGCCCTGGCCTGCTCCGAACGGCCGGACGACGCCCTGGAGATGGGCGACTCCTACGGCCAGGCGGTGCTGGCCTGCCTGCACCGGGGCAGCGAGCCGATGCTGATGGTCGCCCGTGCCCTCGCCGTGCTGGACGCCTCCGGGGCGCCCGAGTTGGTCGACCGGCTGGTCGGCCTCGCCCCCCAGGAGGTGGGCCAGGCCGTCGAGGAGCTCGCGGTGGCCGGGGTGCTCGCGGACGGCGGCTTCCGCCACCCGGCGGCGCGGGCCGCGGTGCTGGACGACCTGAGCCCCGACCACAAGGTGCGGCTGCACCGCTCGGCGGCCCGGCTGCTGCACAGCACCGGCGCGTCGGCCTTCGAGGTGGCCCACCACCTGCTGGCCGCCGACGAGCCGGACGAGCCGTGGGCGTCGCAGATCCTGCGCGCGGCGGCCGACCTCGCCCTGCACGACGACGAGGCCGAACTGGCCATCCGGCTGCTGAAACTGGCGACCCGCGCGGCCGTCTGCGAGGACGAGCGGCTGGCCGTCACGATCGACCTGGTCCGCGCCGAGTGGCGGGTCAACCCGGCGCTCTCCGCCAGCCGCCTGGACTCGCTGGCCGCAGCCCTGCGGGACGGCCGACTGCTCCCCTTCGAGGCGATCGGCGTGGCCAAGACGATGCTCTGGCACGGCCGGGTCGCCGATGCGGTGGAGGCGCTCTCCCTGCTCGGCCGGCTCGGTGAGCACAGCCGCGAGCTCGCCGCCGAACTCGGCGCGCTGGCCAAGTGGTTGCGCACCTGCTACCCCGAACTCCTGGAGCACCTGCCGACCGTGCCGACCGCCGGCAAGGCCCGTACCCTGCTGATCGGCTTCGAGTCCCGGGCGGCCGGCCTGCTGTCCACCGTGCTGACCGGGGACGCGGACGATGCCACGCTCAGTTCCGCGGAGCAGATCCTGCGGGCCTCCGAGCTGGACGACACCATGCTCGAACCGATCGAGCACGCCCTGCTCACACTCGTCTACGCGGACCAGCCGGCCCGGGCCGCCAGCTGGTGCGACCCGCTGCTCGACGAGGCCGTCAGCCGCAACGTCCCGGCCTGGGTGGCCCGGCTCTCGTCCATCCGGGCCCTGGCCGCGGTCCGCCAGGGCGACATGGCGGCCGCCGAGCGGCACGGCGAGACCGCGCTCGCCCAGCTCACCCCGCGCAGCTGGGGGATGGCGGTCGGTATGCCGCTGGCCGGACTGATCCTGGCCAAGAGCGCGCTGGGCGACCACGACGGCGCGGCGGCCCTGGTGAACAACCCGGTGCCGAAGAGCATGCTGACCACCCGCTACGGCCTGCACTACCTGCACGCGCGCGGAATCCACCACCTGGCCACCGAGCGCCTCGGCGCGGCCCTGTCCGACTTCGTCACCTGCGGCGACCTGATGGACCGCTGGGACATCGACCGGCCGGCCCTCGTCCCCTGGCGGTCCGCCGCCGCGAGCGCGCTGCTGCGCCTCGGGGAGCGGGAGCAGGCGGTCATGCTGGCGGAGGAGCAGCTGGAGAAGACCGGCCCCGGACACTCCCGCAGCCGCGGCATCACCCTGCGCACGCTCGCGCGGGCCGGTGAGGCGGGCCGCCGCCCGATCCTGTTGCGGGAGGCCGTCGCCAATCTGGAGCAGGCCGGGGACCGCTTCGAACTCAACCTGGCCATGGCCGAGTTGGAGGAGTCGCAGGCTGCGCTCGACCGGCCGGACCCGCCCCGGGGGCTGCTGGAACAGACCCTGTGCCTGGCCCCGGAGAGCCGGCCCGAGCCGGCCGAGGACCCAGCGTCCGACGAGCCGGAGGCCTGGGTCCCCGCCCAGCGCGCGCCCGGGCAGGCCGACGTCGCCGCGCTCAGCGACGCCGAGCTGCGGGTGGCCGCGCTGGCCTCGCTGGGCTGCACCAACCGGGAGATCGCGAGGAAGCTCTTCATCACCGTCAGCACCGTGGAGCAGCACCTGACCCGGGTGTACCGCAAGCTGAAGGTCGGCCGCCGCGCCGACCTCCCCGCCGACCTCCAGGTGCCGCTGCCGGAGACGGCCGTGGCGCAGTCCGCGCGCATGCTCGTGGTCGCCTACCGGCGCAAGGTCGCCCTGAACAACCGGCGGGCGGCCGAGGCCGGGTGACGCGTCAGTAAGCCCGCTGGAGCTGTTCGCGGTGGCCGTCGGCCATCACCCGGAAAAGGTCGCTGACCCGGGCGTTGAGCTTGGCGAGGGCGGCGGGGTCGGGCGGGGTGTCGCTCTCCAGCGAGCGCCGCAGCACGTGCGCCAGGAGGTCGGCGCGTGCCTCCAGCGGCAGCCCGTCGTCCTCGCCGAGCTCGTGCGCCGTGTAGAAGCCGCGGCTGACGTTGGCCAGGACGTGGACGGCCTCGGCCGACGACAGTTCGGGGCGCAGGATGCCCTCGTCGGCCAGCATCTGCAGGTAGTCGGGGTTCTCGGCGAGGTCCTGCTGGGCGGCGCGGACGCTCTCGTCCCGGGCGAGGTTGCCGAGGACGGCGGCGTCGGCCAGCAGCAGGGCGCGGACCAGGGGGCGGCGGACGCCCTCAAGGAAGATGACCCGCATCAGCCGGTGCGGCAGGGCGAGGGTCGGTTCCTTGCCGAGTTCGTCCACCAGGTGGTCGAAGAGCCGGAGGGCCTCGCGCTGCAGGACGGCCCAGAAGAGGGCTTCGCGGGTCTTCCAGTGCAGGTAGACGGTGCCCTTGCCGATGCCGGCGCGGGAGGCGACGTCGTCGATGGTGACCCGGCGGTAGCCGTGCTGTTCCAGCAGTTCGGCGGTGATGTCGAGGATCCGCTCGGCCCGTTCCTGGCGAGCGCCGGACCCACTGGGAAGGCGGCTGGAGTGATTCACGGTTCTCATCGTAGAACGATCTTTCAAAGTTCGTCGACTGTCCGGTACGGCTGAAGGAGCGCCACGCACAGGGCCGTCAGCACCAGCAGGAAGCAGCTCAGCCCGGCGGCGCAGCGGATCCCCGAGCAGTACGCGGCCGCGTCGACGGGGAGCCGCAGCGCCCCGTCGACGCCGCCCGACCTGGCCCGGTAGACGAGGTCCAGCGCGCTGCCCGGCAGGGCGGCGCCGAGTGCGCCGCCCAGGTTCTGGAACCAGCGCGAGAGGCGGCTGCCGGCCCGGGCGCGGGCGGTGGGCAGCGTGTCGAGCACGGTGTCGGTGGCGATCGGCGAGGCGACGCCGAGCCCGATGCCGAGCAGTCCCAGTGCCGAGCCGACCGGTTCGTAGCCGCTGGTGGGGCCCAGCCCGGCCAGCGAGGCCTGCCCGGCGGCGGCCAGCAACAGCCCCAGGGTCAGCGCGGACCGCTCGCTCGACCAGGTGGTCAGCCGTTCGCTGACGGCGCCGCCGACGGCCACCCCGACGGCCAGCGGCAGCAGCTTCACCCCCGTGGCCAGCGGGCTCTGGTGCTGGACGAACAGCAGGAACGGCGCGACGACGAGCAGTGTGCCGGTGATGGCGAGGGTGCCCGTCAGTCCGGCGAGGAGGGCCGGGACGATCCGGCGGTCGGTGAGCAGTCGCAGTTCGACCAGGGGTGCCGCCGTGGTCAGTTCGTGCCGGGCGAAGGCCGCCAGCAGGAGGGCGGCGGCGGTGAGGGAGGCCCGTACGCCGGGGGAGGTCCACCCGACGGTGGGTCCGGCGATGACCCCGTAGGTGAGGGCGGTGACGCCGGCGGCGGAGAGGGCCAGACCCGGCCAGTCCATGGGTGGTGCACCGGCCCGGCGGTGGTCGGGCACCGCGAGGGCCGCCGCGACCATGGCGGCGGCGGTGATCGGCAGGTTGAGCAGGAAGATCGAGCTCCAGGAGAAGTGGGTGAGCAGGACCCCGGTGGCGAGCGGTCCCAGCGGCAGGCCGAGCATCGCCGCGACCGAGGCGGCCGCGACCGCCCGTGACCGGTTCTCCCCGGGAGAGGCGGTGGCCAGTGAGGCGAGCGTCTGCGACATGATCACGGCCGCGCTGGCGCCCATCACGGCGCGCAGCCCGATCAGCGGTCCGACGGTGGTGACCAGGGCGGCCGCCAGCGAGGCCGAGCCGAAGAGCGCCAGCCCGGCGAGCAGCAGTCTGCGGTGGCCCAGCAGGTCGCCGAGCCGTTCGGCCGGCAGCAGCGAGCAGAGCCAGGCCAGTGAGTAGGCGGCGATGACCCAGCGCAGGCTCGCGGTGTCGGTTCTGAGGCGGGCGGAGAGTGCGGGCAGGGCGTTCACCAGGACGTAGTTGTCGAGTCCGACCAGCAGGACGCCGAGTGCCACGGTGACGGGTCGGCGCCAAGGGCGGGCGTAAGCGCTTGTGATCACTCTCCACCTCCTCAAAACAACGTATGACTAGATTTGAAAACTAGTCAACAGTGCAGACAGTGGGGGGCGTTCCGTGGTTGACTGATATCGAAAGCTGGTCACGCAAGGGAGGTATCGGTGATCGAGGTTCGTGGACTCAGCAAGCGTTTCGGTGAGGTCGTCGCGGTCGACGACCTCACCTTCACCGTCCGCCCCGGCGAGGTCACCGGCTTCCTCGGGCCCAACGGCGCCGGCAAGACGACCACCCTGCGGATGATCCTGGGGCTCGACTCCCCGACCGCCGGAACGGTCTCCTTCGACGGGCGACGGTTCGCCGACCTGCCCGCGCCACTGCGCCAGGTCGGGGCCCTGCTGGACGCCCGGGCGGTGCACCCGAGCCGCACGGCCTCCCAGCACCTGCTCGTCCTCGCCCACAGCAACGGGATCGACCCGGCGCGGGTGCCCGCGGTCCTGGAGACGGTCGGGCTCGAACGGGCCGCCCACCGCCCCACCTCGGGCTACTCGCTCGGCATGCTCCAGCGCCTCGGCCTGGCCGCCGCCCTGCTCGGCGACCCGCCCGTGCTGATCCTCGACGAGCCGTTGAACGGCCTCGACCCGGAGGGCATCGTCTGGTTCCGCGGTCTCATGCGGGAGCTGGCGGCCGAGGGGCGCACCGTCCTGGTCTCCAGCCACCTGATGGCCGAGATGGCGCTCACCGCGGACCACCTGCTGGTGGTCGGCGGCGGACGGCTGCTCGCCGACATGAGCGTCGAGGCGTTCACGGACGCCAACGCGGCCATCGAGGCCCTGGTGCGCACGCCGAACGCGACGGCCTTCGGCGGCGAACTGGCCGCCGCGGGCGCCGAGGTACGGCCGGTGGACCACGAAACGCTCAAGGTGACCGGCCTGGACAGCGCCAAGATCGGCGCCCTGGCCGCCGGATCCGGCGTCGTCCTGCACGAACTCTCCACCAGCCGAAGGTCGTTGGAGGAGGCGTTCATGGCGCTGACCGGCGCCACCGCCCAGTACAGCGCCACCCCCGCCGCCGTCCCCGAGGAGGACGGCGCGCCCGTCCGCCCCACCCGACGCGAGGCCCCCGAGCCCACGTCGGTCACCCGACGCCCGCCGACCTTCGGGGACCTCGTCCGGTCGGAATGGGTGAAGCTGCGCACCACCAAGTCCGGCCAGTACCTCACCCTCGGCACGGTGGTGGCGGGCGTCGGACTCGCCGTGCTCACCAGCAACTCCGCCGGCGAGCAGTACGCGTCGATCCCCGCGAGCGAGCGGCAGGGCTTCGACCCGACCGAGATCAGCTTGCGCGGCCACCTGCTCGCCCAGCTCACGATCAGCCTGCTGGGCGCCCAGGCGATGACCGCGGAGTACAACACCGGCACCATCACCAGCAGCCTCACCGCCGTGCCGCACCGCGGGCGGCTGCTGGCCGCCAAGGCGGTGGTGGTCGGTGCGGCCGCCCTGCCAGTCGGCCTCGCCGCCACCGTCGGCGGCTTCCTCGGCGGCCAGCGCATGCTCGCCCGCCACGGCGCCCCGCACGCCCGGCTCTCCGACCCGAAGTCGCTGCGCGCCGTGCTCGGCGGCGGCCTCTACCTCGCCAGCGCCGGGCTGCTCGGCCTGGGCGTCGGCGGGCTGCTGCGCAGCACCTCCGGCTCGGCCACCAGTCTGTTCGGGGTGACGCTGATCCTGCCGGCCTTCTCGCCGACGCTGCCGGGCAAGCTCGCCAAGTGGGTGGCCACCTACTGGCCGACCCGGGCCGGCGCGCAGATCATGACGGTCCACCAGGACCCCCGGCTGATGCGCCCGTGGCCGGGACTCGGCGTCATGTGCGCCGTCACCGGCGGTGTCCTCGGCAGCGCCTACCTGGTGTTCCGGCACCGGGATGCCTAGCCGGGACGCCTGGCCGCAATGCCACTGACGTTGCGGCCTTTCAGAACAGGAAGTCGACCGGATAGGGCGGGGCCGTGGACACCACGGCCCCGCCCTCAGGCGTATCGCGCTCACGCCCTTACGCCGAGCGACGTGGGCGCGCACTCGCACCAGACCACCTTGCCGACCCCACCCGGGTGCGGGAAGTGCGGAACATTTTCCGATCTCGGTTTTCAAGTAATTTGGCATCAGTTCCGCCTCGCTCATGTGGAGTTGATCACATGGGCCAACCGCGCCCCTCGGTTCGCCGTCGCCGCGTAGCGAGCTTGCTCATCCGGCACCGTGAGGCGGCGGACAAGACGCCGGATGAGGCCGCGACCCGCATCGACTGTTATCGCTCCAAGATCAGTCGGATGGAGAATGCCTGGCTGCCGATCTCCAGCAGCGAGTTGCGGGACCTGCTCACGTTCTACGGCGTGGACGATCCGGGTTACGTGGAGGAAGTGGCCGCGCTCAACCGGAAGGGTTCAGAGCGCGGTTGGGCCCAGCAGTTCGACATCTCGCCGCCGTCGTACGTCGACTACATCGACTACGAGGAGAGCGCCAGCCACATCCGCTCGTTCCAGCCGATGATGGTCGCGGGCTTGTTGCAGACAGCGGACTACGCACGTGCCGTCTACCGGGCATCGCCGTTCGACATCCCGCCGGAGCGAATCGACGAGCTCGTGGCAGTTCGCCTGCAGCGGCAGAAGGTTCTGGATCGCGCTGAGCCACCGCAGCTCAGCGTGATCCTGGGAGAAGCCGCCCTTCGAGGGCATGTAGGCGGGCTGGACGTCCTGCGGAAGCAGTTGGATCACCTGCGGCAGTTGGGTAACCGGCCGAACATCGAGCTACAGGTGCTGCCCTTCAGCGCGGGAGCCCATGCCGGAATCATGGGCTCATTCGTGCTCTTCAGCTTCTCCACGACGGCCTTCTCCGATGTGGCGTGCGTGGAGCACCAAGCCGGCATGCTCTATATGGAGAAGCCCGAGGAGACGTCTGCCTTTACGCTCACGTTCGACTCGTTGCGTTCGAGTGCGTTGAGTGCATCCCAGAGCCGCGACCTACTCACCCGGGTCATACGAGAGTTGTAGCGGTATCGACCGGAGGTGCTGAAGGTGTCTGCTCCCGATCTCAGCGGTGCGAACTGGCGGAAGAGCTCGTTCAGTGGAGAGACCGGGGCCTGCATCGAGGTCGCGAACGGGTTCCCAGGGGTGCTTCCCGTCCGTGACTCCAAGGATCCGCAAGGGCCTGCTCTCCTCTTCACCGCCGACGCCTGGAACGCTTTCATCGCCGCTGTTCGCGCGGGTGACTTCCCCAGGTAGCGCCGAGTTCGGCCAGTCAGTTGCTGTTTCTCCGCCCCTCCGGATCGGTCCGGAGGGGCGGAGAGACGAAGCTGCATCAGGTGTAGGAAGTCGGCCTGGCCGACTTCCTGCACAGAGGGCCCAGATAGTGCCGCCGCTTCGGCCATGCCGAAGCGGCGACGGGGCGACAGGACGAGGCGGGGAGTGCTGCTCGACTCTGCTTTCGCCAGCACTGTCGACCACGCCCGGGAGCCCCTGGCTGAAGTCACTCCGGGGCACCAAGTACTCGTCTCGCTGAGCCCACCTACGTGGGCTCAGCGCTTGCCCTGAGTCCCTGTGAGAATGTCAGAGAAGCCTGTTCTCGGCCCGCACTCACGAACCCTTCGGAGCTGCCCCAGTGACGAGCAATACCGCACAGCAGGATGCCGCAGTTGCCGACAGGGCGATTCTTGCGAACAACGCGTACGCCGACGGACGCCACCTTGCCGCTCGCCAATCGATCTACCGGTGGCAACAGCCGCAGTACGACCTGCCGGGAATCATTGTTGAGGAACTGGCCGACATCAGCGGCACGGTCGTCGACGTCGGCTGCGGCAACGGCAAGTTCGTCAACCGCCTGCAGTGCGACCGCCCGGACCTTCAGGTCGTCGGCATGGACATCTCGGCGGGCATCCTCGCCGATGTCGCGAAACCGGTTCTGGTGGCCGACGCCCAGGCCCTGCCCTTCGCCGACGACAGCGCCGACGCCGTGCTGGCCCTGCACATGCTGTACCACGTAGGCGACATCGAGGCCACCATCAAGGAACTGGTCCGCGTCCTCCGGCCTGGGGGCCTGCTCATCGTCTCGACCAACAGCGATCTCGACAAGCAGGAGCTGGACAGGTTGTGGGCCAGGGCCGCCGGCGAGGTGCTCGGGATTCCCGAGGGGCCGGCACGGGTCTCCCTCAGCTCCCGGTTCTCGCTGGAGAAGGCCCCCGGTTACCTCGGGACAGCGTTCAAGAACATTCGGGTGCGGCAACTGTCCGGGATCATCGAGATCACCGACCCAGCCCCGGTCATGACACGGGGCGAAGCCCCCGCGCGGCACGCGCGGCCGGAATCCCCGTGCTTTAGCGCGGGGAGGAAGTCAACAATGCTGATCTCCTGAATCGACAGTCCTCGTTCCTCGCTGGCTGGCTCTTGTTTCGCTGCCCCGTCGGACTCGTCCGGCGGGGCAGCGAAACGAAACTGCATCAATCCCAGGAGCGTGCAACATCACCGCAGCCCTTCCCCGTTCTGCGCAGGAAGTCCGGCTGGGCCGCCCCCACGAAGGATGGCGCCGCACCCCTCGGTGGGCGCGGCGCCGTCGGGTGCGGCGGTGGATCAGCCGAAGCGTCCGCGGATCCGGGCCAGTTGCGCGAGCACCGCGAGCGCGGCGCGCTGCGGCACCGCGCCGCCCCGCATGGCCAGCAGCGAGCGCGCGGTGAAGAGCTGGGTCTCGACCACGTGGTCCGGCGCACCGTGCACGTCGTCGTGTTCCAGCATCCGCAGCCGGCGCACGTTCCGGAGCAACAGCCCGGGATCCTCCGGCGGGATGATCTCGTCACGCCGGCTCGCCACATAGGCGACCGGGATGTCGAGGGCGGCCAGCTCCTCGCCGGTCAGTGCCCATCCGCGCAGCTCCGTGAAGAGCCGCTGCTCCTCGACACCGGTCATGTGCACCAGCGTGTCGATCGTGACCCGGGGGATCCGCGGCCGCCAACCGGCGTCGGTGAAGAAGCCGTTGACCGGCGCGCCGACGGTCAGCACGCCCCGGATCCGGGGGTCGGCCGACGCGCAGCGCAGCGCGAGGTGGCCGCTGAAGCTCATGGCGAGCGCGTACGTCTCGCGCACCCGGGCCCGGTCCTCGACGGCGTCGAGCAGGCCCGAGATCATGCCCGGGCTGTCGGCGTCGTACGGCAGCGAGTTCTCCCCGCAGCTCGGCATGTCGGTGACCATCGCCGCGAAGCCCAGCCGGCGGAAGATCCTCAGCGCGGGTGCCCACTGCTCCTTGACGCTGACGTTGCCGCCCATGAGCAGCAGCAGCGGGCGCCGGTCGGTGGGGCTGAGACCGCTCTGCCAGCAGACCACCCGGCCGCCCTTGAGGTCGACCTCCAGCCGGTGGATGTCCTGCCCGGTCTCGCGGCGCCAGCGCTCGAAGGAGGCGAGGCTGAGGTCCAGTGCGGCGAGCCGGGCCGGTCCGTCCACGAAGGGGAACCTCGCCATGATGAAGTGCCGGCAGGCCTCCAGGTGCTGCCCGGCCCGCCCGAGCCGCTCGCCCTCGGCGGCCCACTCGCCGACCCAGGAGCCCGGGCCGTCCTCGTCGTGGCGGATCCGCTCCAGCACCGCGGCGTAGTTCCGGATCCGCTGGCCGCGGGCGTGCGCGCCCACGTACTGCTTGAGTTCCCGCAGGTCGTTCATCGTGCCCCCTGCTGAACGGCGGCGGCCGGGGCGGTCGGCTCCGCGGACGGCTGCTCGAAGGTCTCCAGCGCCGCCTTGATCTCGGCCAGGACGTCCGCGGCCTCCGCGCCGTCGATCACCCGGTGGTCGAAGGTGAGGGTGAGCCGCATGGTCGGGGCGACCGTCACCCGCCCGTCGCGGACCACCGGGCGCTCGGCGACCTGGCCGAGGCCCAGCGTGATCGTGGTGCCGCCGACGGAGGCGAAGCCGTCGACCGGCCGGTGCGACAGCGAGGTAACCGCGAAGGTGCCGAAGGTGGTCGCCCGACGGCTCAGCGGCCGGACGCCGAGCCGGAACAGCCACCCGCCCACCGGCCACGGCAGCCGGTGCAGCAGCCGGGTGCCCGCGTACTCGGGCATCACCTGCGGGTCGCCGTCGCGGTGGTGCTCGATCCGCCGCTGGATCTCGGCCAGTCCGGTGTTCTGCAGGTCGGTCAGGACGGTCGACAGCACGATCCGCTCGCCGCCGACCGTCTTGTCCAGGGTGATCTTGCCGTTGACGGACGGGTAGCGGGCGACCTTGGGCCGGCCGCCGCCGCGGATCGCCGCGTTGGCCTGCGGGTGACGGGCCAGCACCCGCGCCGTCGCGTACAGCACGTAGGTCAGGACCGAGGAGCGCTCACCGCGCTCCCGGGCGTCCGACCGGAGCCGCTGGACGGCCGACATGTCGACCTCGGTGTCGAGGAAGACCGGCGAGAACGCGCGGATCTCGCGCAGGAACTGCAGGGTGTGCCGCCGCTGGGGCGCGATCCGGCTGATCCGGGTACCGCTCCGCTCCGTCACCGGGCCACCCCCTGGGCGGCCGGCGAGCCGTCGACGAGGTCGGCCAACTGCTCGGCCAGGTGCTGGGCGAGCAGCCGCGGGGTGGGGTTGTCGTAGACCATGCCCGGGGTGACCTCGATGCCGTCCTCGCTCATCAGCCGGGTGAGTTCGAGCGCGGTGAAGGAGGTGAGCCCCAGCTGGAGGAAGTCGTCGTCGGGGTCGAGGGTGTCGGCCCGCTCCACCCCGAGGACGGCGGCCGCGTGGCCGAGCACCACCTCGACCAGGAAGTCGGGCCGGTCGGCCGGCAGCACCAGGGCCAGCCGCGCCAGTGCCGGCACCGCCAGCTCCTCCTCGTCCGCCGCCTCGGCCGCGTCCGCCGTCCCGGCCGGTGCCGGCGCGGTGGCCGCCGGTTCGACGGCCGCCGCGGTCAGCGGGAGCGGGTCCAGCCAGTACCGTTCGCGCTGGAACGCGTACGTCGGCAGGGTGACCGGCGCGGCCCCGGTGGAGCCGAGCAGGACGGGCCAGTCGACGGCGGTCCCCGCCACCTCCAGGGCCGCCGCCGCGTGCAGCAGGGTGAGCGCCTCCGGCCGGTCGGCCCGCAGCACCGGGGTGCCGCCGACCAGCCCCGAGAGGGTGGCGTCGGGCCCGAGCTCGACGAAGGTGGTCACGTTCTCGGCGCGCAGGGTCTCGGTGCCGCGGTGGAAGCGGACGGCGGCCCGGATGTGCCGGGCCCAGTAGCCGGGGTCGGTCAGCTGTTCGGCGGTGGCGAGCTCGCCGGTGACGTTGGAGACCACCGGGATCGTCGGCGGGTGGTACTCGGCCTTCTCGGCGAGGGCGCGGAACTCGTCCAGGACGGTGTCCGCGTGCGGGGAGTGGAAGGCGTGGCTGACGGTGAGCCGCTTGGCCTTGCGCCCGCGGTCACGCCACTGCTGGGCGATCGCCAGGACGGTCGCGCGGCCGCCCGAGACCACCAGTGAGTCCGGGCCGTTGACCGCGGCGACGTCCACGTCCCGGTGCCCCTCCAGCAGCGGGCGGATCTCCTCCTCGGTCGCCTGGAGGGCGACCATCGCGCCGTCCCCGGACATCCCCTGCAACAGCCGGCCGCGGGCGGCGACCAGCGCGGCGGCGTCCGGCAGCGCGAGCACCCCGGCCAGGTGGGCGGCCGTCAACTCGCCGATGGAGTGGCCGATCAGGTAGTCGGGCTCGGCGCCGCAGGAGCGCAGCAGCCGGTAGAGGGCGGTCTCCACGGCGAAGAGTGCCGGCTGGGTGTACTCGGTGGTGTCCAGCAGGGCGGCCTCGGGGCTGCCCGCGGGGGCGAACACCAGGTCGCGCAGCGGCCGCTCCAGGTGCCGGTCCAGTTCGGCGCAGACCTCGTCGAAGGCCGCCGCGTAGACCGCGAAGCGCTCGTACAACGCGCGGCCCATGCCCGGCCGTTGGCTGCCCTGACCGCTGAGGACGAACGCGGTCCGGCCGGACGCGCGGACCCGCCCGCGCACCACGGAGGCGGCGGCGCGGCCCTCGGCGAGCGCCGTCAGCCCGGCCCGCGCGGCCTCCGGCCCGTCGGCCACCACGACCGCGCGGTGCTGGAACCGGGTGCGGGTGGTGGCCAGCGCGTGGCCGATCGCGGCGGGCTCGGCCTCGGGGTGGTCGGCGGTGACGTCGAGCAGCCGGGCCGCCTGCTCGCGCAGCGCCTGGGCGGTGCGGCCGGAGAGCAGCCAGGCGGTCAGTCCGGTTTCGGCCGGGACCGCCTCGGTCGGTTCCGCGTCCGTCGGTTCCGCGGCGGGCTCGGCCGGCGGCGCGCCCTCCACGATGACGTGGGCGTTGGTGCCGCTGATGCCGAAGGAGGACACGGCGGCCCGGCGGGGGCGGTCGGTCTGCGGCCAGGGCACCGTCTCGGTCAGCAGCCGCACCGCCCCGTCACCCCAGTCGACGTGCGGGGTGGGCGCGTCGACGTGCAGGGTCTTCGGCAGCAGGCCGTGCCGCATCGCGAGCACCATCTTGATGATCCCGGCGATGCCGGCGGCCGCCTGGGT
This sequence comes from Kitasatospora sp. NPDC018058, assembly GCF_044327205.1. Taxonomy (NCBI): domain Bacteria; kingdom Bacillati; phylum Actinomycetota; class Actinomycetes; order Kitasatosporales; family Streptomycetaceae; genus Kitasatospora; species Kitasatospora sp. NPDC018058. The sequence continues at coordinate 38,891 of NZ_JBIRFA010000037.1, read as the reverse complement.
GTGGCCCAGGTTGGACTTGAGCGAGCCGAGCCAGAGCGGCCGGTCGATCGGCCGGCCCTTGCCGTAGGTGTTGAGCAGGGCCTGCGCCTCGATCGGGTCGCCGAGCACGGTGCCGGTGCCGTGGCCCTCCACCGCGTCGACGTCCTCCGGCACCAGACGGGCGGCGGCCAGCGCCGCGTGCACCAGCCGCTCCTGGGACGGTCCGTTGGGCGCGGTGAGCCCGTTGCTGCCGCCGTCCTGGTTGACCGCCGAACCGCGGATCACGGCCAGCACCTGGTGCCCGTTGGCGTGGGCGTCGGAGAGCCGCTCCAGCAGCACCACCCCGGCGCCCTCGCCCCAGCCGGTGCCGTCGGCGGCGGCCGCGAAGGACTTGCAGCGGCCGTCGGCGGCCAACCCGCGCTGCCGGCTGAACTCGACGAACACCCCGGGGGTGGCCATCACGGTGACCCCGCCGGCCAGCGCCAGCGTGCACTCGCCGCGGCGCAGTGCCTGGCAGGCCAGGTGCACGGCGACCAGCGAGGACGAGCAGGCGGTGTCGACGGTCACCGCCGGGCCCTCCAGCCCGAAGGTGTACGACACCCGGCCGGAGGCGACGCTGCCCGCGCTGCCGGTGCCGACCATGCCCTCGACCTCCGGGGGAGTGCGGCCGATCAGCCGGGACCCGTAGTCGCCGTACATCACGCCCGCGAACACGCCCACCTGTTCACCGCGCAGCGCCGCCGGCACCAGGCCTGCCCGCTCGAAGGTCTCCCAGACGACCTCCAGCAGCAGCCGCTGCTGCGGGTCGATGGCCGCCGCCTCGCGCGGGCTGATGCCGAAGAAGGCGGCGTCGAAGCGGTCGGCGTCGTGGACGAAGCCGCCCTCCCGGGTGGTGATCCGGCCGGTCCGGGCGGGGTCGGGGTCGTACAGGTCCTCCGGCCAGCCGCGCCCCTCGGGCAGGGCGCCGACGGCGTCCCGGCCCTCGTCGACCAGCCGCCACAGGTCCTCGGGGGAGCGCACGCCCCCCGGGTAGCGGCAGCCCATGGCCACCACCGCGATCGGCTCGGACTCCAGGTCCTGCAGCCGCTGCTTGGTCCGGGCCAGATCCGCCGTCACCCACTTGAGGTACTCGACGAGTTTCTCCTCGTTCGCCATCGCTGTTCGCTCCTCCGTCACGTCGTGGCCCTGCCGAGTTCCCGGTCGATGAAGTCGAAGACCTCGTCCACGCTGGCGTCGCCGATGCGTTCGGCGACCGCCTGGGCGGGGTCGTCCGCGGTCCCGTGCCAGCGGTCCAGCAGCCGCTGGAGCCGGGCGGTGACCCTGCCCCGCTCGCGGTCCCGGTCCGGCAGCGCCAGCAGGGCGGCCTCCAGCCGCGCCAGCTCCGTCAGCACCTGCTCGGCCGGGTCGGCCGCGTCCACCAGGTTCCGCAGCAGGTATTCGGCGACCGCGGCGGCGTTCGGGCGGTCGAAGACCAGCGCGGCGGGCAGCCGCAGACCGGTCGCCGCCGCCAGCCGGTTGCGGAACTCCACGCCGGTCAGCGAGTCGAAGCCCAGCTCCAGGAAGGACCGGTCCGGGGCGATCGCGTCCGGCTTGGCGTGGCCGAGTACGGCGGCCATGGTGGTGCGCACCGTGTCCAGCAGCAGCTTCTGCTGCCCCGCGGCCTCCAGCCCGGCCAGCCGGGCCCGCAGGGCGGCGCTGTCCACGGCGCCGGCCCGTCGGGCGGGCACCCGTACCAGGCCGCGCAGCACCGGCGGCAGCGTGCCGTCGGTCGCCCGGCGGCGCAGCGCCGGCAGGTTGAGCCGGGCGGCGACGGGCGCGGGCAGGGGGCCCGCCAGCGCGGCGTCGAGCAGCTCCAGCGCCGCGGCGGTGGTCATCGCGCTCAGACCGCCGCGCTCCACCCGCGCCGACTCGACGCCGGTGGTCAGCCCGCTGGCCTCCGCCCACAGGCCCCAGGCCACCGAGGTGGCGGGCAGCCCGAGGGCGTGCCGGTGTTCGGCCAGGGCGTCCAGGAAGGCGTTGGCCGCCGCGTAGTTGGCCTGTCCGGGGGCGCCCAGCACCCCGGCGGCCGAGGAGTAGAGCACGAACGCGGTCAGCGGCAGGTCGGCCGTCAACTCGTGCAGGTGCCAGGCCGCGTCGGCCTTCGGCCGCAGTACGGCCGTCAGGTGCTCCGGGGTGAGCGAGGGGACGGTCGCGTCCCGCAGCACCCCGGCCGCGTGGAAGACGGCGGACAGCGGCCGGTCGGGCGCGATGCCCCCGAGCAGGGCGGCGAGCGCCGCGCGGTCGGCGGTGTCGCAGGACTCGACGGTCACCTCGGCGCCCAGCGCGGTGAGTTCGGCGACCAGCTCTTCGGCCCCGGCGGCCGTCCGGCCCTGCCGGCTGGTGAGCAGCAGGTGCCGCACCCCGTACGCGCTGACCAGATGCCGGGCGAGGACACCGCCCAGCACGCCGGTGCCGCCGGTGACGAGCACCGTGCCGTCGGCCGGGAGGACCGGCCGACCGCCGGCGGTGGCCGGCTCGGCGGCCAGCCGGGGGACGGTCACCGTGCCCGCGCGCAGGGCGAGTTGGGGCTCGCCGGTGGCCAGGGCGGCCGGGGCGGCGCGCAGTGAGCGCGGGTCGTCGTCCAGGTCGAGCAGGGCCAGCCGGTCGGGGTTCTCCGACTGGGCCGAGCGCAGCAGGCCCCAGAGCGTGGCGGCGGCCGGGTCGGGCCGCTCGCCGGCGGCGGCGGCCACGGCTCCGCGGGTGGCCAGCACCAGGCGCCGCTCGGCCGCCTCCGGGTCGGCCAGGAACTCCTGGACCACCGTGAGCGCCCAGGCCGGCAGGGCCCGTGCCCGCTCGGCCGGGCCGCCCTCGGCGGCGGGCGCCGGGGCGCAGTCCGCGGCCTCGACCCCGGCGGCGAGCAGGGCCTCGGTCAGCACCGGGGAGCCGGCCACCAGCCAGGGCCCGGACACCGGGCGGGCGGTCGCGGCCGACGGCGCGGCCCATTCCAGCCGCATCAGCGGCTGTCCGGCGCCCGCGCGCAGGGTGCCCAGCACCTCGGCGGAGACCGGGCGCAGCGCCAGTTCGCCGACCTCGGCGACCGGGGTTCCGTGCTCGTCGGCGAGCCGCAGTGCCACGGTCTCCGGTCCGCTCGCCGTCAGCCGCACCCGCAGCCGCCGGGGTTCGGCGGCCCAGGTGCGCACGCCGCTCCAGGCGAACGGCAGCCGCACCTCGCCCGGCCCCTCGGACCAGACGGTGGCCGGATGGAGCGCCGCGTCCAGCAGTGCCGGGTGCAGGACGAAGCCGCTCACCGCGAGCCCCTCCTCCACCGCGACCTCCGCGTAGACACCGGCCTCGTCCCGCCAGACGGCCTGGACGCCCTGGAAGGCGGGGCCGTAGCCGAGGCCGGTGTCGGCCAGCGCGGGGTAGAAGGCCGACAGGTCCAGCGCGGTGGCGCCGGCCGGCGGCCAGGCCCCGCCCGGCTCGGCCGACGCCGCCAACTCGGCCGGCTCCGCCGGCACGGGCGTCTCGGCGCGGGCCAGGACGCCGGTGGCGTGGCGCACCCACTCGCCGTCCGGCTCCTCCTCCGCCGGGCGCGAGTGCAGCGTGAACGAGCGGCGGCCGTCCGGGTCGGGCTCGCCGACCATGGCCTGGAGCAGGACGGCGCCGCGCTCCGGCAGCACCACGGGGGCGTGCAGGGTCAGCTCCTCGACGGTGTCGCAGTCGCTCTGGGCGGCCGCGTGCAGCGCGAGGTCGACGAAGGCCGTACCGGGCAGCAGGACCGTCTCGTGCACCGCGTGGTCCGCGAGCCAGGGGTGGTCGGCGAGCGACACCCGTGCGGTCAGCAGCCGGGCGCCGCCGGGCAGCGTGGTGCCCGAGCCGAGCAGCGGGTGCCCGGTGGCGGCCAGCCCGACGCCCGCGGCACTGCTCCGGGTCTGCGGGCGCAGCCAGTACGACCGGTGCTGGAACGGGTAGGCCGGCAGCTCGATCCGGCGCGGCCGGGCCGCCTCGAACGACCGCTCCCAGGCCACCGCGACCCCGGCCGTGTGGGCGCCGGCGAGCGAGGTGAGGAAGCGCCGCAGCCCGCCGTCGTCCCGCCGCAGGGTGGGGATGACGGTGCCGGTGCCGTCCAGGATCGCCTCCGTCGCGACGGTGAGCACCGGGTGCGGGCTCGTCTCGACGAAGGAGCGGAACTGCGCGCCGGCCAGCGCGGACACGGCCTGGTCGAAGCGGACGGGCCGGCGCAGGTTCTCGTACCAGTAGTCGGCCGTCATCCGGGTGGTGTCCAGCGGCTCACCGGTGAGGGTGGAGTAGAGCGGGATGTCCGCGGCCCGGGGCGACAGCCCGTCGAGCTCGGCGAGCAGCCGCTCCCGGATCGCCTCGACGTGCGGGGTGTGCGAGGCGTAGTCGACCGGGATGGTGCGGGCCCGCAGGTCCTCGTCCCGGCATTGCTGGACGAAGCGCTCGACGTCCTGCGGGGCGCCGGCCACGACGGTGGCCGCCGGGCCGTTGCACACGGCCACCGTCAGGTCGCCGCCGAAGGCCGCCAGCCGCGCGCTCACCTCGTCGGCCGGCAGCGGGATGCTGGCCATCGCCCCGGTGCCGGCCAGCTCGGTCAGGGCCCGGCTGCGCAGTGCGACCACCCGGGCGGCGTCGTCCAGGTCGAGCGCGCCGGCGATGTGCGCGGCCGCGATCTCCCCCTGGGAGTGGCCGACCACGGCGTCCGGGCGCACGCCGGCGGCCTGCCAGAGCCGCGCCAGCGAGACCATCACCGCGAACAGCGCCGGCTGCACCGCGTCGACGCGGTCCAGCGGCGGCGCGTCGGGCCGTCCGAGCAGGACGTCCAGCAGCGACCAGTCGGTGTGGCGGCCCAGCGCGTCGGCGCAGGCCCGGATGCTCTCCCGGAAGACCGGCGAGGTCTCCAGCAACTCGCGGGCCATGCCCTCCCACTGGGCGCCCTGCCCGGGGAAGACGAAGGCCACCTTGCCGGGCGTGCCGGCCACGCCCTCGACCAGCCCGGGGGCCTGCTCCCCGCGCGCCAGCGCGGACAGGCCGTCGCGCAGTTCGGCCGGGTCGGCGCCGATCACCACGGCCCGGTGCGGGTGCTGGTCGCGCGTGGTGACCAGCGAGAAGCCCAGGTCGGCCGGGGCGGGTGCGGGCTCGGCGGCCAGCAGCTCGGCGAGCCCGGCGGCCTGCTCGCGCAGGGCCAGGCCGTCCCGGGCGGACAGTACCAGCGGCAGCACCGCGGGCGCGTGGTCGGCGGTCCCGGGTTCGGGAGCCGCAGCCGGTGCGGGGGCGGCCTCCAGGATCAGGTGGGCGTTGGTGCCGCTGATACCGAAGGAGGAGACGCCGGCCCGCCGGGGGCGGCCGGTCTCCGGCCACGGCGTGTTCTCGCTCAGCAGTCGGACGGCGCCGGCCGACCAGCTGACGTGCGGGCTGGGTTCGTCGATGTGCAGGGTGCGCGGCAGTTCGCCGTGGCGCAGCGCCTGCACCATCTTGATGATCCCGGCGATGCCGGCGGCGGCCTGGGTGTGCCCGATGTTGGACTTGATCGAGCCGAGCAGCAGCGGCCGGTCGGCCGGGCGGTCCTGTCCGTAGGTGGCGAGCAGGGCCTGGGCCTCGATCGGGTCGCCCAGCACGGTGCCGGTGCCGTGCGCCTCGACCGCGTCCACGTCCGCCGGGGTCAGCCCGGCGGAGGCCAGCGCGGCCCGGATGACCCGCTGCTGGGAGGGGCCGTTGGGCGCGGTGAGGCCGTTGCTGGCACCGTCCTGGTTGACCGCCGAACCGCGGATCACTGCCAGGACCTCGTGCCCGTTGGCCCGGGCGTCGGAGAGCCGCTCCAGCAGCATCATGCCGACGCCCTCACCCCAGCCGGTGCCGTCCGCGGCGCCCGCGAAGGGCTTGCACCGGCCGTCGGGCGCCATCCCGCGCTGCCGGCTGAACTCCAGGAAGATCCCCGGGGTGGCCATGATGGTCGTGCCGCCGGCGAGCGCCATGGTGCACTCGCCGCTGCGCAGCGACTGCACCGCCAGGTGCGCCGCGACCAGCGAGGACGAGCACGCGGTGTCCACGGTGACGGCCGGGCCCTCCAGCCCGAGGGTGTACGCGATCCGGCCCGAGGCGACGCTGGTGGTCGAGCCGGTCAGCACGTAGCCGGCCACCGCCTCCTGGGTGGTGGCGGACCCGGCCCCGTACTCCTGGGCGGCCACGCCGGCGAACACGCCGACCTGGCTGCCGCGCAGGGTGCTGGGCCGGATCCCGGCGTGCTCCAGGGTCTCCCAGGACACCTCCAGCAGCAGCCGCTGCTGCGGGTCCATGGCCTCCGCCTCGCGCGGGCTGATCCCGAAGAAGTCGGCGTCGAAGCCGGCCGCGTCGAGCAGGAAGCCGCCCTGGCGCACGTAGGCGCGCCCGGCCTTGCCCGGCTCCGGGTCGTACAGCTCGTCCAGGTTCCAGCCCCGGCCGCCCGGGTAGTCGGCGATCGTGTCGATCCCCTCGGCGGCCACCCGCCAGAGCCCCTCGGGCGAGTCCGCCCCACCGGGGAAGCGGCAGCCCATCCCGACGATGGCGATCGGCTCGTCCGGCACGGCCGCCGGCCCGGTCGGCGCGGTGGCGGGGGCGGCCTGCGGGGCGCCGCGCAGCCGGGAGAGCAGCTCGGCGGCCAGCTCGGCCGGGGTGGGGTAGTCGAACAGCAGGGTCGCCGGCAGCCGCAGGCCGCTGGCGCGGCCGAGCACGTTGCGCAGTTCGACGGCGGTCAGCGAGTCGAAGCCGAGGTCCTTGAACGGCTGCGCCGGGTCGACCGGTTCGGACGGGTCGTTGCCGAGGACGGCCGCGATCTGACGGTGCAGCAGGTCCAGCAGCACGCCGGTGGCGTCCGCGTCGTCGAGGCCCGCGACCTTGCGCGCCACCTGGGAGGCGCCGGGCGCCGGCGCGGAGGCGCGCGGCCGGGCCGGGCCGAGCACCGGGCCCAGCACGGCGGGCAGCGGCGCCGTGTCGGCGGCCATCCGACGCAGGACCGGCAGGTCGAGCAGAGCCGGGACCACCGTCGGGCGGCCGGCGCCGAGCGCACGGTCGAACAGCTCCATCCCGGTGGCCGCGTCCAGTGCGAGCAGGCCGGAGCGTTCGATCCGCTTGCGCTCCTGGCCGTCGAGGGTGCCGGCCATCCCGGCGGACGGGTCCCACAGACCCCAGGCGAGCGAGACGGCGGGCAGCCCGAGGGCGCGCCGGTGTTCGGCGAGGGCGTCCAGGAAGGTGTTGCCCGCGGCGTAGTTGGCCTGGCCCGGGTTCCCGAGCACACCGGCCACCGAGGAATAGAGCACGAACGCGGCCAGGTCCAGGTCGGCCGTCCGATGGTGCAGGTTCCAGGCGGCGTCCACCTTGGGGCGCAGCACCGTCGACAGCCGCTCGGCGGTCAGCGCGGGCACGGTGGCGTCGTCCAGGGTGCCCGCGCAGTGCACGACGGCGGTCACCGGGTGCTCCGCGGGCACCGCGGCGAGCAGTTCGGCCAGCGCCGCCGGGTCGGCCGCGTCGCAGGCGGCAAGGGTCACCGTCGCGCCCAGCGCGGTGAGTTCGGCGGCCAGGTCGGCCGCACCGGGAGCGGCCGCGCCGCTGCGCCCGGCGAGCACCAGGTGACGCGCGCCGTGGACGGTCACCAGGTGCCGGGCGGCGAGCGCGCCGAGGGTTCCGGTGCCACCGGTGACCAGGACGGTCCCGTCCCGGTCGAGCGGCTGCGGGACGGTCAGCGCCACCTTGCCGATGTGGCGGGCCTGTTGAAGGTGCCGGAAGGCCTCGGGGGCGTGCCGGACGTCGAAGGCGGTGACCGGCAGGGGGGTGAGCACCCCGCGCTCGAAGAGCTCCTGCAGGTCGCCGAGCATCTCCTGGATCCGGTCCGGTCCGGCCTCGGTCATGTCGAAGGCGCGGTAGGCGACCCCCGGGTGCGCCTCGGCGACCCGGTCGGCGTCGCGGATGTCGGTCTTGCCCATCTCCAGGAACCGGCCGCCGCGCGGCAGCAGCCGCAGCGAGGCGTCGACGAACTCGCGGGCCAGCGAGTCCAGGACGACGTCGACGCCGGCGCCGTCGGTCGCGGCGGTGAAGTGCGCCTCGAAGTCGAGGGTCCGGGAGGAGGCCAGGTGGTCGTCGTCCAGGCCGAGTTCGCGCAGCGCGTGCCACTTGCCCGGGCTCGCGGTGCCGAACACCTCGGCCCGCCAGTGCCTGGCCAGCTGGAGTGCGGCCAGGCCGACGCCACCGGCCGCGGAGTGCACCAGCAGCCGTTCGCCCGGGCGCAGGTCGGCGAGGTCGCGCAGCCCGTAGTAGGCGGTCAGGAACACCACCGGGGTGGTGGCGGCCTGGGCGAAGGACCAGCCGGCCGGGACGCGCGCCAGCAGCCGCTGGTCGGTCACCGCGCGGGAGGCGATCGCGCCGTCGAAGAGGCCCATCACCCGGTCGCCGACCCGCAGCCCGGTGACCCCGGGCCCGGTCGCGGTGACGACGCCGGCGGCCTCGCCGCCGATGGACGCCCGGCCCGGGTACATGCCGAGCGCGACCAGCACGTCGCGGAAGTTCATCCCGGCCGCCCGGACGGCGACCCGGACCTGGCCGGGGCCGAGCGGCTCGTCCGGCGCGGTGTCGGTGACCGCCGTCAGCCCGTCCAGCGTGCCGCCCTCGGCGACCTCCAGCCGCCAGGGCGTGCCCGGGTCGTCCGGCAGCCGGACCGGGGCGTCCGGCTCGGCGGCCAGCCGGGGGACGTACCGGGCGCCGGCCCGCAGGGCCAGCTGGTTCTCGCCGCCCGCGAGCGCGGCCGGGAGCGCGGTCTCGACCGGCTCGCGGCCGTCGTGGTCGGCCAGCAGGACGCGGCCGGGGTTCTCCGACTGCGCCACCCGCGCCAGGCCCCAGAGCGCGGCGCCGGCCGGATCGACGGCCGGGTCCTCGGGCAGCGCGGCGACCGCCCGGCGGGTGGCCACCGCGAGGCGGCTGCCTTCCAGCGCGGAGTCGCCGAGGAAGTCCTGCAGGACGGCGAGCAGTTCGGCGGTGGCCCGGTGGGTGCGGGCCGGGACGGACTCGGCGGGGTCGGCCGAGCCGGTGGTGTCGAGGACGATCAGCTCGGGGGCGTCGGCGCCGGAGCGGACGGTCTCGGCGAGCTCGGCCAGTCCGGCCGCCCCGGTGACCACCGGGGCCGGTGCGGGCTCGGTCTCGGAGGCCGTCGCGGAGGCCGCCGCAGAGGCCGCTCCGGAGGTCGGGAGCTGGGTCCAGCCGAGCCGGTACAGCGGGTCCCGGCGGGCGGGGGCGGCGGCGAGCGCCGCGGGGTCGAGGGCCCGCAGGGTGAGCGCCGCGACGGCGCCGACCGGTTCGCCGTCCCGGTCGAACAGGTCCAGGGCGAAGGTGCCGCTCCCCGCGTCCGCCCGGGGGCTGAGCCGCACGCGGAGCACGTCGGCGCCGGTGGCCCGCAGGGCGATGCCGCTCCAGGAGAACGGCAGCCGGACCCGGTCGAGTTCGACCCGGCCGTCCGGGCCGCTGAACAGCAGCGCGTGCAGGGCGGCGTCCAGCAGGGCCGGGTGCAGCCGGTACGGCGCGCCGGCCGTGCCCTCGGGGAGCGCGACCTCGGCGAGGAGGTCGGCGCCGGAGCGCCAGACCGCGTGCAGGCCCCGGAACACCGGGCCGTAGCCGAGACCGAGCGCGTCGAGGTCCTCGTAGAGGCCTTCGACCGGGACGGCGGTGGCGTCGGCCGGGGGCCATTCGGCGGGTGCCGGCGACTGCGGGCCGCCGTCCTCGGCGGTGAGCGAGCCGGTGGCGTGGTGGGTCCACTCGCCGTCGGGCGCGGTCGCCTCGGGGCGTGAGTGGACGGTCAGCGCCCGCGTTCCGCCCTCGCCCTCGGGGGCCACCTGGAGGCGCAGCTGGACCGCGTCGTGGCCGGTCAGCGGCAGCGGGCTGTGCAGGGTGAGCTCCTCGACGCCGGCCAGGCCGCAGCGCGCGGTGGCCTCCAGGGCCAGCTCCAGGAAGCCCGTCCCGGGCAGCAGGACCGTGCCGACCACCCGGTGGTCGGCCAGCCACGGCTGCCCGGCGAGGGTCAGCCGGGCGGTGAACAGCTGCCCGCCGTCCGGGAGTTGGACGGCGGCGTCGAGCAACGGGTGCCCGACCGGGCTCTGCCCGAGGGCCCCGGCGTCGCCGGCCCCGGCGCTGTCCAGCCAGAAGCGGCGGCGCTGGAACGGGTAGGTGGGCAGGTCGAGTTCGGGTGCGGGGGTGCCGGCCAGCACCGCCGACCAGTCGAGGTCGCGGCCCAGCAGGTGCGCCTCGGCGGCCGCCGCGAGGACGCTCCGCGGCTCCGGACGCCCGCGCCGCAGCGGGGCGATGAACACGGCGTCGCCGTCGGCCCCGTCGCCGTCCTCGGCCAGGCACTGCTCGGCCATCGCGGTCAGCGTGCTGTCCGGCCCGATCTCCAGGAAGGCGGTCACGCCGAGGTCGCGCAACTGCCGTACGCCGTCCCGGAAGCGGACCGCCTGCCGGACGTGCTCGGTCCAGTACCCGGCCGAGCGCAGCTCCTCGTCGGCCGGGCGGCCGGTGAGGTTGGAGATCACCGGGATGCGCGGCGACCGGTACTCCAGGCCCTCGGCGACCTGGCGGAAGTCCGCCAGCACCTCGTCCATGTGGGGGGAGTGGAAGGCGTGGCTGACCGTCAGCCGGCGGGTCTTGCGCCCGAGCGAGGCGAAGTGCGCGGCGATCCGCTCCACCGCGGCCCCGTCGCCCGAGACGACGACGGCACGCGGGCCGTTGACGGCGGCGATCGCCACCTCGGCCGGATGCTCGGCGACCAGCGGGGCGACCTCGTCCTCGGCGGCCTGGACGGCGGTCATCGCACCACCCGGCCGGGCCGCCTGCATCAGCCGGCCGCGGGCCTGCACCAGGGTGCAGGCGTCCTCGACCGACAACACGCCGGCGACGTGGGCCGCGGCGAGCTCGCCGATCGAGTGCCCGATCACATGGTCGGGCGCCAGCCCCCAGGACTCCAACAGGCGGTAGAGGGCGACCTCGACGGTGAACAGGGCGGTCTGGGTGTGCTCGGTGCGGTCGAGCAGGGCGGCCTGCGCCGTCCCCTCGGCGGCGAACACGATGTCCTTCAGCGGCTGGTCCAGGCGGCCGCAGATCTCGTCGAAGGCCGCCCGGAAGGCCGGGTAGCGCTCGTACAACTCCCTTCCCATGCCCGGGCGTTGCGCACCCTGGCCGGTGAACAGGAAGGCCAGCCGGCCGCGCCGCCCGCCCGGGGCGAGCAGCCCGGCCGCGGACTCGCCGCGGGCGAGCGCGTCCAGCGCCTCCAGCAGCCCGTCCCGGTCCGGTGCGGTGACCGCGGCCCGGACCGGGTGGTGGCTGCGGGTGAGCGCCAGTGCGTGGGCGACCGCGACCGGGTCCGGCTCCGGGACGGCCGTCAGGAAGGCGTGCAGCTGCGCGGCCTGGGCGCGCAGCGCGGGCTCGCTGCGCGCGGACACCAGCAGCGGCAGCCCGTCGGCGGGCGGGACGGAGTCGGCCGAGGCGGGGGAGTCGGCCGGGACGGTGGAGCTGGTGGCCTGGCCGGACGGGTGGGACGGGTCGGACGGGTCGGACGGGTCGGACGGGTCGGACGGGTCGACGGCGGTCGCGGTCGGCGGCTCCTGGACGATCAGGTGCGCGTTGGTCCCGCTGATCCCGAACGAGGACACGCCGGCGCTGCGCGGCCGGTCGCCGGCCGGCCACGGTTCGGGCCGGCTCAGCAGGGTGACCGCGCCCGCCGTCCAGTCCACGTGCGGGGACGGCTCGTCGACGTGCAGGGTGGCCGGCAGCTGCTCGTGCCGCAGCGCCATCACCATCTTGATCAGCCCGGCGATGCCCGCGGCGGCCTGGGTGTGCCCGATGTTGGACTTGATCGAGCCCAGCCGCAGCGGCCGGTCCGCCGGCCGGTTCTGCCCGTACGCGGCGATCAGCGCCTGGGCCTCGATGGGGTCGCCGAGCGAGGTGCCGGTGCCGTGCGCCTCGACCGCGTCGACGTCCACCGGCGAGAGCCGGGCGGCGCGCAGGGCCTGGCGGATCACCCGCTGCTGGGCGAGGCCGTTCGGGGCGGTGAGGCCGTTGCTGGCGCCGTCCTGGTTGACGGCGGAGCCCGGGATCACGGCCAGGATCCGCCGGCCGCCGCGCACCGCGTCGGAGAGCCGCTCCAGCACCACCAGTCCGGCGCCCTCGCCCCAGCCCGTCCCGTCCGCCGCGGCGGCGAAGGACTTGCAGCGGCCGTCCGGGGCGAGCCCGCGCTGGCGGCTGAACTCCACGAACACCCGGGGGCTGGCCATCACGGTCGCCCCGCCGGCCAGCGCGAGCGCGCACTCGCCGCGCCGCAGCGACTGGACGGCCAGGTGGATCGCCACCAGGGAGGACGAGCAGGCGGTGTCGAGGGTCACCGCGGGGCCCTCCAGGCCCAGGGTGTAGGCGATCCGGCCGGAGGCGACGCTAGTGGTGTTGCCGGTGAGGAAGAAGCCCTCCAGCTCGGGGGCGTCGGCGTGGGCGCCGTACTCCTGCCCGATCACCCCGGTGAACACCCCGGTGTCACTGCCGTGCAGCGACTCCGGCTGGATCGCCGCCCGCTCCAGCGCCTCCCAGGCGACCTCCAGCAGCACACGCTGCTGGGGGTCGGTCGCGCCGGCCTCCCGGCCGCTCATCCCGTGGAAGCCGGCGTCGAAGTCGGGAGCGTCGTACAGGAAGGCGCCCTTGGTCACGTAGCTCTTGCCGTGCGCCTCGGGGTCGGGGTCGTAGAGGGAGTCCTGGTGCCAGCCCCGGTCCTCGGGGAAGTCGCCGACCGCGTCGGTGCCGGAGCTGACCAGTCGCCAGAGGTCCTCGGGCGACCGGACGCCGCCGGGGTAGCGGCAGGCCATGCCGACGACGGCGATCGGCTCGTGCTCGCGCGACTCCAGGTCGTGCAGGCGCTGGCGGGTCTGGCGCAGGCTGGTGGTCGCGCGCTTGAGGTAGTCGCGGAGCCTCTCCTGGCTGCCGGCGTCGTCGGCCTGCGGCCCGGTCTCGTTCACGGCGTCGTCCACGGTGCGGAGTTGACCTTTCTGCTCGATGGGATGCTCCGGCACCGGTCAGGCCGTGCCGAGTTCGATGTCGAGTGCCTCGAACAGCTCGCGGTCGGAGGCCGCGTCGAGGTCGTCGGCCCCCTGGACCGGAAGCCGGTCGTCGTCCCACCGCCACTGCAGGTCCCGGATCCGCTGGGCGATGTCCTCGCGCAGCGCGGGGCCCACGGCCGCCTCGGCGATCCGCTGGTTCAGCCGTTCGATCTCCGCCAGCGCGGAGCGGACGGCGGCGTCGGGATCCGGGGTGAGCCGGGTCAGCAGCTGCTGGGCGAGCGCACTCGGGGTGGGGTGGTCGAAGACCAGGGTCGGGGCGAGCTTGAGGCCGGTGGCCGCGTTGAGCCGGTTGCGCAGCTCCAGGGCGGAGAGCGAGTCGAAGCCCAGCTCCTTGAGCGCCCGGTGGGCCGCGATCCGTTCGCGCGAGCCGTGCCCGAGCACCGCCGCCACCTGGTCCAGCACCAGGTCCAGGACCAGCTGCTCCCGTTCGCCCTCGGCCACGGCGGCCAGCCGGCGGACGAGGTCCGCGGCGCCGCCCGCCGCGCCGCCGCCGCGCCCGCTCGGGGTACGGCGGCGCAGCGCCGCCGGCACGAGGTCGGCCAGCACCGGCGGCAGGCCGCCGCCCGCGATGCCGCGCATGGCCGCGGTGTCCAGCGGGGCGGCCACCAGGACCGGCAGGTCGGCGCCGAGCGCGGTGTCGAGGAGGGTGAGGCCCTGGGCGGAGCCCAGCGGGATGAGACCGCTGCGGGTCATCCGCTGGATGTCCTGGGCGTCGAGGTGGCCGGTCATGCCGCTGGCCTGGTCCCAGTAGCCCCACGGCACCGAGACCGCCGCCAGCCCCCGGGCCCGGCGGTGCCGGGCGAGCGCGTCGAGGTAGGCGTTGGCGGCGGCGTAGCCGGCCTGGCCGGCCCCGCCCACCGTGCCCGCGATCGAGGAGAACAGGACGAAGGCGTGCAGCCCGGTGTCGCGGGTCAGCTCGTGCAGGTTCCAGGCCGCGTCGGTCTTGGGCCGCAGGACCTTGTCCAGGCGCTCCGGGGTGAGCGACTGGACGACGCCGTCGTCGAGTACGCCGGCGGCGTGCACCACGGCGGTCAGCGGGTGCGCGGCGGGGACGTCGGCCAGCACCGCTTCGAGCGCCGCGCGGTCGGCGGTGTCACAGGCGGTGACGGTGACCTCGGCGCCCAGCCGGCTCAGTTCGGCGGCCAGTTCGCCGGCGCCCTCGGCGGCCGGGCCGCTGCGGCTGAGCAGCACCAGGTGGCGTACGCCGTGGACGGTGACCAGATGACGGGCGACCAGCCCGCCGAGCAGCCCGGTGCCGCCGGTGATCAGCGCGGTGCCGTCCGGGTCGAGGCCGGGTCGCAGGTCGAGCACGACCTTGCCGACGTGCCGGGCCTGGCTGAGATGGCGGAACGCCTCGGGCGCCCGGTGGACGTCCCAGGAGGTGATCGGCAGCGGGCTCAGCACGCCGCGTTCGCACAGGGCGGTCAGCTCTTCGAGGATCTCCTGGACCCGGTCGGCGCCGGCGGTGTCGAGGACGTCGAACGCCCGGTACCAGACGCCGGGGTGGGCCGCGGCGACCTCCTCCGGGTCGCGGATGTCGGTCTTGCCCATCTCGATGAACCGGCCGCCGTCGGCCAGCAGCCGCAGCGAGGCGTCCACGAACTCGCGGGCCAGCGAGTTGAGGACGACGTCGACGCCCTTCCCGCCGGTGGCGGTCCGGAAGTGCTCCTCGAAGTCGAGGTCGCGGGAGGAGGCGAGGTGCGCCTCGTCCAGCCCCTGCTCGCGCAGGACCGGCCACTTGCCGGAGCTGGCCGTGCCGTACACCTCGACGCCCCAGTGGCGGGCGAGTTGGAGGGCCGCCATGCCGACCCCGCCGGAGGCGGCGTGCACCAGCAGGCTCTCGCCCGCGGTGACCCGGGCGAGGTCGCGAAGGCCGTAGTAGGCGGTGGCGAAGGCGACCGGTACGGTCGCGGCCTCGGCGAAGGACCAGCCCTGCGGTACGAGGGTGAGCAGCCGTCGGTCGGTGACCACGGTCGGCCCGGTGCCGGCGGTCAGGCCCATCACCCGGTCGCCCGGCGCCAGCCCGGTGACGTCCGGGCCGACGGCCAGCACGATCCCGGCGATCTCGCCCCCGAGCCGGCGCACGTCGGTGGTCACCAGGCCCAGCGAGAGCATGATGTCGCGGAAGTTCAGACCGGCGCAGTGCACCTCGACCCGGACCTCGCCCGGCCCGAGCGGGCGGTCCGCCTCCGGGTCGGCCAGCAGGGCCAGGTCGGCCAGGGTGCCGGTGCCGGTGGTGCCCAGGTACCAGGCGCCGGTGTCGGTGCGCGGGGTGAGCACGGTGTCCGGCCGGGCGAGTCGGGGTGCCGCCAACTCGCCATTGCGGATGGCGAGTTGAGCTTCGCCGCTGGCGACGGCGGCGGGCAGGGCGCGGAGCGATTCGGGCCGGCCGTCGGTGTCGATCAGCAGGAACCGGCCGGGGTTCTCGGTCTGCGCCGAGCGGATCAGACCCCAGACCGCCGCGCCGCCGAGGTCCGTGACGTCGCCGTCCGGTTCGGTGGTGACCGCGCCGCGGGTGAGCACGGTGAACCGGGTGTCGGACGGCAGGTCGCGGTCCAGGAAGTCGCGCACCAGGGCGAGGACCGGTTCGACGGCGCCGCGGACCTCGCCGCCGGCCGAGGGCGGGACGGGCACCGTCAGGACGTCGGCCCCGGTCACCTCGTCGAGGGTCGCCGACCGGGCCGTCAGGCCCGCGTCGGCCAGCTCGCCGGCCACCGGGTCGGCCGCCGGACCGCCCAGCACCAGCCAGGTCCGGGCCGGCGGGTCGGCCGGCGCCGTGATCGCGGGCCACTCGACGGTGAACAGCGCGTCGACGCCGCCGTCCCGGCGGGCGCCGGCGAGCTGGTCGGCGGCGATCCGGCGCAGCGTCAGCTCGGCGAGGTCGAGCACCGGGGCGCCCTCCTCGTCCGTGACGGTGAGCCGGGCGGTCTGCTCCCCGGTCGACTCGACGCTGACCCGCAGCCGGTGCGCGCCGGCCCGGTGCAGCGTCAACCCCTGCCAGGAGAACGGCAGATGGGGCTCGCCGGGCGCGCCGAGCAGGGCGATCGGGTGCAGGCAGGCGTCCAGCAGGGCCGGGTGGACGCCGTAGCCGGTGACGTCGGCGTCGTCGGGGAGCGTCACCTCGGCGTGGACGGCGTCACCCGCCCGCCAGGCGGCCTGGACCCCCTGGAACAGCGGGCCGTACTCCAGACCGGCGGCGGCCAGTTGCTCGTAGAGGCCGGCCGCGTCCAGCTCGGCGGCGCCGGCCGGCGGCCAGGCGGCGGGCGCGGCGGGCCGGTCGGGGTCGGACGCGGCGGTCAGCCGTCCGGTGGCGTGCGGGGTCCAGGAGGGCTCGTCCTCCTCCTCGTCCTTGTCGGCGGCGGCCGGGCGGGAGTACAGGCTCAGTGCGCGCGCCCCGGTGTCGTCCGGGCCGTCGACGATCGCCTGGAGCCAGAGCCCGTCCTCCTCGGGGAGGACGACCGGCGCGCTCAGCACCAGTTCCGTGACCTCCGCGCAGCCGGCCTCGGCGGCGATCCGCAGCGCGAGGTCGGCGATCGCCGCGCCGGGCAGGACGACGGAGCCCAGCACCCGGTGCTCGGCCAGCCAGGGCTGCTCGCCGAGACCGACGCGGCCGGTCCAGACCCGGCCCCCGCCGGACGCCAGGTGCACCGCGCCGCCGAGCAGCGGGTGGCCGGTGGCCCGCAGGCCGTCGGTGCGCGGATCGCCGCCGGCGGCGGGGAGCAGCCACAGGTGGCTGCGCTGGAAGGCGTAGGTCGGCAGATCGGCGGGCTCGGCCGGGGCGCCGGCCAGGCGGGCCGACCAGTCCACCGGGTGGCCGTGGGTGTGCAGCCGGGCGAGCGAGGTGAGCAGCTGGGTCCAGCCGTCCTCGTCGCGCCGGAGCGTGCCGGTCACCAGGGCGCCGGTCGCGTCGGCGCCGAGGGCGTCCTCCAGCGTCTCCTGGATGCCGGGGAGCAGTACGGCGTGCGGGCTCACCTCGATGAAGGTGGTGTGGCCGGTCCCGGCGAGGTGGCGCACGGCCGCCTCGAAGCGGACGGTCTCGCGCAGGTTGGTGTACCAGTAGTCGGCGTCCAGAGCGCCGGTGTCCAGCGGCCCGGCGGTGACCGTGGAGCAGAACACGGTCGCGGCGGAGCGCGGCGCGATGCCGCGGAGCTCGGCGAGAAGTTCGGCGCGGATCCCCTCGACCTGGGGGGAGTGCGAGGAGTAGTCGACCGGGATCAGCCGGGCCCGGTCGCCGCGCGCGGTGCACTCGGCCACCAGCTCGTCGAGCGCCGCCGGGTCGCCCGAGACGACGGTGTGGCGGGGCCCGTTGACGGCGGCGACCGAGACGCGGTCGGCGCGCCCGCCGATCAGCTCGGTCACCTCCTGGGCCGGCAGCGCGATGGAGGCCATGCCGCCCCTGCCCGCCAGTGCGGTGATCGCCCTGCTGCGCAGGGCCACGACGCGGGCCGCGTCCTCCAGGGTGAGCGCGCCCGCGATGTGTGCGGCGGCGATCTCGCCCTGCGAGTGCCCGAGCACGGCGTCGGCCCGCACGCCCAGCGACTCCCAGAGCCGGGCCAGCGAGACCATGACGGCGAAGAGCACCGGCTGGACGACGTCCACCCGCTCCAGCCCGGGGGCGTCCGGGGCGCCGCGCAGGACCTCGATGAGCGACCAGTCGGTGTGCTCGGCCAGCGCCTTGGCGCAGGCCTCCATGGCCTCACGGAAGACCTCGGAGGAGTCCAGCAGGTCGACGGCCATCCGCTCCCACTGGGAGCCCTGGCCGGGGAAGACCAGGACGGTCCGGCCGGGCTCGGCGGCCTCGCCCTGGACCAGGCCCGCGACGGCCCGGCCGTCGGCCAGCGCGTCCAGTCCGGCGCGGAGCCCGGCGGTGTCCGTGCCGACGACCACCGCGCGGTGCGGGTGCTGGTCACGGGTGGTGGCGAGCGCGAGGGCGATGTCGGCGGGGTCGGCGGGCCGGCGGTCCAGCTGGGCGGCGAGCCGGGCGGCCTGGTCGCGCAGGGCCGGCTCGGTCCGGGCGGAGAGCACCCAGGGCAGGGCCGGCGCGGCGGCCGCGGGGCGCGGCTCGACGGCGCGCTCCGGGGCGGCTTCGAGGATGACGTGGGCGTTGGTGCCGTTGATCGCGAAGGAGGAGACGGCGGCCCGGCGGGGGCGGTCGGTCTCGGGCCACGGCCGGGCCTCGGTGAGCAGTTCGACGGCGCCGGACTCCCAGTCGACGTGTGGGGTGGGCTCGTCCACGTGGAGGGTGCGGGGCAGCACGCCGTGGCGCATCGCCTGGACCATCTTGATGACACCGCCGACGCCGGCTGCGGCCTGGGTGTGGCCGATGTTGGACTTCAACGAGCCGAGCCAGAGCGGCTGTTCGGTGTTGTGCGCCTGACCGTAGGTGGCCAGCAGGGCCTGGGCCTCGATCGGGTCGCCGAGCGTGGTCCCGGTGCCGTGCGCCTCGACGGCGTCGACGTCCGCCGCGGTGAGCCGGGCGGCCGCGAGGGCGGCCCGGATCACGCGCTGCTGGGCCGGCCCGTTGGGCGCGGTGAGCTGGCTGCTGCGGCCGTCCTGGTTGACGGCGCTGCCGCGGATGACCGCGAGCACCGGGTGGCCGTTGCGCTCGGCGTCGGAGAGCCGCTCCAGCAGCAGCATGCCGACGCCCTCGCCCCAGCCGACCCCGTCGGCGGCGGCGGCGAAGGCCTTGCAGCGCCCGTCGGGGGCCAGGCCGCGCTGGCGGCTGAACTCGATGAAGGTGCTCGGGGTGGCCATCACGCTCGCACCGCCGGCCAGTGCCAGGGTGCACTCGCCCTCACGCAGCGACTGGCAGGCCAGGTGCAGCGTCACCAGGGAGGAGGAGCAGGCGGTGTCGACGGTCACCGCCGGGCCCTCCAGCCCGAAGGTGTAGGCGACCCGGCCGGAGGCGATGCTGAAGGCGCTGCCGGTGCCGATGTACCCCTCGAAGCCGTCGGGGGTGCGGTGGAACAGCTGCGCGCCGTAGTCGCCGTACATGATCCCGGTGAAGACGCCGGTGCGGCTGCCGCGCAGGGTGGACGGCCGGATGCGGGCGCGTTCGAAGCTCTCCCAGGCGGTCTCCAGCAGCAGCCGCTGCTGCGGGTCCATCGCCAGCGCCTCGCGCGGCGAGATGCCGAAGAACTCGGGGTCGAACCGGGCCGCGTCGTAGAGGAAACCGCCTTCGCGGGCGTAGGTCCGGCCGGTCTGCTCCGGGTCCGGGTCGTACAGCGCGGCCGCGTCCCAGCCACGGTCGGCGGGGAAGCCGGCGACCGCGTCGACGCCGCCGTGCACCAGGGCCCACAGCTCCTCCGGTGAGCTCACCGCCCCGGGGTAGCGGCAGGCCATGCCGACGATGGCGACCGGCTCGGCCCTGGCCTCGGTGAGCTGCTGGTTGTCCCGCCGGAGGCGTTCGTTCTCCAGCAGCGACGCACGGAGGGCTTCAACGAGTTTCTCGGAAGACGGAGCCATGGATTCAGTCCCCACTGGTCGCGACGGCGATCACGGCGATCCGCGCGCACAAGGGCGCGGAGCCAACCGGATCAATGTCGGAGGGGCGGCTAACGGCGGCCTTGGCGGGGCCTAAAGCCTCGGCGCCGCACGGGGGTCGGCGGCCCGGAGCCGGCAGCGGGTGGTCGGGAGTCGGTGGTGGGCGGTCGGGATTCGGGGTGGGCGGGACACGGCGACTTTGTTGTTGACCAACTTTGAAATCTGGTCATACACTCGTGCCGTGAACAGATCCCAACGCCTGCCAGTGGGGTCCGGCGCTCGCCAGGAACGGGCCGAGCGGATCCTCGACATCACCGCCGAACTGCTGGAACAGCACGGCTACCGCCGGGTCACCATCGACGACGTCGCCTCCCGCGCCGGCATCGGCAAGGGCACCGTCTACCTGCACTGGAAGACCCGCGAAGCCCTCTTCTGGGCCGTCCTGCAGCGCGAGGCCCTCCGGCTCTTCGACCACCTGGTGGACGAACTCGGCAAGGAACCGACCCTCGCCCTGCCACACCGGCTGATGCGGGTGATCTTCCTCAACGGTGTCCGCCGCCCCCTGGTCCGCGCCCTGCTGCTCGCCGACGCCGCCGTCCTCGGCAACCTCGCCCAGGACGAGAGCGTCCGCGCCGCCCAGCAGGACCTCGCCGAGAACCCCGACTACCTGCAGATGCTGGCCGACGAGGGCATCCTGCGCCCCGAACTGTCCGGGGCCACCGCGCAGCACATCCTCGCGAACGTCGCCCGCGGCTTCTCCAACGCCGACGAACTCGGTGAGGACGACGGGCTGCCGCTGGAGGCACGCGCCGACCTCCTGGCGTACGTGCTGCGGCGCTCGCTGGAGAACGACACCCCGCCCGACTCCGCCGACCTGGCCAAGCTCAACGCCCGGGTCACCGAAATGTTCCAGGCGATGGCCGACGGCCACCGCGAACAACTCCAGCGCGCCTACTGAAACACCGAACAGGAGAAACTCCGATGGCAATCACCGGCTCTGCGACCTCCCGGTCCGGGGCGAACGAGGTGCGGGGCACCCTTCGCTGGTGGGCGCTGGGCGCGCTCACCCTGAGCATCCTCGTGATCGGCCTGGACACCTACGTCCTGGCCACCGCCCTGCCCACCCTCTCGGACGAGCTCGGCGCCTCCAACAGCCAGCTCCAGTGGATCTCCGCGTCCTACACGCTCGCCTGGTCCGGCCTGCTGCTGCCGGCCGGCAAACTCGGCGACCGGATCGGCCGGCGCAAGGTCCTGGTGACCGGCCTGGTGGTCTTCGGCATCGCCTCGGTGATCGCCAGTCAGGTCACGTCGGCCACCGCCCTGATCGCCACCCGCGCGCTGATGGGCGCCGGCGCCGCGATGATCATGACGCTCGCGCTGGCCCTGGTGCCGGTCATCTTCCCGGACGAGGAGGAGCGCAAGCGCGCGATCACGGTGACCACGATCGGCACCATGCTCGGCATGCCGCTCGGCCCGCTGCTCGGCGGCTGGATGCTCAGCCACTTCGCCTGGGGCTGGGTCTTCCTGATCAACGGTCCGGTGGTCCTGCTCAGCCTGCTCGGCGTCGCGCTCTGGGTCCCCGAGAGCCGCGACCCGGCCGCGCCCACGCTGGACTGGCCCGGCGCCGTGATGGTCACGATCGGCGTCACCGGCATGGCGTACGGCATCATCGAGCAGCCGCTCGAGGGCTGGTCCGACTCGAAGGTCCTGCTCGGGCTCATCGGCGGCCTCGTCTTCCTGATCCTGTTCGTCCTCTGGCAGCGCCGGGCCTCCTCCCCGCTGATCGACCTGAAGCTGTTCCTCAACCGGCACTTCACCTGGGGCTCGATCACCTTCGGCATGGTCAGCTTCGCCATGATGGGCGGGCTGTTCGTGCTCACGCCCTACATGCAGCTGGTGCAGGGCGCGTCCGCCGAGTCGACGGGCGTGCGGCTGCTGCCGCTGATCGGCGCGATGCTGGCCGGCGCGGCGGCGGGGGAGAAGCCCGCGAGCAAGATCGGCGCCAAGCCGATCATCCTGGTCGGCATGGTGGTCAGCGCGGTCGGCCTGGTGCTGCTCTCCCAGCTGCACGCCGACAGCGGCTACGGCAGCGTCGCACTCGGGCTGGTGGTGTTCGGCCTCGGTCTCGGCCTGAGCATCCCGCTCTCGGTGGACGTGGTCCTCTCCGCGCTGCCGCTCTCCCAGGCCGGCACCGGCAACGGAATGTCCCGCACCATGCAGAACATCGCGGTCTCGTTCAGCTCCGCCATCATCGGCAGCATGCTCAACAACGGCTACCGGGACAAGATCGTCGACGCGGTGCGCGACCTGCCCGGCGCGGCCCGCGACGCGGCCTCGGCCAGTGTGGCCGGCGCCCACGGGGTGGCCGGCGGCCTGCCGGCCGACGCCGGCGGGCGGCTGACCCAGGCGGCGAACACCGCCTACGCCCACGGCATGACCCAGTCGCTGGTGGCCAGCGCCGCCATCCTCGGAGTCTTCGCGGTCCTCACCCTGCTCTTCCTGCCGAAGCGCAAGCCCCGCCCGGCGGAGGTCGAGCTGGAGCTCGTCGACCCGGCGGACGACGCGGTGAAGTCCAACTAGCGGGCCCCGGTCCGGCGGCCCGCCCGACGGCCGGCCACCGGGCCCACCGAACGCCCTCCCCCTCTCCGCGGGACACCCCCGGCCCGCGGAGAGAGGGAGGGTTCCGTCGTTTCCGGGGGCTGGTCCCGGGACTGCTCGAGAGGCCGTCGACCGCGAACTCCGCATGCCAAGAAGGGCTTTAGACCAGCTTCAGTCGCCTTCGCGAAGGTACAGGGAACAAGGCCGCGACACCTGCGAGAGGAGACGTCACGACATGGGAGCACCCGTCGCCATCCCCGTCACGGCGCTGACCCCCCTGATCCCGGTCGGCACCGACCGCTCGGCCGCGGTCGAGGACCCCGCCGCCACCGAGGAGATCGTCCTCGCCGATCTCACCGACGTCGTCGTGCAGCGCGAGATCGTCATCAGCGGGGCCGGCATCGGGGTCGGGGACGGCGCGACGTTCACCAACGAGATCACCACCGCCGACGGCGAACACCTCGCCGAACTGACCGGCGCGGTGACCATCGTCCACGTCCGCCCCGGGGACCACCGGATCTTCGGCTTCTACCGGGAGTTCCTCACCTTCGCCGACGGCACCGCCCGGACCATGGGCATCGTCGACATCACGGCCACCATGGCCGGTCAGGGCCAGAGCATCGACGCCTACGGCCTCAGCGGCCGCTACCGGGGAACGGCCGGCAGCCGCTCCTACCTGCAGACCGACAAGCCCGACACGTTCCACGCCGAGATCGTCCTCCGCGCGCCGGCCGCCAAGCCGCAGTAGCACCCCGGCCGCCGAGCCGCAGCAGTACCCGCCGGCCGCCGCCCGCCGAGCGCCGGTAGTCCCGCCGGCCGGCCGCCGGCCGCGCAACACCCCCAAGCCGCTGAAGTCTCCAGGGAGAGCATTGATGGACACCACCACCGTTCTGATCGCCGGCGCCGGTCCGGTGGGCCTGATGCTCGCCGGCGAGCTCGCCGCGGCCGGCGTGCAGGCCGTCGTCGTCGACCGCAGGACGCAGGCCGACGAGGACTGGCGGATCTCCACCTTCCACCAGCGCTCGGTCGAGCTCTTCGAGCAGCGCGGGCTCGCCGAGCAGCTGCGCGGCGAGGGCTTCTACCAGTGGCCCACGCTCCACTTCGGCCTGCTCTGGCTGGACCTCACCAAGGTCACCGACCAGGAGAACTACCTGGTCGAGATGAGCCGCGTCGAGGCGCTGCTCCAGCAGCGCGCGATGGACCTGGGTGCCAAGGTCCTCACCGACCGCGAGGTCGTCGGCCTCGACGCCGACGAGGAGGGCGTGACCGTCCGGCTGCGCTCCGCCGACGGCGAGAGCCCGATCCGCTGCGGCTACCTGGTCGGCGCCGACGGCTCGGACAGCACCGTGCGCCGCCTGGCCGGCTTCGAGACCGTCACCGGCGGCCCGTCCTGGTACGGCGTCCTCGCCGACCTGGAGACCTACGAGGGCCAGATCGAGGCCCAGCTCTACCCGGGCGGCGTCTTCGGCGCCATGCCCGACCCGCAGCGCGGCCTCTACCGGCTGCAGACCATCGAGTTCGACGTCCCCGCGCCCTCGGCCGACACCCCGGTGACGATCGAGGAGCTCGACGCCAACATCGAGCGCCTCACCGGCAGCAAGCGCCCCATCGCCAACGCCCGCTGGCTGCGCCGCTACTCGGGCCGCAGCGAGTACGTCACCCAGTACCGGCTCGGCCGCGTGCTGCTCGCCGGTGACGCCGCGCACCACCACCTCTTCACCGCCGGGCACGGCCTCAACACCGGCCTCAACGACGCCGTCAACCTCGGCTGGAAGCTGGCCGCCGAGGTCCGCGGGACGGCGCCCGAGGGCCTGCTCGACAGCTACTCCGCCGAGCGCCAGCCGGTCGGCGCGCGGGCCTGCGAGGCGCTGCGCGCCCAGACCGCCCTGATGTACCCGCTGGAGTCCGTCGCCCCGCTCCGGGCGCTGCTCACCGACCTGATCACCTACGACGACGTCAACCGGCACCTGGTCACCATGGTCAGCGACGTGCGCTACCCCTTCCCGGCGCCGGAGGGCACCGGGACGCCCGCGATCCTCGGCCGGCCGGTGCCGAACGTGAGCCTCAAGACCGCCGACGGGACGGTCACCGGTACCGCCGAGGCCCTCGGCGCCGGCCGCGGTGCGCTGCTGGACCTGTCCGGCGGCGCGGCCGACCTCTCCGCCCTGGCGCCGATCGCCGACCGGGTGACCGTCGTCGACGCCGAGCCCGACCAGGCCCTCGACGCCGAGCTCGTCCTGGTCCGCCCCGACGGGTTCGTGGCCTGGGCCGGCGGTGCGGACGCCGCGGGCCTGGACGCCGCGCTCGCCACCTGGTTCGGCACCGCCGCGAACTGACCGACGTCGCGAACTGACCGACGTCGCGAACCGACCGACGTCGCGAACCGACCGACGTCGCGAACTGACCGAGCGTCAACGGGGCGCGTGACCGCCGAAGCCGCGGCGCGCGCCCCCGCCCCGGATCCCGACTCCGGCCGCACACGCCGGTGTCCGCCCCTCCGCCCGCCCTGCCCGTGAGACGCCTTCCCAGCCCAGGAGCCTGCCCATGACCCAGCCGACGCCCACCGCGTCCTTCCCGCTGTCCCGCAGCTGCCCCTACCAGCCGCCCACCGGATACAACGACTTCAAGGGCAAGGGCCCGCTGCAGAAGGTCCAGCTGTTCGACGGCCGCAGTGCCTGGCTGGTCAGTAGCCACGCCGTCGCCCACAAGCTGCTCGGCGACCCCCGGCTCTCCAACGACCGTACCCGGCCCGACTTCCCGGCGCTGTCCGCCGCCGAGCGCACCCCGCGTCCGTTCCGGATGCTGCCCGAGATGGACTCGCCCGAACACGACATCCAGCGCCGGATGCTGCTGCCCTCCTTCACCCTCAAGCGCGCCCGCGAGGCCCGCCCGAGGATCGAGGAGATCACCAACGAGCTCATCGACGCCATGCAGGCCAAGGGCGGCCCGCTGGACCTGGTCTCCGAGTTCGCGATCCACCTGCCCTCCAAGATCGTCTGCGAGCTGCTCGGCATCCCCTTCGAGGACCACGAGTTCTTCCAGGACCGCGGCTACCGCCTGGAGAAGGTGGAGAGCGTCGAGTCCGTCCAGCAGATGATCGGCGAGCTGTTCGGCTACCTGGACCGCCTGATCACCGCCATGGAGAACGCCGACGAACCGCAGCCCGGCCTGCTCGGCGACCTGGTCGCCGGACCGATCGCCAACGGGGAGATGAGCCACCAGGAACTCGTCGTCCTGGCCCTGGTCATGCTCAACTCCGGTCACGTGACCACCTCGTCGATGATCGCCCTGGGCATCTTCACGCTGCTGGAGCACCCCGACCAGCTCGCCCTGCTGCGCGCCAAGCCCGAACTGATGCCCTCGGCGGTCGACGAGCTGCTGCGCTACCTGTCCATCGCCGACACCGTCACCCGGCGGATCGCGGTCGCCGACATCGAGATCGCCGGGCAGACCATCGCCGCCGGCGAGGGCGTCCTGATGCCCAACGCCCTGCTCAACCGCGACCCGGAGGCCTTCGAGGAGCCGGACACCTTCGACATCACCCGCAGCTCCGAGAGCCGCCACCTGGCCCTCGGCTTCGGCGTGCACCAGTGCATCGGCCAGCACCTGGCCAAGGCGGAGATCGAGGTGGCGCTGACCGCCCTGCTCACCCGCTTCCCCACGCTGCGCCTCGCGGTGCCCGCGGACCAGGTTCCGCTGCGCGACACCGGCGGCCTGGAGGGCGTCTCCGCCCTGCCCGTGACCTGGTGACCCCTGCGGACCGAGCAGGAGAGCGAGAAGGAGAGAACATGCGAGTCTCAGCCGACGAGGGCACCTGTATCGGCGGCGGCCTCTGCGCCCTGAACGCGCCGACCGTCTTCGACCAGGACGAGCGGACCGGGCTGGTCGTCGTGCTCGACGCGGACCCCGCGGAGGAGCGGCGGTCCGAGGTCGAGGCCGCCGTCCGCAACTGCCCGTCCGGCGCCGTGCGCCTGCAGGGCCAGGGGCGGTAGGACGCCACACCGCCACCGTGCGCCTCCCCCCGGACCGTCAGGGGGGAGGCGCACGGCCGATCGGAGGAGGATACGGATGCGTCCCACCGCCCGACGCCTACTGGCCTCGCTGGCCGCCGGCCTCTGGCAGACGCTGGCCTGCCTCGGCGGGCTCTGGGTGGACGTCCCCGGCCTGACGCCGAACCAGGCGCGCCCCGCCGCGCCCCGTCACCCCGAACGGCTCTGCCCGGAGGTCCCGCCAACCCCCACCGAACGCGCCCTCTGGGCCCAGCTCGACCACACCGTCTGAGCCGCCGCCCCCGGTGTTCCGGTGTCGCGTCACTAACATGAGCACTTCTCATGTTTTTGCCACGGCCTCCGGTCTCCTCTCGCACGCCCGCCGGGCCGGGCGGACAGTGGAGAAGGAGAGGGAGGCTGGATGATCATGGACCGGTACCCACCCATCGCAGACCACGGCCTGGTCGGCGACCTGCAGACCGCTGCTCTGGTCTCCTCCCAGGGCGTCGTCGACTGGTTCGCGGCTCCCCGGTTCGACTCGCCGAGTGTCTTCGCCGCGCTGTTGGACCACGATCGCGGCGGCTACTTCCTGCTCGCACCCGAGGACCGGGGCGCCACCTGCAAGCAGCTCTACTATCCGGACACCGCGGTCCTGGTGACACGGTTCATGTCGGCGGACGGGGTGGGCGAGGTCTTCGACTTCATGCCGCCGGAGCAGGGGACCACCCCGAGCGACCGGCACGTCCTGATCCGCGGAGTGCGGGCGGTGCGCGGTACGGTGCGCTTCGCCCTGGAGTGCCGACCGCGGTTCGACTACGGCCGGGCCGCTCACGAACTCGACCCGCAGGGCGACACCGCCACGTTCCGCGCGCCGGGCTTCGTCGCGCACCTGCAGGCCACCTTCCCGCTCCACCCGGACGCCCGGGACGTGCGGGGCGAGGTGACGCTGAACGCGGGGGAGGTGGCCGCCGCCGTGTTCACCGTGGACGGACCGGACGGTGAGGCGCCGGCGCCTCCGACCGTGGAGGGCGTGGTCGAGCAGCTGTGGCACGCGGTGGACTTCTGGCAGCACTGGGTGCACCGTTCGCGGTACCGGGGTCGGTGGCCGAGCATGGTCAACCGCTCCGCCATCACGCTCAAGCTGCTCACCTACGCGCCGACCGGCGCCCCCGTCGCCGCGGCCACCATGGGCCTGCCCGAACAGGTCGGCGGTGAGCGGAACTGGGACTACCGCTACACCTGGGTGCGGGACGGCTCACTGTCGGTGCGCGCGCTGCTCGACCTCGGGTTCACCGACGAGGCGGCGCAGTTCACCGGCTGGCTGGGCGAGCGCATCGGCGAGCGGCTGCGGGGTCAGCGGGAGGTCGTCGGCGAGCCGCTCCAGATCATGTACCGGGTCGACGGCGACCCCGAGCTGACCGAGGAGGTCCTCGAACACTTCGAGGGCTACCGGGGCTCGTACCCGGTGCGGGCCGGGAACGCGGCCGCCGACCAGCTGCAGCTCGACATCTACGGGGAGGCGCTCTACGCCCTGGCCGAGGGCCGCGAGGTCAGCATGCGGGCCGGCTACCACGGCTGGAAGAACCTCGCCCGGACGCTGGACTGGCTGGCCGACTCCTGGGACCGGCCCGACGAGGGCGTCTGGGAGACCCGCGGCGGACGCAACGACTTCACCTTCAGCCGGGTGATGTCCTGGACCGCCTTCGACCGCGGTCTGCGCCTGGCTGCCGAGTACAGCCGTCCCGCCGACACCGCCCGCTGGACGGCCGCCCGCGACGCCATCCTCGAACAGGTGATGGAACGAGGCTGGAACGAGAGGGAGCAGGCGCTCGTCCAGTACTACGGCGGCGACGTCCTCGACGCCTCACTGCTGCTGATCCCCCGGGTCGGGTTCCTGGCTCCGCGGACGGAGAGCTGGCTGTCGACGCTGGACGCGATGGACCGCACCCTGGTGTCCGACAGCCTCGTCTACCGCTACGACCCGGCGGCCTCGCCGGACGGTCTGCGGGGCTCGGAGGGAACGTTCAGCCTCTGCACCTTCCTCTACGTGGACGCCCTCGCCCGGGCGGATCGGCTCCGCCCCGCGCGCTACGCGTTCGAGAAGATGCTGACCTACGCCAACCATGTCGGACTCTTCGCCGAGGAGATCGGACCGACCGGCGAGCAGCTGGGCAACTTCCCGCAGGCCTTCACCCATCTCTCGCTGATCATGGCGGCCAGGACGCTCGACGAAGCCCTCGACCGGCAGGACGACTGACTGCCGGGCCCGGACCACCGCCGCTGCGCCGATGGTCTGACGGGCGTCCCCCTGACGGACCAGCGCGGCGAGCCGAACCGCGACCCGGGTCGGCGGTGCTGCTTGTGTTCGGAGTGCCGCCGCACGGACACATGGGGAGACAGCAGTGGGCACCAGCGACAACGAGGGCCGTCGGACCACCTCCTACCCGCTCCTGAAGGGCCAGAAGGCGCTGGTGACCGGGGCGAACTCCGGAATCGGCAGGGCCACCGCCATTGGCCTGGGGCGGGTCGGGGCCGATGTCGTGGTCAACTACGTGGCCGGTCGCGAAGCCGCCGAGGAGGTGGTCCGGGAGATCGAGGGCTTCGGCGTGCGCGCCTACGCGCACGAGGCCGACGTCTCCCAGGAGGACCAGGTGACCGGGATGATCTCCCGGATGGTCGACGAGTTCGGCACGATCGACGTCCTGGTGGCCAACGCGGGCCTGCAGCGGGACGCCGCCGCCACCGAGATGACCCTGGCTCAGTGGCAGAAGGTCCTCGACGTCAACCTGACGGGTCAGTTCCTGTGCGCCCGGGAGGCGGCCAAGGAGTTCATGCGCCGTGGCGTCGTCCCCGAGGTGTCCTGCGCAGCAGGGAAGATCATCTGCATGAGCTCGGTCCACCAGATCATCCCCTGGGCCGGGCATGTGAACTACGCGGCTTCCAAGGGCGGCGTGCTGATGATGATGCAGACCCTGGCCCAGGAGCTCGCGCCCCACCGGATCAGGGTCAATGCGGTGGCGCCCGGCGCGATCCGCACCCCCATCAACCGCAGCGCCTGGGAGTCGGCGGAGGCGGAAGCCGACCTGCTTCGCCTCATCCCCTATAACCGGGTCGGTGATCCGGAGGACATCGCCACCGCCGTGGCCGCGCTCGCGTCCGACCTGTTCGACTACGTCGTGGGCGCCACGCTCTACGTCGACGGCGGCATGACGCTGTTCCCCGGCTTCGAAACCGGCGGGTGACCACAGGGCCGGCGTCGACCGGAGAACGTACAGAGGACGTGCATGGGAAAGGTTCTCGGTGATGTGCTGGGCTTCGCGGCCGCTGTCGCGGTCAGCCCGCTGCCGATCATCGCCATCATTCTGATTCTCGCCACGCCGCGTGGCCGTCTCAACGGATTGCTCTTCACGGCAGGCTGGGTCGTGGGACTCGCGGGGCTGGCCGGCGTGATGCTGGCGGTCGGCGGGTCTGCCGGATCCTCCGGCCACGGCCACCCGGCCACCTGGGTGGGAGTTCTCAAGCTCGCCCTCGGGGTCCTGCTCGTCCTGTTCGGCGCTCGGCAGTGGCGCCGGCGTCCCAAGGACCCCGCCCAGGCGCACCTGCCGAAGTGGATGTCCGTGATCGACGGCCTCAGCCCGGGCAAGACCCTCGGGTTGGGGCTGGCGCTGGCGGCGGCGAATGCGAAGAACGCCCCGCTGGCCATCGCCGCGGGGGCCACGATCAGTTCGGCCGGGCTCCCGGTCGGGCAGCAGATCGCGTCGGTGGCGGTGTTCGTGGTCGTCGGCTCGCTCGGACTGCTGACGCCGCTGGGCGTCTTCCTGATCATGGGCGAGCGGGCGAGGAGCATCCTCGCCGACTGGCGGGACTGGGCCGCGCGGAACAACACGGCCGTCATGGCGGTGTTGTTCCTCGTTCTCGGGGCGAAGCTGGTCGGCGACGGTGTCTCCGTGCTGACCTGACGGGATCGCCCGCCCGGTGGCCGGCCACCGGGCGGGCGATCCCGTCAGGAGCGGGCAGCGGAACGTACTGTCATTCGACGGCCGCACCCAATCGCGGTCCTCCGAGGATCCGGCCCGTGCCCGGGTACCACCACGCACCACCGATCAAGAGCCCCTCACCGGACCTGGCCGACCGGCCCGGGGCCGAACCCCGTCTCCGCGTGTCATGGTGATGCCCTCGTCCAGGTGATGCCCCGTCCAATCGGCCGTGGTTCAGGAGCCGTGGCCCGTGCCGACGCAGCGCTCCGGCTCGGCGACCTTCAGGTACTCGTGCTTGAGGAGGTTGGCGACGTTGTAGCGCTCGGCGTCCGTGAAGTCGGACGGCTTGAACTGGGGGTCGAGCCACTGCTGGTAGCCGAACCCCGGCTGGTTGAAACCGGCCGCGATCCGGCCCGCCTGCACGCGGAAGGGGCGGTTCACCTCGTAGCAGTGGTAGCCGTTCCCGGTGCCGTTGAGCGAGTCCGGCGGCAGGGCGCGCTTGGCGTAGGGAGTTCCGCCGGTCGCCAGGAATCCGCCGGTCTCGGCCCCGAACCGGTCCAGGGCCTGACCCACGTCCATCGCCTGCTCGTGCATGTCGAGGGTGCCGTTGGTTTCCGCGAAGCCTCGGTTGCCGGGGTACTTCCACTGGGTGCCGTCGCGGTACCAATCGAGGAACTGGGTCGGCTGCAGGCCCCCGAGGCGCCGGTAGTGGTTCAGCAGCGTCGCCACCGGTCCGGTCTTCGGCAGTTCGGCCGGGCCCAGCTCGGACCGGCCGCAGTAGTAGACGGTCGGGTCGTCCGGCGGGAGGAGGTCCGGACAGTCGGACGGCAGAGGGGCGCGGTGGGACGCCGACCGGTCCGGCGCGGCGGCGACGGCGGTGCCGGCCGAGGCCATCACGGTGAGCGGAAGGGCAGCGGCCAGCGGCAGGACGATGAGCCTGAGCGAACGCATGGGTGGGCTCCAGGGGGCGCGGACGGAGGGGTGTGCGGCGTGCGACGCCGCGACAGCGGGCGCACGTGGCACGGTCATTGCACCTGCGTACTGATCGGTAGGCGGGCAACCTGGGGACTTGCTGCGCGCACAGCATTCGGACGGAGCAGTCGACGGGACCGTGAGGCCCTGTCTGCCCTGCTCCACGCAGCGGTGGGAGCAGGAGCTCCCGCGGCCTCCGTTGCCGGATGCAGCTCCTGGGGTACGGGACAGCGCCGTTGTGATGACGGCCGGTTGCCTCTGGCGTTTCCCGGGCGCGGGGCTAACATGAGTTTCCCTCACATTTTGAAGGGGGAGCACAATGGTGAACCGCCTTGACCTGCCGGCGGGGTTCCGCTGGGGTGCCGCCACCGCCGCCTACCAGATCGAGGGGGCGGTGGACGAGGACGGGCGCGGGCCCTCCGTGTGGGACGCCTTCTCGGCCCGCCCTGGAGCCGTCCGGGACGGGCACACAGGGGCGGTGGCCTGCGACCACTACCACCGGTACCCCGAGGACATCGCGCTGATGAAGGACCTCGGACTGGACGGCTACCGGTTCTCGATCGCCTGGCCCCGGGTGCTGCCCACCGGCGCGGGCGCGGTCAATCCCGCCGGTCTCGCCTTCTACGACCGGCTGGTGGACGCCCTGGTGGAGGCGGGCATCACCCCGCTGCCCACCCTCTTCCACTGGGACCTCCCGCAGGGCCTGGAGGACAACGGCGGCTGGCTCAACCGCGACACCGCCTACCGCTTCGCCGAGTACGCGAGCGTGGTGGCGGACCGGCTGGGCGACCGCGTCCCCGCCTGGATCACCCTCAACGAACCCTTCGTGCATACGGTATTCGGCTACGGCCTCGGCACCCACGCCCCCGGCCACACCCTGATGTTCGAGGCCCTCCCGGCCGCCCACCACCAGCTCCTCGCCCACGGCCTGGCGGCCTCCCTGCTCCACGAGCGCGGCCTGGAGGTGATGCTCTCCAACAACCTCACCCCCGTCTGGCCGGCCTCTTCCTCACCCGAGGACACGGCCGCGGCCGAGGCCTACGACGCCCTGCACAACCGGCTGTTCACCGACCCGGTCCTGCTCGGCCGCTACCCCGACCTCTCCGCTCTCGGCGTCCCTGACGACATCTTCGGCGCCGTCCGCCCTGGCGACGTGGACCTCATCCACACCCCCCGCCTCGACGGCCTCGGCCTCAACTACTACAACCCCACCCGCATCGCCGCCTCCACCGAACCGGGCCTCCCCTTCGACCTCGTCGACATCCCCGACGTCCCCCACACCGCCTTCGGCTGGCCCGTCGTCCCCGACGGCCTGCGCCAACTCCTCCTGCACCTGCGGGACGTGTACGGCAAGGCCCTCCCACCCATCACCATCACCGAAAACGGCTGCTCCGTCGAGGAGTCCACCGACCCCGACCAGCCCCGCATCGACTTCCTCGCCACCCACCTCGACGCCCTCGCCGCCGCCGTCGCCGAAGGTGTCGACGTCCGCGGCTACTACACCTGGTCACTGATCGACAACTTCGAGTGGGCGGAAGGGTTCCATCAAAGGTTCGGCTTGGTCCACGTTGACTTCGAGACCCAGCAGCGTGCCCCCAAGGCCTCGTATGGCTGGTACCGAGACCTGATTGCCACTCATCGACTTTACCGGGCCAGGTAGTTGAGCTCGATGGCGCCCGTGGCACATGTCGGGACCGGTCCAGGTTGATGAGTGCGCTGGTCGAGCGCGGGCAGGTGGCAGCGCTCGGCCATAGGGTGTGAAGACAGGGTGTTCGATGGTTGAGAAGGCCGTCACCAGCGGTTTGAGCTGAATCGGATTTTGTAGAGGCCTTGAAGCCAGGCGTGATCGCCGTGTTGGCCCAGTTGTGGGCCTGTTTCTGCTCGACGCTGCTGGCATCGCGTGGTACAGGTCGATTAGGTCCGGATCGAGGCCCAGCGGGTCGGGGCTGAGGTAGTGGGCGGTGGCCGGGTCGTAGTACCGGAAGACGTTGTAGTGCCGGCCGGTCTCGGCGTCGTGGAACTGCCCGGGGAAGCACAGCGGGCAGTCGACGCTCTCGACCGCGTCAGGCAGCGGGCGGCCCCACAGCGTGGTGCGCTGCTGCCAGGCCACGGCGCCGTGCTCGTCGACCAGTTCGGTCGGGGCGCCGACTCTGTCGGTGACGATGGCGTGGAAGCGGCGGTCGATCTCGTGCTGCGGGGCGTCGGCAACGGGCAGCAGCCAGGCGGTCTGGGTGAGCGGGCGCTGCCGCGTGAGGGTCCACTCGGCCCCGGCGGCGTGCTGGTGCGCGCACGATCGTCGAGTCGATCGCGACCACGCGGTCCAAGTCGCCCTCGGCTTCGGCCTGCGCGAGCAGCGCGGTGAGCGCGCGCTCCCACGTACCGTCCAGTGCCGACCTCCACGGCCGGTTGTGGATGCCCTTCCACGACCCCGAACCGCTCCGGCAGGTCCGTTTACGGCGTCCCGGTCCGGTACTTGAACACGATCGCGTCGATCACCTCCCGATGATCACGCCACCGTCCGCCGCCGCCGCCGAGGCGCCGGGTACGGCAACAACGGCTCTCCCCGCGCCCACTGCGCATCAACCAACAATCAGATGATCCGCAGGAAACGGCCTACCTCGGAGCCCCTGGCTTCAAGGGGACCCACCTCGTCATCGAGTCCCAGGCCTGCAGGACATCCGCCAGGACGTCCGCCGAGGCCTCGGCCTCGGGCCCGACCGTGCTCGCCGTGATGAGTAGCATTCCGCCGTACTGCTCCACCAGTGCGATGAACGCCTCGGTCGCCGGAGCGCTCCAGACCTGCCCGAGCACTGCCACCGCGGCCTCGCCGGGGCCGGTGAGTGCCCAGGCGCGCCCGTCGGAGGATCTGGGCGGCAGCCCGGACCACACCGGTCGCAGGTGGAGCACCTCGGCGTTGGACGACCGGGGCCCGCACGCCGCCGTCGCCGTCCAGCGGTCCCCGCTGCGGACCAACTGCGCGACCTCGAAAGACGGGTTGACCACGAGGGCGGGAACGCAGAGCGGGCCGAATCCCTCCCCCGTAGGCACTCCGGCGGTGAAGGCCTTCCAGCTGATGCCCGCGTCTTTGGCCACCTGGGTCAGGGCCGACTCGTTCCAGTGCGGATACCGGCACAGTCCGAAGTGGAAGAGCCGCGCGTCGGCCCCCATGAAGGTGTCGTCCACGTGGAGCGCCGGAACGCCGTCACCCAGGGGGTATCCGCAGTCCTGGCAGTCACCGGCCCAGAGCAACTGCATGAGCGAACGGGCTTCCTCAGGTCCGAGTCTGTCCAGGCAGACCTGACTGAAGGCCAGGTGCCGCAGTCCGGGCGAGCCCTCCTCTGCCTCCAAGACCACCCAGTCCGAGGGACGGCCACGCTCCCGCGCCCGGCGCCACCATTTCTTCCCCAGCCGGACGTCGCCGAAGGAATACGCCGTCACACCGGCCATCAGATAGCCGATCGGATCACCCAGCTCCCCCTGCTCGACCGCTGCGGCGTAGGCACGCGACACGTAGGCATTCGCCGTCTCGTGGTCCTTTCTGTGCAGGAGGACGCCGGCGTACGAGAGGGCGGCGAGCGGGATCTCGCCGTCGGCAGCAACCCTCAGGGCTTCGACGGCTTCGTCAGACTGCCACTTCGACCTCAGCCAGTCCGAGTAGTGCAGCGCACTCGCGGGATCTCCGGCCTCGGTACCGCGCTTCCAGAGCGCCACCGCCTCGTTCTGGTCGCCCAGTTTCTCGTGGACCAGGCCGAGGGCTCCGATCGACATCCGCTCCCCGCCCTGGATCGCGCGCCCGTACCACTCCCGGGCCGCTTCCAGATCCCCCCGCACGAAGGAGACGGCACCC
The DNA here is from genome assembly GCF_044327205.1 of Kitasatospora sp. NPDC018058. Taxonomy (NCBI): domain Bacteria; kingdom Bacillati; phylum Actinomycetota; class Actinomycetes; order Kitasatosporales; family Streptomycetaceae; genus Kitasatospora; species Kitasatospora sp. NPDC018058. The sequence continues at coordinate 3,934 of NZ_JBIRFA010000037.1, read as the reverse complement.
ATGTTGTGTGCCCCTAGGGAGTCGCCCTGAGCGGCAGCACGCTCGAAACAGCGGGCGGCGCCGTCATAGTCCTCCTCCTCTGCCAGCAGCGCCCCGAGAGCGATCAGGCCGTCGGAATCGTCCGCCTCTGCGAGGGGGCGGAGCACCTCCTTGGCCACCTCCGGCCGGCCCGCCACTTTGGCGACGGTCGACACCAGCGCCCGACGCGTGTCGTCGACGACGCGCAGCGCCTCCTCCCACACCTGCTCCGGGAGTTCGCTCGGACGGGCCCGGCGCGCAGCATAGGACACCAGGTAGTCGAACGGCTTCCACTTTCCGCCCCGGCCCGGCACCAGGGGACTGGTCACGCCCAGCACGATCCGGGACGCCCACTCCCAGGCCTCCGCCATGCCCTCTGGACGTAGCGCCGGACCGCCCGCCAGGTCGAGGAAGTACTCGTGGAGGCGTTCCAGGGAATCCGGCGCCAGCGCACTGTCCACGCCCGTGCGAGCAAGGGCGACCGCAGCCTCGACGAGCGCGGCCCCCCGGGGGTTGCCCCGCACCCGGTAGGCGGCCTTCCACCGCTTGAGGACCTGCGGCCCCGCTGCCAGGTACTCCGCCACCCCGTGCGCCCGGTCGGCGCTCAAGGCCGCGACGACGCGCGGGTCCTGGCGCGCCGACGCGGCCCGCCGCTCGTCGTCGGTCCAGAGCCGGTCCAGCGTGAGGTGGTGCGCAGCGCGGATCACCCTGCCTGGCGAGGACGGCAGACGCGGCCCGGTGCCCTGCGAGAGTGACGGACCGTCCTCCTCATCTGTGTAGTGCTCGTGGAACTCGGTGCGCAGCGTCGCGAGCACGACCGTGCCCCGGCGGACGAGCCGGTCGAGCAGGGACGGCGTCAGCCCGTCGGACCGCAGGTAGGTGTGCAGGTCGTCGAGCCACACGACACTCTCGCAGTCGCTTCCGGAGGGGGAGTGCAGGAAGGCCAGGTCGGCGTCGGGATCCGGCTTGCAGACCGACCGGTCCGGGAGATTGCGGACCATGCCTTCGAACAGGGCCCGCGACTTGCCCGCCGCCGAATCCCCGGTCAGGAGTAGCATGCCGCCGGTCTCCGCCAGCGCTTCGAGCTGGGCGTCAAGTCGGGCGTCGACGTCGCGCGGCACGTACTGCACCGCTTCCGGATGGCCGGCGGCGTCCGGCGCGCGATGGACGCCGAAGGAGATCGGGTCGGCGTCGGCGACCCGGAGCCAGTCGCCTTCGCGGGAGATGGCGGCCTCGTGCACCGTGTGCGGTGCCGGCCTGCCGATCTCCACCACTTCCGGCCGCAGCCCTGCGGCTGCCTGCACCGCCCGCTGGAACCCGGGGTCGGCCACCACGACCGAGACCGGAACGGCTTCCACCCGTGCGTGTGCCCACTGTCCCGGGTCCCCGGAGACCACGCCGATCAGGAATTCTCCGGCGAAGAGCGCGGCGCCCGACATTCCCTGCCAGGGCGAACCGCCGGGAGTGCCGGCCGCCGACGGTGGCGGTGTGTGGGAGCTGTCCAGGATGTAGCGGCCGCGCAGGATCGACGACCCCGGCTTCAGCGTGCCGACGATCTGCTCGGTGTCCGGTCTCGTCCCGTCCCGCAGCGAGATGAGCGGGTACCCCACGGCTTCGCAGTTCTCCCACGCGGCCAGGCCCACCGTCCGGCCCCAGCGGACGTCGGAGATCCGGCACGTCGTGGCGTCCCTGACCAGGTCGTCGTCCGCTTCGAGCAGGGCCGCGTCGCACGCCGCGTCGTAACGGCGCCACCTGAGGCGGCAGTTGCGCGTCCCCGCCCCCCCGGGGACAGCGACGCGAGCGGCCCCGCCATCCCCGTCGAACAGGTGCGCCGAGGTGAGCACCAGGCGGGAGTTCAACAGGAAGCCGCTGCCCTGCCGCGCTCCCTGGACGATGGCGACGCGTTCGACGGACCGGACGCTCATCCGCCGCGCAGTCCGGACGGATGCTCGAAGTCACCCAGGTCGACCGCGGCCCGGCTGCCGATCTCGATCGGCCCGCCGAGGGCCGAGTCCTTCGGCTTCAACTTCACGGACACCTTGTGGACGGTGTTCTGCGCGACCCCCACCTGGGCGTCGCCGGAGACCACCCAGGCCTTGAACCCCGCCTTGGCCGTCGCGTCGCGTCGCAGCTCGACCGAGAAGTCCAGCGTGATCTCGTTGACCTCGAACCTGATGCGCTGGCTGTCCGCAGCGTCCGCGGCGGCCATCAATTGGTCCCGCAGACCTTGTACGGCCTCGGTGAGTTCCACGTTCTCCAACGGATCGCGCATGTCTCCGACTCCCCCCGTTCGGCCCGCCGTCAACCGCTATCCTTATCACATCGCCCCTGGCGCGAACGGGTGATCCGGACAACGCCGCCGAACGCACCGGAGCGCGGTGGGGGCGTGTCGAGCACCATCGATGCACCCATGACACGGCCCGCCGCACAGCTACCGGCGCCAGCTCAGCGCTCGTGGCCCTGCGGCTTCAGTGGCGTCAGCGGCAGCTCCGGGGCGGGGCAGGCGGGCGCGGGCGTAGCCATGGACTTCGCCGAAGCGGGTGCCGGACTGCCAGTCGGCGCGGGCCTGGGCGATCTCCTCGTTGGTGTGGCCGATGAAGTTCCACCACATGGCGATCTGATGATCGTGGCTCTGGTTCTGGGGTTGCGATGGCGCGCCTGTGGCCGGCGTGGCCGGTTGGGGTGATCGGTGCGGCGGCCGCTGAGGGCCAGGCCCTTGCGGGCTATATGGCGCTCGGCTCTGGATTTAGGCCGCCGGCTCTCCTTGACATGAGCCCTGCTCGCATTTGTGGCTCGTGTTGTTTGGAGGGATTCATCCATGACGGACCATCGCGACCCGCCGCCCGGATTCCGCTGGGGCGTGTCCACCGCCGCCTACCAGATCGAGGGCGGGATGGACTAGGACAGCCGGGGCCGGTCGGTGTGGGACACCTTCTGCGACCGGGCCGGCGCAGTAAGGGGCGGCGACACCGGCCGGGTGGCGTGCGACCCCTATCACCGGGGGCCCGAGGACGTGGGGTTGATGCGCGGCCTGGGGCTCGACGGGTACCGGTTCTCGATCGCCTGGTCGCGCGTGCAGCCGACCGGCCGGGGCGAGGTCAACGGTGCCGGGATCGACTTCTGCGAGCGGCTGGTGGACGGGCTGTTGGAGGCCGGCGTCACTCCGCTGCCCGCGCTCTTCCACTGGGACCTGCCGCAGGCGCGACCGCCTGTCTTCGCCGTGGTCGTGCACTGGTTCACGCGTTTCCCGCCTCCCTGCAGCCAGCCGTTCAACTTTGGCGGCGGTGATCCTATACGCCTGGGTTGCCACCATCAGAGGACGGCCCTGACGGCGAGCCGCGAGGAGCCACTGATGGTTACCAGGCCACTGCTGAAGCGCAGGCCGGCAGGCACGGCGACCACGATCTTCGCCGAGTCTTCGACCAATGGCTGCCGCGGCGCGAGGTCGGGCCGTACCAGCTTGTTGCGGGCCGCTGACCTGGCAGACCACCGCCATGGATAGAATGACAGGGTGTCCGACGGGCCGAGGGCTACCACCAGCGCTTCGGCCTGGTGCACGTCGACTTCGAGACGCAGAGGCGCACGCCGAGGGCCTCCTACGCCTGGTACCGCGACCTGATTGCTGCCCACAATGCTTGCTGATCAAGGTAGTTGACCTTCGATTTCCGTGGGATGTGTGGCCCCTGGCGTCGACCGACGTGCTATCGGGATGATGCGCCTCGCAGCGGCTACGCCCCAGAAGATGCACAGAAGACAGGGTGTCCAACAAGTCCGCAGCCCGCCGCCAGTGGTTCAGCGTGGGGACGGGCGGTCTTGCGGCTCGGAAGTTGTCAAGTCAAATGAGACGGTTTGACACTATATGGACTGTTGTGCGGGCACTGTCTCCGGCTTGGGCTGGTTGATCCAGACCTTCTGG
>NZ_JBIRFA010000036.1:0-82680 GCF_044327205.1 Kitasatospora sp. NPDC018058 | reverse complement strand
GAACCACGTCTCGCGGCTGCTCTCCAAGCTGGGCGTCGAGCGCCGCCTCCAGGCAGCCGTCATCGCCGCCCACGCCGAGCCGCCCGAACAGCACCCAAGCGCCTCACCGGAGCCCGGCCGCACGGTGGAAGTGGTCCACCCGGCACGGCCGAGGAGGCGGCGATGATGTACTGGAACGGCCCCGGCATGTGGAGTGGCCGCACCTGCGCTGGGAAGCCCGCGACCCGCACCGACGCCCCGGCTACGTCCAGATGGTGATCCGCCTCGGCTACGGCCCCGAGGGAGCCCCGACACCCAGGCTGGCGGTCAGGGAGGTGCTGGGCCGGGAGAGGTAGCGGTCGATCCCGCCGGGAGGCCCGCCGTTCGCGACGGGGCTCAGCCGTAGAGCCGCTCGCGCACCGCGCCGCGAAACGCGACCACATCGGGGTCAGCCCAGGGTGTCAGTGCGTTCAGGCGTCGGGCAACGGGACCTGCCAGACCAGCTCGGTGCCGCCCTCGGGGCGGGTGAGGGCGGTGAAGGTGCCGCCCAGGGCGGTGGCGCGGTCGGTGAGATTGGCGAGGCCGCTGCGGCGGCCGCCCTCGGGGAGGCCGATGCCGTCGTCGGTGACCGTGACGGTCAGCTCCTGGTCGGCGGAGACCGCGGCGTCGACGGAGGTGGCCTTGGCGTGGCGGGCGGCGTTGGACAGGGCCTCCTCCAGGACCGCGACGGCCGCGTCCGCGATCTCGGCGGGGACGGTGGCGTCGAGCAGGCCGGTCATCCGCAGAGCCGGGGTGAAGCCGAGGGAGCGGGCGGCGCGGTCGACCACGTCGACGAGCCGGGCGCGCAGGCCGCTCGCGGCCGGGCCGGACTCGCGCAGGCGCAGGCCGAAGATGGTGGCGCGGATGGTCTTCGCGGTCTCGTCCAGGTCGTCGATCGCCCGCAGGACGCGGTCCGTCGCCTCGGGGTGCTCGATGAAGCGGGTCGCGCCCTGGAGGGTCATTGCGGTGGCGAAGAGCCGCTGGATGGCCAGGTCGTGCAGGTCGCGGGCGATCCGGTCGCGCTCCTTCAGCAGCGCCACCTGCTCGGAGTCGCGGCGGCGCTCCGCGAGCTCCATCGCCACCGCCGCCTGGCCCGCGAAGCCCAGCAGCGGCCCGGACTCGCCCTCGTCGAACAACGGTGCACCGGACGCGCGGGCCAGCATCAGCACACCGCGGATCCCGCGCCCGACCGTACCGACGGGCACCACGACCGCCGGTCCCAGGCCCTCCCAGCGCGGCGGGCCGACCGTGATCCGGGGGTCCTTCCGGACGTCCGGACTCACCACGATCCCGCCGGTACGGGCGGCCGCGCCCATGAACGAGCCCTCGAGGGGCACCACCAGACCCCGGTGCTGCTCCGCACCGAGCCCGACGGCGATCCGCACTTCCAGCTCGCCGGTGTCCGGTAGCGGTACGGCGACGACGGCGAGGTCCGCGCCGGCGATCTCGGCGGCCCGGGCGAGCAACAGGTCCAGCACCTCCTGCTCCGCGCTGCCCGACAGCAGACTGCTGGTGACCTCCGCGCTCGCCTCCAGCCAGCGCTGGCGCCGCCGCGACCGGGCGTAGAGGCGGGCGTTGTCGATCGCCACCCCGGCGGCGACGGCGAGGGTGGCGAGCACCGACTCGTCCTCGGCGTCGAACTCGCCCCCGCCGCGTTTCTCGGTCAGGTACAGGTTGCCGAACACCCTGTCCCGGATCCGGATCGGCACCCCCAGGAAGGACCGCATCGGCGGGTGATGGGCCGGGAAACCGTAGGAGGCCGGGTGGTCGGCGATCCGGGTGAGCCGCAGCGGCTCGGGGTGGCGGATCAGCTCGCCGAGGATGCCGTGCCCGGACGGCAGCGCACCGATCCGCTTGACCTGGTCGTCCGTGACACCGACCGGGATGAACTGGGACAGCCGCTGGTCCTCACCGATCACGCCCAGGGCGCCGTACTCGGCGTCCACCAGGGTGACCGCCGCCTCCACGATGTGTTGCAGGGCCTGGGACAGCTCCAGGTCGCGGCCGACGGCCAGCACCGCCTCCAGCAGGCTGTGCACGCGGTCGCGGGTGCCCCTGGCGGCGTCCAGCCGGGTCTGGAGTTCCTCCAGCAGGCCGTCCAGCCGGAGCCTCGGCACGGGGGTGGAACTCTCCGATTCGCTGCCCAAGGAATCCTCCACGGCTCGCCCGACGCCCCTGACCAGGGTAGGCGCGTACGGCCCGGGGCGCCGGACACGGAGGGGGCCCATCGGCCCAGCGGGAGGACCCCACCGGGCCCCTGGCCGGGGGCGCGGCGGCATCGGAGCCTGGAAGGGCGAGTGGAACCCACCCGGCTCCGCCAGTCCCGGAGGAGTGATCGCGGCATGAGGGCGCTCACCTACCACGGACCCGGCCGCCGCACCTGGGGCGACGTCCCCGACCCGGTCGTCCGCGACCCGGAGGACGCCGTCGTCCGGGTGGACGCGGTCACCGTCTGCGGCACCGACCTGCACATCCTCAAGGGCGACGTCCCCGAGGTCGAACAGGGCCGCGTCCTCGGCCACGAGGCCGTCGGCACCGTCACCGAGACCGGACCGGGCGTCCGCACGGTCGGCCCCGGCGACCGCGTGCTGGTCTCCTGCATCTCCGCCTGCGGCCGCTGCGCCTACTGCCGGGGCGCGTGCTACGGCCAGTGCACCGGCGGTGGCGGCTGGATCCTCGGCCACCTGGTCGACGGCTGCCAGGCCGAGTACGTCCGCACCCCCTTCGCGGACACCTCCCTGTACCGGCTGCCCGAGGGCGTCGGCGACGAGGACGCCCTGCTGCTCGCCGACATCCTGCCCACCTCCTACGAGGTCGGCGTCCGCAACGGCAGGGTGGGCCCGGGCGACACCGTCGCGATCGTCGGCGCGGGGCCGATCGGGCTCGCCGCGATCCTCACTGCCCGCCTCTACAGCCCGGCCCGCATCGTCGCGGTCGACCTCGCCCGGAGCCGCCTCGACGCCGCCGAACGCTTCGGCGCCGACACGGCGCTGACCGTGGCCGAGGCCACCCCGGAGGCCGTCCGCGAGCTGAGCCGGGACGGACTCGGCGTGGACGTCGCGATCGAGGCGGTCGGCGTGCCCGAGTCCTTCGAGCTGTGCACGCGCCTGGTGCGCCCCGGCGGCCGGGTCGCCAACGTGGGTGTGCACGGCAGGCCGGCGGTGCTCCACCTGGAGGACCTCTGGATCCGCGACATCACCATCACCACCGGGCTGGTCGACACGAACAGCACTCCGCTGCTGCTCGATCTGCTGGCCGTCGGCAGACTGGATGTCGCGGGCCTGGTCACCCACCGATTCGGGCTCGACGAGATGCAGGACGCGTACGACGTCTTCGCCGACGCGGCCGGCACCGGAGCTCTCAAGGTCGCGCTCTTCCGGACGTGACCTGCGTGCCTGGAGGAAGCGCAGCCATGACCGAACGCCCCGACCCCGTCGCCATCGCCAGCCGGATCGTCCAACGCCGCGACCAACTCGGTCTGAGCGAGTGGATGCTGGCCTACCGGGCGAACATGGCACCGGCCTACCTGCGGCAACTCCTGCAGGCCGGGCCGGAGTTCGACCCCGAGGCCTTCGTCCGGATCGCCACCGCCCTCGGCACCACGTGGCCGGAGCTGCTGTCCGGCCACCGCCCGGACGCCCCGCCGGGGCAGAGCGACGCCGGCCCGCACCCGCTGCTGCTCCACCTGAGCGAGCCGCAGTGCTGGGACCTGATCGGCACCCACGGCGTCGGCCGGATCGGCCTGCCCGTCGGGCCGGCGCCCTTGGTGCTTCCGGTGAACTACACGGTGGACGCCGGAACGATCGTCTACCGCACCGCCCCCCGGGGTGCCGCCGCTCCGGCCGAGGGCTCGCCGGCCTCGTTCCAGGTGGACCACATCGACGACCGCCGCAGCCGAGGCTGGAGCGTCCTGATCCTCGGCGAGGCCCACCACATCGACGACCCGGACGAGCAGCAGCGGCTCTCGGCGCTGCCGGGCACCACGCCGTGGGCCGGCGGCGCCCGCCCGCTGTGGGTGCGCATCCGGCCCGGCGAGGTCAGCGGCCGCCGGATCGGCACGGGGTGAGCTGTTCGCGCTGTGCCGGACCGGCGGAACACTCTGTCAGCCGCGATCGCGTGCCGTGATGGCCCGCCCCGCGCGGGTGTTCGGTGCCTCGGGCGGGAGCGCGCCGGCGCTGATCGACGGCGCCCTCCTGGCTCGGTCGTTCTCCCGCTACGTTGCCCCGCAATGCGCCCTGGGAGGCGTCGAACAGGCCAGGCAAGGCGCGGAGTTGGACCCGGTGGGATTCGGGGCGTGTCTGGCACACGTCATCGGCCTGTTCAACCACGCATCGCCCGGGTCCGACGCCGTGCGGCAGTTCGCTGCTGTCGGTTACCTTGCCAAGGTCACGGACGACGTCATCGATCTGTGGGACGACATGGTCGACGGGCGCGTGAACCTCGTGTTCTCGCTGCTGCGCGTACATCCCGCCGAGCGGGCCCGGTCCCGGGCACGGTCCGGGCGGATGGCGTCCTGCTGAGTGGTGTAGCAACGATCTTGGAGTAAGACCTGGTCAAACCGGGTGCCGTGCTCGCGTCCCAGCCCGCACGGAGTCGCCTCACTCCCATCAGAGTGACCTACCCCGAAGTGCGGTTGGCCGGCTCCACCCCGACCAGGCTCCCCAGCGCCGTTCCCTTGCGCTAAGGGAAGGTCAGCACGCCGACTTTCCGTTGGCGCAGGGGGCGTGACCGCCTGTGGCCCCGGCGTAGGCTGCTGCTTCGACGACCGCACGGTGGGCGACCCTTGCCGCACGGGCAACGGCATAGTAGGTCTCATCGGCATAGTAGCCGTCGCGGTAGTAGCCGTAGTAGCCGTCGTACGTGAAGTAGCCCGCTTCGACGGCCGCCCAGTGGGCGACGTCCGCGGCACGGGAAACGGCATAGAAGGCGTCCTCTGCGGCGCGGACGGTGGCAGCGGCGCTCGGGGTGCCACTGACGTTGCGCGCGCTGGTGTCCGTGTCGCCCACCGGGACCGCGGCGCCACCATTTTCGGGGGCAGGCAGTGCCTCTGCCCGCGCTGCGGCGTCGACGGTCATACGCCCGGCTGGGGCGGCGACGGCCGGTACAGCGGAAGCCAGAACCCCTCCCAACACAGCGGAAACCACACCTACCCGCATAGCGAGGGGTGAACCTCGTCTCATCGCCAAACCCTTCCTTTCTTCCATGAAGCACATCGGGAGACGGACACCAGGCCCCAGCACGACAACCGCACTCGGGATAACACCGGTTACACCGCCGCAGGCGACTGCCTGCTCTTCCACTCTCGAACACCGTGCCCGCCCCCGCCATCCCCGCCACCCATCCGGGGCCCGGACCTGGCCCCGAACGGGGCGGGCCGTGATCACGGCCGAGCCGGTGAGCCGCGGGGTATCCGGGCGCCGGCGCCGTCGAAAACCGGATGGCGTCTCATGGAACGGAGTGGTCCTACGTTGTTGGTGGGTCTGACGGGTCGGTCGTATGGTCCTGAGATTCAGCGACTCCGGGTATGGCTGTGCGGGCTTGATCCAAGGCCGGGTCGTTCTCACGAATTCACGTTGGTGGCAAGGGGTTTGGTGGCAGCTCTGCAACGGAGCAGAACGTGGGCGACGGGGCCCCGTTGGAGCAGGTGGTCCGCCAAGACCGTCTGCCGCTTACGGAGTTTCGTTGCAGGTGCTTGTGGATCGCGGTCTGATCCAGCCCGCCCGCGTGCAACGCGCCGGTGGCGCGCTGGAGTTCGTCCTCGGCGGCCACGAGGTCGCCCATCAGTAGCGTGCGTCCGTCCTCGTAGCGGGTGAACACCGCGCAACCGCCCAGCGGCGGCCGGGCTTGACGGTGCCGCGCACGCGGCATCGGGAATGCCCGCCGAGACGTCGTCCAGCAGCGTGTAACCGTGGCGCCGCACGGTCACACCGTCGAGAATGAAGACCGGGTCGGATGGATCCACTCTCGGCCTCCCCGGAACGCGGTCGCTCGCTTGGCGAAACCCGGGTTACATGTCCAGAGGGGCCGGTCGACGGCGCGCGGACAGCACGGAGGTGATCGCAGTGGCGGATCAAGGGGGTTCGGAACACCCGGCGGGCTCGTCGCCGTCCACGGGGCGCTGGGTGCTGCTGTCGTATCGCATCCCGCGTGAACCCTCCACCCCCCGGATCGCCGTGTGGCGCAAGCTCAAGCAGCTCGGCGTCGTCCAGATCTCCGACGGCTTGGTGGCCCTGCCCGCCGACGCCCGCACCCGCGAGCAACTGGAGTGGATCGCCGAGGAGGTCACCGAGGCCGGCGGAACCGCGGGCGTCTGGCTCGCCCAGCCCGGCACCCTCGCACAGGAACGCGAACTGGCCGGCGCCATGGCGACCGCGCGTGCCGACGAGTACCGCAAGGTCGCCGAGAGCGCCGCGGCCCTGAAAGGACAGCCGGAGGCGGAGCGCCTGCGCGCGGTCCGCCGACTGCGCACCGAGCTGCATCGGATAGTGCGGCGCGACTACTTCCCGCCCCGCGAACGCGATGCGGCCCGCGCCGCCGTCGAACACCTCGCGGCAGGCTCCGCCGCGCCCGCGAAGAACAGGCCGGTGACGCAGTCGTGAGGTGGGCGACCAGGGCCGGGGTGCACATCGACCGGGCGGCCTGCGCATGGCTGATCCGCCGGTTCATCGACGCGGAAGCGCAGTTCGTGTTCGTCGGCGACCCCGCGGAGGTGCCGCCGGACGCGACCGCCTTCGACATACGGGGTGTGGACCTCTCCCACCACGGCGATGACTGTTCCTTCGAGACCATCCTGCGCCGGTACGACCTGACGGATCCGGCGCTGTGGCGGATCGCCGAGATCGTCCACGAGGTCGACCTCGACGACCGGCGCTACGACGCCCCCGAGGCGCCCGGCTTCGACGTCGCCCTGCGCGGGCTGTCCATGGTGTGCACCGACGAGCAGACGCTCGCCGTGACGGAGCCGCTGTTCGACGGCCTCTTCGAGTACATCCGGCGTGGCCTCCTGCTGGACCGGCCCCCGGCCTGACCAAGGTGGTGGGCGTCGCCGAGCAGTGGGCCAGTGCGTCCGCGAGATCGGTACGGGGCAGCCGACGCCGGCGGGCCACGCGGCTACCACGCCGAGGCGGCCCACCGGGCCGGCACACGACACGCGCGCCCGCGCGGGACCTCTCCGCTGGCACTGTCACCGACTTGGCCCGCTTGGCCGAGCACTGGCACCGGATCTACTCCACCCACCCTCGGAATGCGTACGAGACTGACGACTGAACAGGTCACGTTGACCTCGGAGGAGGTTCCGTCCTGGGCCTGGTTACTGCCGGGATCTCCCGTCACTTCTCGACGAAGACGAGGTCTTCGATCGGGCGGGTCATCCGGAACGTGTTGCCGTTGGTGACCTCGACCACGTGCTGCAGGCCGATGATGCTGGCCTCCTGCTCGGGCACGTGGAACTCGTCGGCGCCGCCCGCGAGATAGGCGGGCAGGCAGGTCAGAGAGGGGCCGAAGAGGCGGATGTAGTCGGCGAGGCGGCGGAACAGCTTGGGCACGATGACCTGGTGGTCGGTCAGCGTGGCGAGATTCTCGATCTTCACGCCGCTGGTGGTCTCGTCATACGCCCAGACGCTGCCCGGGACCTTGTCCTCCCGCGCCTGCTGGGTGGTGGCGGTCATGTCCGCCCGCAGCTCCTCGGACAGGTTGCCGTAGAACGTCGGGTAGACCAGGCCGCGGGAGAGCAGGTGATGGTTGGCGGTCCGGTTCATCATGCTGATGGTGACGTCGATCCGGGTGCCGCTCCTCGCGGGCTTCGGGTCAGCGCCGATCTTGGGCGGGTCGCCGCGTCCGATCAGCGCGACGCAGCGGCCGTACATGTCGGCGCCGGAGGTGAGGATGTAGCCGGGGACGGTTTCCGGGGTCGACGCGGTGACCTTCTCCTCCGGGTCCTGCACGACCTTGCTGAAGCCCAGCCAGCTGAGCAGCTCGTCCCGGGCGGCGTGGGCCCCCTTGTCGCGCGGCTGGTGGACGTAGTCCGGGCCGACGCCATTGTAGTGGGTCTCGGTGGCATCGATCCCGTCCACCCGGATCGAGGCGCCGCCGTGCTCGTCCCGCTTGACGCGGTTCTTGCCGGGCACCTCGCACCAGAAGCCCGGGTCGCGCGGGGTGAAGTGGACGGTGTCGCCGTCGGGCCGGTCGCCGAGGATCCGGTACGAGCCGGTGATGAGCAGCATGGGCATGTTTACCTCCCGTGTCCGATCGGGTGCACATTGTTTCCCCGTGCGCGAATGATTGGTGGGAGCCTGACCGGCGAGTCCGCCCGGTTGTGGCCGATGCGCGCTCTGTGCGCGACGGTGATTCCTCGCCCACTCTGGAGCGTCAGAGTGTTGATCCCGGGCGGCGGCTGAGCCACCTCTCGGATGCCGTACCACCACACGCAGACCACAGCTTCGTTATCGCCCCGTGACCCACCGCTCTCGCGCGGTGGGTCTACCTTTGTCGACGCTCGGCCAACTCCACGCCCCCACAAGGGAGTAGTCATGTCCGTAGCCAGTCGGCGTACCCTCGCCGTGTCCGCTGCCCTGTTGAGCGTCCTGGGCACCACCGCACCGGCCGTCGCCGCCAGCGCCCCCACCCTCGTCCAGGCCCCGCTGGCCCATCACGGCGGCGGCCTCCTGCGCAGCACCAGTGGCAACTGGGCCGGCTACGCCGCCACCGGCGGCCGGTTCACCAGCGTCAGCGCCAGTTGGGTGCAGCCCGCCGTCTCCTGCTCCGGCGGCAATACCTGGTCCAGCTTCTGGGTCGGCCTCGACGGCGACGGCAGCAGCACGGTCGAGCAGACCGGCACCGAGGCCGACTGCTCGAACGGTTCCCCGGTGTACTCCGCCTGGTACGAGATGTACCCGGCCTACCCGTCCAACTTCAGCAACACCGTGCGGCCGGGCGACCACTTCACCGCGAGCGTCACCACCAACGGCAGCGGCTCCTTCACCCTCACTCTCTCCGACACCACGGCCGGCTGGAGCCGCACCGTCAACAAGTCCCTCAGGAGCGCCTCCCTCGCCTCCGCCGAGGTGATCGCCGAGGCCCCCTCCAGCTCCACCGGGGTGCTGCCGCTGTCCGACTTCGGCTCGGTGGCGTTCAGTGGCGCCAAGGTCAACGGCCAGAGCCTGGGCGGCTTCAACCCGGACAGCATCACCATGGCCTCCGGCGGCACCACCAAGGCCAGCACCTCCGGGCTGAGCGGGGGCAGCGCCTTCTCGGTGACCTGGAAGCACAGCTGACGGACGAACGGGCGGACCGGGCCGCGTCGCCGAGCGAGCGCTCGTACGGCGACGCGGCCCCGTCCCGTGGTCAGCCCCGACTGCTCAGCTGGGCCGACAGCGTCTCGTTGTCCTCGATGTGCCAGTCCTCGATGATCCTGTCGGTGCCGACGTGCTGGATGTCGATGGCGTTGAACTCGACGTTCTGGCCCTTGCCCCGGACGCCGTTGAAGGTGCCGGTGAAGTGGCCGCGGAAGACCAGTCGGGCGGTGATCCGGTCGCCGGTGACCAGGAGGTCGGACAGCTCGCAGGTCAGGTCGGGCACGGCGGCGCGGAGGTTCTTCGAGGCGAGGACCGGCCCGGCGGGGCCCTGGGGGCGGCCGACCGGCAGCGTGTTGTCCTTGAACCGCGGGTCGATCGCCGCGTCCAGGTACCGCTGCTGCCCGGTGTTCCAGAACGTGTACAACTGCTGTGCCAGGTGGACCTCCTGGGCCGCGCGCCGCTCGCCGATCGAGCGGTCCGCGGTGAGTGCCTTCGGCTGGACCAGGTCGGGCGAGCGGTCGATCAGACGCTGCGGCCAGGCGTGCGAGGGCGGGCGGTGGCCGTCCTCGCGGGCCGGGGCGGCCGCGGCGGTGCCGGCCGCCAGACTCGCCACCGTCGCGACGGCTGCGGCGGTACGGATCAGGGTGCGCGAACGCATGGGAGGGGCTCCTCGAATCGGTCGGTCGCGCGCCGGGCGTCGAGCGCGGCCGGGGTGGATGGATCGGACGTCCCGTCGGATCCGGTGGGCGGGGGGTCAGGCGAGTCGGCCGCCGCCGTCGACGTGCAGCACGGTGCCGGTGACGTACGGGTTGTCGATGGCGTAGAACACGGCCTTGACCAGGTCCTCCGGGCTGCCGACGCGGCGGGCCGGGTTGCGCTCGGCGACCCCGCGCAGGAACGCCTCCTTGTCGGAGCCCAGGCCGTCCCAGGATCCGGTGTCGACGATGCCGGGGGAGACGGCGTTGACCCGGACCGGGGCGATCTCCACCGCCAGCGCCCGCACCAGGAAGGCCAGCGCGCCGTTGGTGGTGGCCATGACCGTGCGTGCGGGGGCCGGGCGCCAGGCGGCCACACCGGAGAAGAAGGTGAACGAGCCGCCCTCGGCGACCTGTCCGGCCAGGTGCTTGGCGAGCAGCAGCGGACCGATCACCTTCGCGGAGAACGCCCTCTGCACATCGGCGAGTTCGAGATCCTGCAGCGGGCCGTTGGCCGGCATCGCGGCGGTCGAGACCAGGTGGTCGAAGCGGCCGACCAGCTTCGCGGAGTCGGCGATCGACCGCTCGTCGGCGAGGTCGAGCGTGATCACCTCGGCGGGCCCGGACAGCTCGCCGGCCGTCCACTCCAGCTTGCGCGGATCCGGGCCGGCCAGCACGACCGCGGCGCCGGCCGCCGAAGCGGCCCGGGCGAGGACCCGACCGGTGCGCGAACCCGCGCCCACCACCACGAGTCGCTTTCCCTGCAGGGACGTGCCATCGGACATGGGAGTACTCCTTCGAGTCATCGGGGATCGGCCGCCCGCTGCTTCCCGCGGCGGCCGCAGCACGACCCTCTCCCGGGCGCCCGTCATGAGTCCAAGGATTGTTTTCTACCCCACCGATAAAATCCGCTCATGGCAGCAACCCCGACGCTCAGGCAGCTCGAATACCTCGTCACCGTGGTCGACACCGGCTCCTTCACCCGCGCCGCCGAGCGACTGCACGTCACCCAGCCGGCGCTCTCCCACCAGATCCGGGCGTTGGAGAGCACGCTCGGCGGCCCGCTGCTGGAACGCCTGCCGCGCTCGGTGCGGCTCACCCCGACCGGCCGGGCGGTGCTGCCGCACGCCCGCGCCGCGCTGGCCGAGGCCGAGCGCCTGACCTCGGTGGCCAGGCGCGCGGTCGGCCTGGAGGAGGGGGAGTTGGAGGTCGCCGTCGTCTACTCGGTCAGCCTCGGCGTCCTGCCGCCGGTCCTGCGGTCCTGGCGCCGTCTGCACCCCGGCGTACGGATCCGGCTGCGCGAGTACTCGCACGCGGACCGGCTCCAGGACGCGATGACCGCAGGCCGCGCCGACGTCGGCATCGGTCCCGTGCCGGCCGGATGGGAGGGGCCGATCCGCGAACTCGGCGTCGAGGAGTTCACGATCGTCCTGCCCGCCGACGACCCGTTGGCCGACCGCCCCACCGCCTCGGTCGCGCTCACCGACCTCGCCGACCGCGCCTGGGTCCACTACGCCCCCGACAACGGCCTCGCCGATCTGCTCGACCACGTCTGCGCCCAGGCGGGCTTCCACCCCCGGGCGGCGGTCCGCGCCGAACAGACCTCCGCCGCACCCCTGCTCGCCGGGGCCGGGCTCGGCCCGGCGCTGGTACCGGCCGACATCATCCCGCCCCACTTCGACGGCGTCCTGCTCCGCCCCGACCCCCCGATCCGCCGCACCCTCACCGCCTACACCCGCACCCGCCCCGACCCCCTCACCGTGGCCTTCGTCGACCTCCTCGCCCAGCAGGCCCGCGTCAACCAGGCCCGCCTCCCGGTCGGCGCACCCGGCCGGCAGGCGGCGAGCCCGACGGGCTGAGGCGTGGCTCGCCGTCAGCGCGCCGGTTCGCCGTGGTGCGACGGCTTCGGCGCCGCCGGGGGCTCAGGCCGTCGGGGGCGGGCCCGCCGCCTCGGTGGCGGCGATGGCCCGGCGCAGGGTTTGCCGGGCCTGGTCCAACTCGTCGGCACGGCGGTCGAGTTCGGCGAGCTGGGTACGCAGCTTGGTGAGCACCCCCGGACAGGCGATGAGCGGGCCGTCCGGCTGGCCGCAGGGCAAGACCTGGCTGATCAGCCGGGTGGGCAGGCCCGCCGCCAGGAGGGCGCGGATCTGGCGGACGGTCTGCTCGGCGGACGGCTCGTAGTCGCGGTAGCCGTTGGGGAGGCGGGTGGAGGTCAGCAGGCCGGTCGATTCGTAGTACCGGATCAGACGCTCGCTGGTGCCGGTGAGTCTGGCCAGTTGCCCGATCCGCATGGTCGCTCTCTCCCCGTTCGACTTGACCTTGTCACGGTGTCAGGGTCGAAGACTAGGGCACGGCGACCGGGGGTCGCCGCGAGGGACCGGCACTGACCAGGAGAAACCGTTGATCATCGACGCTCACAGCCACGTTCACGACCCGCTGCGCGACCACCTCGCGCTGCTCGACGAGGCGGGGGTCGACCGCGCCGTGCTCTTCGGCACCCGGCCGCATCCGGAGCGGGCCGCCGATCTGGCCTCGTTCAAGCGGGAGATGAGCGTGCTGCACGCGACGATCAGCGGGCAGTCCGCCGGTGCCGACGCGCACGCTGCGGCGCTGCGGGAGCTGGAGGCGGCCTGCGCGGCGCACCCGGACCGGTTCATCGGGTTCGGCAAGGTGCGGCTGGACGTGCCGGCCGAGCGGATCGCCGCGGAGGTGGAGCGGGACGTGGTGGCCCGGGGCTTCCGGGGCATCGGCGAGCTGACGCCGCCGCCGGACGGTGCCGGCCTGATCGAGCCGGTCCTGCGGGCCACCGCCGACCACGGGGGACTGCCGGTCGTGGTGCACGGGTTCGCGCCGACCACCGCCGGCGACCTGGCGACGCTGGCCGAGCTCGCCCGCCGCCATCCGAGCGTCCCGGTCGTGATCAGCCAGCTCGGCGGTCTCAACTGGCTGACAGCCGTCGAACTGGCCAAGGAGACCCCGAACCTGTACCTGGAACTGTCGACGGCAAGCATCGTGTTCGCGGTCCGCCTGGCGATCCAGGAGGTGCCCGACCGTACGGTCTTCGGCTCGGACGCCCCCTACGGCGACCCGGTCCTGACCCGCGCCTTCGTGGAGCGCGTCACCCCTCCCGGCGAGCTGCGCGACCGCGTCCTCGGCGGCACCTTCGCCGAACTCCTGGGCCTCTGAGCCCAACTGAGGAGTCGGTCGGACGGCACCGCTCGCCCCCGACGGGGGTGGGGGCGAGCGGTCGCCGTTCCGCGGTGAAGGCCGTGCTCAGCCGGCGTAGCGGTGCGCGACGAGCGACGCGGCCGTGCGCGCGACCTGCTCGAAGGGTTCGAGATCGCCGGCGGCCCGGCACAGCACGTGGGCGCCCTGCAGCAGCGTGATCAGGGTGGCGGCGAGGTCGCGGGCGGCGTCAGCGCCGAGTCCGGCGGCGGTCAGCCGCTCCGCGAGCTGGTCCACCCAGGACGTGAACGCGGTCGACGCGACTTGGCGGAGCGTCACATCGTCGGCCTCCGAGCCCGCCCCGACCGTGACCGCGGCGACCGCGCATCCTCCGCCCGCCGCGGAGGCCGCGAGCACGGGCCTGACCAGATCCAGGAAGGCCGCGACGGCCTCCGGCGGGCTGTCCGCCGGAAGTGCGGCGAGGCGGGCGCGGACCTCGCAGCCGTTGCGTTCCGCGGCCTCGGCGACGAGCTGCGCCTTCCCGCCGGGGAAGTGGTGGTAGATCGCGCCGCGCGCGGCGCCGCTGCCGGCCAGGATGTCGGTGAACGACATGCCCGCCACGCCCCGGTGCGGGAGCGCCGCGACGGTCGCCTCGATCATGCGCTCGCGGGTGTCGCCGGCCAAAGGTCGCCTCCGATCGTGAGCCTGACGTCGTGTCAGGGAATTGTGTCTGAGGGTTGTGCCTGGGGGTTGTGCGAGGCGGTCGTGCGTGGTGGTCGTCCGACCCGCGCTCTCGCGGCTCCTTGACTAGTACGCCCATCCTAGCCCAAGCTGGACTAGCTAGTACGTCCGTCCTAGCCGACTCCAGGGAGGGCCCATGCCCATCACCGTCACCGCGCCGCGCGGCGTCCTCACCCCCACCGGCGAGCGCGAGATCCTGCCGCAGTTGACCGCCGCCCTGACCGGGGCCAGCGGCCTCGCCGGAAACCCCGGCTTCACGTCGATGATCGGCGGTACCGTCCACATCCTCGCCCCGGAACACGTCTTCGCCGGAGGCGTGAACCGCCCGGTCGTCATGGTCGAGCTGAAACTGCCCGACATCGGCCTGGCCACTGCCGAGGCCCGTGCCGCGTTCATCCGAGCCGCCACGGACGTCGTCGAACGCCTGACCGTCGACGGGCACGACAACGACGACACCTGGGTCAACATCCTGAACGCCCGCGACGGAGCCTGGGGCATCGGCGGGAAGGCCCTCACCAACGACGACCTCGTCGCCGCCATCACCGCCGCCGACTGACCGGTCAGTGAACACCGTCCGGCCGGGACATCCCGTCCCGGCCGGACGCTGCCCGCCGGTCAGTCGGCCCGGGTCAAAGCCCTGCGGCGGCCTCCGCCCTCGTGGACGGGGCCGGGAGCGTGCCGCTCAGGACAGCTTCACCGAAGCGTCGTCGACCAGGAACGCGGTCTTCCCGCTCGTCGAGTGCGCGACGAGCTTGATGCCCACCGTCGAGCCGAACTCGGCTGCCACGTACGGAGTCAGGTCGAAGGACTGTGGCCGGTAGCCGTTGGTCGCGTCCAGGTTGGTCCAGGTCTTCACGGTCGCCACGTAGTCGCCGCTCCACTGGTCGTAGAGCTCCAGCGAGAGCGTGTCCACCGCCGAACCCCCCGGCGCGGAGGCCCC
Source organism: Kitasatospora sp. NPDC018058 (assembly GCF_044327205.1). Classification (NCBI taxonomy): domain Bacteria; kingdom Bacillati; phylum Actinomycetota; class Actinomycetes; order Kitasatosporales; family Streptomycetaceae; genus Kitasatospora; species Kitasatospora sp. NPDC018058. The sequence continues at coordinate 67,828 of NZ_JBIRFA010000036.1, read as the reverse complement.
CTGGGCGCTGCCGGTGATGTTCAACCAGAAGGAGAGGTGCTCCTTGGTGTACCCGGGGGTGGTCTCCACCCACTGGGTGACGGAGTCGTCGTGCGCGGTGTTCTGCCCGAGCCAGGCGTATGTCGAGCCGCTGTGCGCCTGGTGCGCGGTGGAGGGCGTGATGACGTTGTAGCCGGACGGGTTCCAGACGCCGTGGTCGGCGGTGCCGTTCTCGAAGCTCGGGTCGTTGAGCTGCTCGATCGGGGCGCAGCCGGTCTGCGGGCCGCGGAAGAACCCGGCCTCGAAGGTCTGGCTCTGGGTGTTGCCCCGGTCGTCCCGGCCGGTCACGGTGACGGTCTTCCAGCCGGTCGCGTGTGTCGTGCCCGTGAGGTGACCGGTCGTCGGGTCGATCCGCAGGCCGGCGGGCAGGCCCTTGGCGCTGTACGTGATCGGGCGCCCGGCGCGGTCGGAGGCGAGCACCGGGATGTCGACGGGCTTACCGCTCTCGACGGTCTGCTCGCACGGCTGGGTGACCTGGAGCGGCGCGTTCCCGAAGACCGGGTCGTCGCCCGTGCACAGGTGGTCGTAGTTGGACCAGGTCGTCTGCACCGGGAAGACGCCGGTGGAGAGCGTCAGGTTGAACATCCCGCCGTTGGCGCCGACCGGGATCCAGGAGCACTTGTCGGCGTTCTCCTGGCCGGTCGCGTCCGTCCAGGCGCCGGAGGCGGTCTGGTCGGTGATGGTCTCGGCGTACTCGTGGCCGCCGATGATGCCGTAGCCGTCGAGTCGGCCGCGCGCTCCGGTATTGATCCAGTTGGTGCCGCAGGCGGGCACGTCGGTCAGGTACGGCATCAGGGTGTAGGCGAGGGTGCCGGCCGAGCTGCGCATGAAGGTGTGCCAGGCGCAGTAGCCGAGTTCCTTCCACTTGTCGGAGTCCAGGCCCTGGCCGGTGTTGACGATGTACTGCACGTCCCGGTTCTGGTTCGGATCGCTGTTGCCGAAGTGCTGGGCCGCGGCGGCGACTTCGGCCGCGATCTCCGGCTCGGTGGCGGCCTGCGGTGCGGGCTTGGCGTTGTCCACCCAGACGCCGGCGAGGGTCTGGCCGGCCACCGGCATGCCGACGTGGTTGGCCTCGGGCGGGCAGTAGGACGAGCCGGGGGTGATGCCCTCGCAGTACTGGGTCATCACGCGGGACCAGGTGTCGGTGCCGCTGCCCAGGCCCTTGAAGAAGTCCTGCTGATAGGGCGCGGCGCCGTCCGGGTCGCCGGAGAGCGTGACGTCGCCGGTGGCGGGGTCGGTGCCGGGGTTGCCCCACTGGCTGCCCCAGTAGACCAGGTAGACCTTCGGCTGGCCGGTGGTGACTCCGATGGAGTCCTGGCCTCCCCGGTAGGTCATCTGCAGGTTGTAGTTGTTGCGCGGGGACGCGGCGGCGGTGCGGGCCGTGGCGGCCTGCCGCTGGGCGAAGGTGTCGGCGTTGGGCATGACATGCGGTCGGGTGGCGCCGACCTGGACCCAGGTGCCGTTGATCTGCCGCCAGCCCTCGGCGGCGGGATGCGGGTCCTTCGGGGTCGTGGACGACGTCGGGGGCTGGGTCGGGATGTCCGGCCGGTCCTGGGCGTGGGCCGGGCCGGCGGTGCCGACTGCGGCGAGGCCGAGGGCGAGGGCGCCGAGCAGGAGTTTCCGGAGTGGTCCGCCGGGGCGGGAGCGTGCTGTTGGCACAGGTTGGTCCTGACTCTCGGTCGAGGAGCGGGGAAGTGGCAGCCGCCCGTGCGCTTCCCGTTGACGGCGTCGGATGCGGCATGTGAAATGACACATGTCACCGATCACATGGGTCAAGACCCGTGGGTCGAGGTTCGCGCCCGGACCTTTCCGACCCGCGGCTTTGAACGTTCAAATCGCACACGCACACCCACCGCACCCCGCCCCAGCCCACCCCACCCCAGCCCACCCCACCCCGCCGCACCGCCAAGGAGCCCCATGTCCTCCGCCCGTGCCCTGCCGTCGGGCCTCGCCGTCCTCGCGGCCCTGACCGTCCTCACCGCCCAGGCCGTCGTCGCGAGCCCGGCCCGGGCGGCGGACGGCGCCCCGGTGAACGGCGTCCCGGTGAACGGCGCAAGTTTCGTCCTCGGGGCCGGGTCGGACGGCGGGTGCCTCGGGACGAAGTTCGCGCAGGCCGCGGCCGGGACCCCGGCCGTCCGGGCGGCCTGCCAGGGGCTGTTGAGCCAACGCTGGCGGCTGCTGCGGGTCAACACCACGTCCCCGGCCGCCTACGTCCTGATCAACTCGGCGACCCGACGCTGCCTGGTCGTGGGCGGCCACCAGCGCGTCCGCACCGCCGTCACCGAGGACTGCGGAAGCGTCCCCGACAACGAACGGTTCACCATCTCGCCGGCGCCCGGCGGCGGCTACACCCTCGCCGTCGTCGACAACGGGCAGTGCCTCACCGCCCCGCGCGGCGCGGCGGACCTTCCCGTCCAAGCTCGTGCCTGCGAGGCCTCCGCCGACCAGCGCTGGACGCTGACCCGTACGGAGCCGTTGGTCCTCAGCAACCCCGGCTTCGAGAACGGCGCCTCCGGTTGGACGTTCACCGAGCACACCGGCGTGGCCACCAACAACCCGCACTCCGGCAGCCGGCTCGCCTACCTCGACGCCGGCACCGGCTACCGGGTCGGCCAACAGGTGACCGCCGTCACCGCGGGCACCTACGACCTGTCCGCCTGGATCGCCACCGGCGCGGCCGGAGGCACCTTCTCGGTCAGCGTCAACGGCACCGTCGTGCAGTCGCTGACCCTGCCCGAGCAGCCCACCTACGCCAAGTACACCCTCCCCCGGGTGAAGGTCGCCGCGGGTGACCTGGTCACCCTCGCCGTCGGCTCCTCCCCGTCGGGGTGGGTCAACGTGGACGACGCCTCGGTCGCCCCCTCGGCCCCGAACGACCCGCAGATCAGTTCCTCCGACCCCGACCTGGTCGCCATGTTCGACTGGGCCAAGACCAAGGCCAACAGCTGGGTCCAACAGGCAGGCGCCACCGGCGTGTTGAACATGGACGAGAACAACACCGGCGGCACCTCCACCGGCGCGTACGACACCACGTACTGGGCCGGCTACCCGTTCCGCTCCGCGTTCTACAGCCGCGACTTCGCCCACCAGATGGTCGGCGCCCACCTGCTCGGACTCGACGCCCAGAACAAGACCATGCTGCGCGGCTTCGCCGCCTCCGCCACCGATCTCAACGGCCACTACCCGGTGTGGGCCCTCAACCTGGACGCCAGGACCTACGCCGCTATCGACTACCACGGCCCGAACAGCTTCGTCCGGGAACTGCCCGCCCCCTTCGAGCTGGTCCAGAAAGCCGGCGAGGCCTACCGCTGGACCGGTGACCACGACTACGCCGAGGACCCCCTTCTGACGGAGTACGTCCGCACCACCCTCGACACCTTCATCAGCCAGCACCCCGGGCCGATCGACAACCACGGCATCCCGATCCCGCAGGCGAAGAGCAGCAGCATCTTCGCCGGCACCGCCAGTTACGCCGAGAACGCCGCCACCACCTACGCCGAGGCCGGCGACGCCCTCGCCGCCCAGTACCAGGCCTACCTCTCCGCGGCGACGCTGGCCGCCGCCCGTGGCGACAGCGCCGGCTCGGCCGCGTACGAGCGGGCCGCCGCCGGCCTGAAGAGCTACGTCAACACCACCTGGAGCGCCGACCCGAAGCACCCCGCCGACGTCGTCCACGGCTACGACACCCAGGGCCGCCCGGTCGGCGGCTGGGGCTACGAGACCAGCGTGCTGATGCCGATGAAGAAGCTCCTCGACCCCGGCCCGCGCCTCGACTCCTACCTGAAGTTCATCGACGCCCAGGACTCCGGTCCGCAGGCCTCCGTCAACGCCGAGGGCTACACCTACCTGCCCGACACCTACTTCGCCAACCACGACGGCGCCACCGCCTGGAAGTGGATGCAGCACGTCTACCAAGGTGTCGACCAGCTCCACGTCAGCGGCCGGATGCTCAACGGCGACTACCCCGAGCTCCCGTTCACCCTGCTGAGCCAGACCGTCCAGGGCCTGCTCGGCGTCGAACCCGACGCCGCTGCGGACACCCTGACCACCGCCTCCCAGCTCCCGGCCGGCATCGGCTGGCTCCAGGTCGCGGGCATCCCGATCGGGAACGGCACGGTGACCCTCCGGCACGACGGGCAGACCAGCAGCACCCTGACCAACACCGGTGACACCGCGCTGACCTGGGAGGCACGCTTCCCCGGCAGCCACACCGGCATCACCGTGGACGGGACGCCCCGGCCGACCCGCACCGTCACCGTCGACGGCACGACCTACACCCTCGCCACGGTCACCGTCGCCCCCGGCCGGACCACGACGGTGGCCGTCACCGGTTAGGACGCGAAGAGGCGGCCCCGTACCGACGGCCCTTCTCGACGGCCTGACCGGGCCCGGAGGTCACCCTCCGGGCCCGGGCCCGGGGCCGCATCGGTCCCCGCCCGGTCCGTCGCCGCAGGTGTCCCAGGACTCAGTGCCGCTTCCAGGCGGTGAGGAGGTCGGCCTCCTGGCTGGGCGTCAGGGTCTCCGGCAGCGGCTCGAACGGCGCGATGTCGCGTGCGGTGTCGGCCACCGGGCGGAGCTTGAGCCCGGTGGCGAGGGCGGCGGCGGGGTCGGCGGTGCCGGTGGCGCGGATCAGTGGATCGGTGGTCCACAGCGGCAGTGCGCGGTCCGGGACGTCGGCCGTCCGGAGGAAGTCGTCGTCCACCCAGGTGAGCGTGGTCCCGGCCGGGGCGACCGCGGTGGCGACGGCGCCGAGCAGGTCGCCCATGGTGAACGGCGGGGGAGTGGCGGCGTGGTAGGCGCCGGATGCGCCCTGTTCCAGCAGGGCGAGCATCCAGGCGGCGAGGTCGCGGGCGTCGACGACCTGCACCGGCGTGTCGGACCGGCCGGGGGCCAGGACCTCGCCGCCCCGGGCGAGGCGCTGTACCCAGTAGTCGAAACGGTGGGTGTAGTCCTGGGGGCCGATCACGTACGTCGGGCGCACCAGCAGCGTGTCCGGGCCGAAGGCCTCCCGTGCCGCCCGCTCGCACCGGACCTTGAGCGGGCCGTAGCTGGCGGCGGTGACCGCATCGGGTTCCGGGCCGTCGGCGGGCAGCAGCGGGGAGTCCTCGGTGAACGCCGGGGCGCCGGGGGTGTCGTACACGGCCATGGACGAGATCAGGAGGTAGCGTCCGGCGGCGCCGGGGTCCAGCGCGTCGGCCAAGTGCCGGATCTGGCGGGGGAAGTACGCGCTGACGTCGACGGTGGCGTCCCAGCTGCGGCCGCGCAGCAGGGACAGGTCGGCGTCGCGGTCGGCGATCAGGTGCGTGGCGTCGGGGAGCAGGTGGGCACCGGACCTGCCCCGGTGCAGCACCGTGACGTCGTGTCCGGCCGCGAGTGCCGCCCGGGCGAAGTGGAATCCGACGAATCTGGTGCCACCCATGATCAGTATGCGCATCGGGCCATCGTGCCAGTGCCGGGCCGTTCACTGCACGTCGCCGGAACGCTGAGCGGCGGCACGGTGAACCCCGGCCGCCGCACGGCGCGGCACGTGAGGGTGTTCAGGCCTTCTTGACCACGCTGGACTTGAGCTGCATCGCGCCGAAGCCCTCGATCCGGCAGTCGATGTCGTGGCCGTCCACGCCGTCCACCAGGCGGATGTTGCGCACCTTGGTGCCGGCCTTGATGCCGGAGGCGCTGCCCTTGACCTTGAGGGCCTTGACCACGGTCACGGTGTCGCCGTCGCTGAGGACGTTGCCGACCGCGTCCCGGATCACCCGCTCGCCGGCGCCGGCGGCCTGCTCGGAGCCGCCCTCGGCGGGCATCCACTCGTGGCCGCACTCGGGGCAGACCATGAGGGCGTTCATCTCATAGGTGTACTCGCTGGAGCACTGCGGGCACGGGGGGAGGTTGTCGCTCATACGTTCAGGATATCCAGGGTGCGAGGGGCGTTTTCCGTGGTCAGCGGGTGTGGATGGCCGCCGTGGGGGCGCGCTGCCCGGGGTGCGGGGCGGATGTGCAGGCGGCGGCCGGTGGCGGCGGCCTCCGCGAGGAGGGCCCGGAGCGCGGGCAGCTCGACGGTCCGCCGGGTGGCAGGGGAGCCGTGGTCGTCGTAGGCAGTGACGGTGAAACGCAAGGGCGGCCTTTCCGGGGACGCGGTGGATGGGGTGCGGGAGGCGGACGTGCGCGGTCCTGCCGCCGTCGGGGTCGGGCCGGACGGTCAGCGCTCGGCGGTGCCGGTCACCGGGAGGGTCCGGCGGCGGTGAGGCCGTGCCCGGCGGTGCCGGCCTGGCCGTGCAGGTGGGCACGGGCGTACGCGATGGCGTCGGGGGTGGTGCCGAAGAGGTGTCCGTCGGCGCGCAGCCGGTCGAGTACGCCCAGGGCGTCGAGGGGGCGGTGGTGTTCGTCGCGGATGCCGGAGACCAGGACGAGCGTGCCGCGGCGCTGGAGCTCGGTGATGGCGTCGCCGAGGACGGTGGCGCCGCTGGCGTCGATCGCGCTGACCCGGGACATCCGCAGGACCGCGACCTTGACCTCGGCGGATTCGGTGAGCTCCAGCAGGAAGCGGTGGGCCACGGCGAACAGCAGGGGGCCGTCGATGCGGTAGGCGACGATGTGCTCGGCGAGCAGCGCCTGTTCCTCGTCGTGGTGGTCGGCCGGGGGCAGGTCGGCGTGCAGCGGGACCTGCTCCACGCGCGCCGCCTTGGCGACGGCGGCGAGCGCCAGGACGCCGGAGACGAGCAGGCCGACCACGACGGCGGTGACCAGGTCGAAGGCGAGGGTGGCGGCGGCGGTGAGGGCCAGGACCGCGGCCTCGCCGCGCCCGGTGCGGGCCAGCGCCCGCAGCGAGCCGACCTGGACCATCCGTACGGCGGTGGCGATCAGCACCCCGGCCAGGGCGGCGAGCGGGATCCCGGCGACCAGGGGCGCGGCGGCGAAGACGATCACCGCCAGGACGGCGGCGTGGACGAGGGCGGCGAGCCGGGAGGCGGCGCCGGAGCGGACGTTGACGGCGGTGCGGGCGATCGCGCCGGTCGCGGCGACACCGCCGAACAGCGGGGCGGCCAGGTTGGCCAGGCCCTGGCCGAACAGCTCACGGTCGCTGTCGTGGCGCTCGGACACGCTCATGGCGTCCGCGGCGGTCGCGGACATCAGCGACTCCAGGGCGGCCAGGGCGGCGACGGCCAGCGCCGACGGCAGTAGGGCGGGTACGGCGGAGAGGTCGAGGAAGCCGAGCGAGGGGGCCGGGAGCCCGGTGGGCAGGTGGCCGATGGTGGCGACCGGCAGGTCGGCGAGCTTGGCGGTGACGGTCGCGGCGACGACGGCGATCAGCGAGAACGGCAGCGCGGGCCGCAGCCGTACACCGATCAGCATCACGGCGGCCACGGCGAGGGCGACGGCGAGGGCGGCCCAGTGCGGCGCGGACGCGAAGTCGGCGACGGCCCTGGCGGCGACGACGGCGGGGTTGTCGCCCTCGGGCTTCCTGACGCCGAGCGCGCCGGGCACCTGCTGGAGGGCGATGACCCCGGCGATGCCGACGGTGAAGCCCTCGACGACGGGGACGGGCACGTAGGCCATCCAGCGCCCGGCCCGGGCCAGGGCGAGGGCCATCAGGATCACCCCGGCGAGCAGGCCGACGGTCAGCACCCCGTTCGTGCCGTAGCGGGCGACGATCGGGACCAGGACGACGGTCATGGCGCCGGTCGGCCCGGAGACCTGGAGGCCGGAGCCGCCGAACACGGCGGCGAGCGCGCCCGCGACGACGGCGGTGGCCAGGCCCGCCTCGGCACCGGCACCGGAGGAGATGCCGAAGCCGAGGGCCAGCGGCAGCGCGACGATCGCCACCGTGAGGCCGGCGAGCAGGTCCTTGCGCGGGGAGCGGCCCATGGCGGCGAGGGTCTGCCGGGTGGGCAGGACGGCACGCACCCGGCTCATCACGGTGTTCACGCCGTCGCCTCCCGGGCGGTGGTCGCGGCCAGTTCGGGCAGCAGCCGGCTCTGGCCGGTGATCACGTCGCCGAGGATCCGGCGGGCGGCGAACAGCAGCTCGGCGACGTCGGGCGTGGCGAGCGCGTAGACCACCGTGTTGCCGTCGCGGGTGGCGGTGACCAGGTTGGTGCGCCGCAGGACGGCGAGTTGCTGGGAGAGGCTGGAGGCCTCGATGTCGAGGGAGGCGAGCAGGTCGCGTACCGGGAGCGGGCCGTCCTGGAGGAGTTCGAGGATCCGGATGCGGGCCGGGTGGCCCAGGGTGCGGAAGAACTCCGCCTTCGCCTGGTACAGCGGGACGGCCATGGCTCAGCTCTCTCCTTGCTCTTCCTCGGCGGTGTGCGGCACGTCGATGCCGTGGGCGGCCGCGATCCGCAGCAGGGCCGCCACGCGCCCGGCGTAGGCCTGGGAGCCGTCGTCGTCCCCGTCGGCCCGGGCCTTCCGCAGGGCCTGGCGGGCCTGGGCCAGCTGTTCGTGCAGCTCCTCGTCGAACACCGCGGTCACGACTCTTCCCTCCCGGGGGTGCCGGCGGGTGCCGGGCGCACCTTCGCCGATCCAACAGCATGCCAGCATGTATGGACTTGAAGAATTTATCAAATCGCATGTTTCGCATGTGATGGATTCGACGGCGGGAATCTGCTGTGATCGGTAGTGGTCGTCGGCCCGGCCGCACCCGCCCCGCGATCGGCGGACATGGGCGGCCGACCGGTTGGTAAGGTCAACTCTTCGACGATGTTCCGCCTGATGGAGACGGTGACGACGTGAACGCCGAAACGCCCACCCCACCTCCCGTGGTCGGCGCGCCGCTGTACCAACTGAAGGCGGAGTTCTTCAAGACCCTCGGCCACCCGGTGCGCATCCGCGTCCTGGAGCTGCTGAGCGAGCGCGAGTACGCGGTCTCCGAGATGCTGCCCGTGGTCGGCGTCGAGGCCTCCCACCTGTCCCAGCAGCTCGCCGTGCTGCGACGCTCCAACCTGGTGATCGCCCGCCGCGAGGGCTCCACCGTCTACTACCGCCTCACCAATCCGCAGGTGGCCGAGCTCCTGCGGGTCGCCCGCACCATCCTTGGCGGCGTGATCAGCGGCCAGGCCGAGCTCCTGGACGGCCTGCTCGCCCAGCCCCAGAAGCCCGGGCGCGACTGACCGCTCCCGGTCGTTCAGCGGGATGCCCGCCGCCGCCCCGGGCGATTCCGGGGCGGCGGCGAGGCGGCATGGACCCCTCGCGACCAGCGGGGCCGGACACGTCGAAGGAAGGCCCGCAGCACCCGTACGCACCGCGCCCACCCGGCGCGAAGCGGCACACCACCACTGCCCGCACCGGGGACGGAGCGGTCGGCGCGGCTGTACGGCACCGCGGTGAGATACGCCTTCCTCGTTCTTGCCCTTCCATGCAATTGACAAGGTTATCAACTGCTAAGGTCATCATGTGACGGCATCGCCGGAAGCGTGCTGTCGCGACGAGGCCGCCCTGGAACCGACGCCGGGGCGGCCTCGTCGGTCCGGCGTCGGCATCGCCGAAGGCCGCGCGGCACCGTCACCCGGCTCCGGGTCGTCGACCCGTCCTTCGCCGACCGCCCCGCCCTACCGGTCGCCCTCGCCGAAGCGATCGGCTCGGACCTCCCGCTCACCAACAAGAGCTTCAACCTCTCCCGAGCGGGCAACGACCTCTGAAACGGCGGGATTTCGCTATTCTCCGAGATCCCGAAATGATCGCCGGGGAGAATATCCCATTGCCGATTTCTCGCCGGACTCTTTCCTTCTCGGAGGTTTCGGCGGCGCGAACACATCGCTTTTGCGCAACCCGTTGACTGAGGCCTGTCACCGCTGCTTTTCTTCCGTTCACGCCCCCTGCCGCAGCCTCCTCAGGCCGGCCACCGGGCACTGGTTTCCGCTGCTCCACCATCGCTCCGCAGCTCTGCTGCTGACGTGACGTCGGTCGACGTCCGTCAGCCCCCATAGCACTGCCGGCAAGCACGGGCCACCCCACGGTTACGCCTCGCGCCCGTGTCATCGCCGTACCCCGCCCTGCCACGAGCCGTCATCCGGGCCGACCGGCACCGGAGTCGGCAGGAGAGAGGAACCCCCACACATGGGCATCCCCCGCGTCCGTGCGCTCAGACGAGCGGCCCTGGCCGCCGTCGCGTCGCTGTCCCTCGTCACCGCCGCCCTGACCACCAGCGGTGCCGCCCAGGCGGCGGACGAGCCGGCGTCGCCGCAGAACGGCTCCGTGACCAACCCGTACAGCCCCGCCTACCAGCACCCGTACCGGCACGGCGTGCTGCCCACGGTCGGTCAGAACGACAAGATGAAGCAGTGGGCCGCCACCCACGCGACCCCCAACGCGGCCACCGGACCGCAGACCCTCTCCTACGGCGGAGGGATCGACGGGATCGGTGTCCAGAGCGGCCACTCCAAGGTCTACCTGGTCTTCTACGGCAACCAGTGGGGCACCCAGACCACCGACGCCAACGGGAACGCCAAGTTCTCGGGCGACTCGGCCGGAGCGGCGGGCGCCGCGCAGCAGATGTTCAAGGGCATCGGCACCGGCAACGAACTCTGGTCCGCGGACCTGACGCAGTGGTGCGACGGGCCGAACGTGGCCACCGGCGCCACCAGTTGCCCCTCGAACGCGAACTTCGTCCCGTACCAGAGCGGTGGCGTGCTCGCCGGCGTGTGGTATGACAACGCGGCGGCGTCACCGAGCGCCGCCTCCGGCCACCAGCTCGGCCAGGAAGCCGTCAACGCGGCCGCGCACTTCGGCAACACCACGGCGGCGTCCAACCGGGACGCCTACTACGTGATCCTGTCGCCGCACGGCACCAACCCGGACAACTACCAGAACCAGTACTGCGCGTGGCACGACTACAACGGTGACTCGACGCTGACCGGCGGCGCGGTGACCTCCCCGTACGGCGACGTCGCGTTCAGCAACCAGCCGTACAACATCGACTCGGGCGCCGGCTGCGGCGTGGGCTTCGTCAACTCGCCCGGCACGCTGGACGGCTGGACCATGACGCTCGGCCACGAGTGGCACGAGATGATGTCGGACCAGAACCCGGCCGGCGGCTGGACCAACCACGTGTCCGGCAGCTCCTACAACGGCCAGGAGAACTCCGACGAGTGCGCCTGGCTGTCCCCGGGCACCGCGGGCGGCGCGGCCAACATCACCTTCGGCAGCTTCGGCACCTGGGCCGAGCAGGCCAGCTGGTCCAACGACACCAACTCCTGCGCCATCTCCCACCCGATCGTGGGCGGCGGCTCGACGGGCAACACGGTGACCGTCACCAACCCCGGCAACCAGACCACCGCGCAGGGCTCCTCGGTCAGCCTGCAGGTCCAGGCCAGTGACTCGGCCTCCGGCCAGAGCCTCACCTACTCGGCCACCGGCCTGCCGACCGGTCTGTCCATCAACTCCGCCACCGGTCTGATCACCGGCACCGCCACCACCGCCGGCAACTACAACGTGACCGCCACCGCCAAGGACACCACCGGCGCCACCGGCTCCACCAGCTTCGGCTGGACGGTCAGCGGCTCCGGCGGCTCCTGCACCCCGGCACAGCTGCTCGGCAACCCCGGCTTCGAGACCGGCTCGGCCGCGCCGTGGACCGCGACCAGCGGCGTGATCGACAACTCGGCGTCCGAGCCGGCCCACAGCGGCTCCTGGAAGGCGTGGCTGGACGGCTACGGCACCGCGCACACCGACAGCCTCTCGCAGGCCGTCACCATCTCGGCGGGCTGCAAGGCCACCCTGAGCTACTGGCTGCACATCGACACGGCCGAGACCACCAGCACGACCCAGTACGACAAGCTCACCGTGACCGTCAACGGCACCACGGTGGCCACGTACTCCAACCTCGACAAGAACACCGGCTACGCCCAGAAGACGGTCGACCTGTCGGCCTACGCCGGGCAGAGCGTCACCCTCAAGTTCACCGGGGTGGAGGACTCCTCGCTCCAGACCAGCTTCGTGATCGACGACACCGCGATCCAGACCAGCTGACCCCGCTTCATCGGGGGTGGGCCCGGCGGCACCAGCCGCCGGGCCCACCCCCTTCGGGGTGTCCGCCCGACCAGCACGGAACCCCGGCAGTGACGTACACCGCCAAGGCGTTCGCGGCACTCCTGGAGCTGGACGCGGCCGGGCGCTTCGCGGGGGAACCGGTGGTCTTCCTCAACACCTTCGGCCCGAGGTAGCGGCCGACCGTGTGGACGGCGAGTCTGCGGCATCCGGCACCGGAACCGACGGCCGGCGCCGGGCGGCCGCCCGACAGGGGCATCACATGGACGTACGGGACCCACCCCGCCCGAGGCGGGGTGGGTCCCGAGCGTAGGGAGCGCGTCAGTACTGGGTGCTGACGGACACCCCGCTGAAGTCCGTGTTGGCGTACAGGCTGATGTACCGGTAGCCGGCCGCGGGGTTGGTGACGGTGAGCGTCTGCGTGGTGCCGGGGTTGGTGGAGGAGGCGGTGTAGGCGCTGGGGGAGGCCCAGGTGTCCTGGTTGTAGTAGAGGGAGGCGCTGCCGGTGCCGCCGGAGGTGGAGACCTTCAGGGTGGTGGTGCCGGCCGGCAGGTAGACGTAGAAGTAGTCGAGGTTGCCGGCGGTGCGGGCCTGGTTCGGGCGGGAGCAGTTCTGGCCGAGCGCGTCGGTGCGCGGGTCGGTGCACGTCGGCAGGGCGGCGCCGGTGGTGACGGTGACCGACGACGGGGTGCTGGCGGACTTGCCGGCGCTGTCGGTGACGGTCAGGGCGACGGTGTAGGTGCCGGGGGTGGCGTAGCTGTGGACCGGGTTCCGCTCGTCGGAGCTGCTGCCGTCACCGAAGGTCCAGTGCCAGGAGGCCAGCGACGCCTGGGAGTTGGTCTCGACCGACTTGTCGGTCAGGGTGACGGTGGCGCCGTCGACGGACTGGCCGAACAGGGCGGTGGGGCCGTCGGCGTAGCAGGCGCCGGCGGCGCAGGCGTTCAGCCAGGTGTCGAAGTCGGCGTCGTAGGAGGTGCCGAGGTTGTTGTAGACCGCGTAGCCGCCCTGGTAGTCACCGGTGCGGAAGTGGTCGAGCATCGTGTAGACGTCGGCCGGGTGCTTCTCGATCATGTACCGCACGGCCAGGTAGCCCCACGGGTAGGTGCGCACCGTGTCCGAGTTGCCGTAGGTGTTCTGGAAGACGGTGCTGAGCTTGTACCGGTGCGTGGCGGCCTCGGTCATCGCCTGGGTGTCGGTGGTGCCGCGGTAGGCGTAGGACTCGTACTCGGCGACGCCCTCGATCCACCAGATGTCCGGGACGGAGGTCTCGGTGGTGAAGTTGCCCTTCATGTCGTAGATGTTGTCGAGGTAGTGCGTGTACTCGTGGTTGAGGTTCCACACGTTGGCGGGGAAGCCGTCGTTCCACGCCTTCTGGTACATCACCGACACGGGCTGGTTGTTGGGGTCGGTGACGTCCATGACGGTCTGGCCGCCGTTGTCGGTGGAGTTGCCGTAGATGGCCCAGGAGTAGGTGAGGTAGTCGTCCCGGTTGGAGAAGACGGCGAGGGTGATGGTCTTGCCGTACTGGCCGGGGACGGGGCCGTCGTCCTTGACGAGGTTGTGGAAGAAACCGTCCTCGCCGCGCAGGCTGGCGCAGACGGTGGCCAGGTCGGCGGGGGAGAGGGCCTCGGCGCGTATGGTGCGGTTGTCGCAGACCAGGGTGTCGGGCAGGACGGCGGCGGTGAGCTTGCCGGGCAGGTCGCAGGTGCCGTAGTAGGAGCACTGCGCGTTGTCGTACTGGTTGGCGTTGTAGGCGGTGTACACGTACAGCTTGCCGACGGCGCCGGAGATCGGGGTGGTGTCGAGCACCTGCTTGACCAGGGGCTTGGTGAAGGTCTCGACGCTGCCGCCGTCGCCGGCGGTGCGGGCGAGGTCGTTGCCGGCGTTGACGTCGAGGAAGGCGTTGGGGGTGGTGAGCAGGTCCTTGTGGTTCTGCGCGAAGTTCGCGAGCGTGGTGATGACGCTCGGGTCGGCCGTGACGGCGCTGACGTAGGTGGGGTTCCAGTTGGCCCGCCACAGCGGCGCCCACAGCACGGCGTTGACGGCGCTGACCATCTTCGGGAACGCGTTGTAGCCGTTGTTGTAGCCGTTCAGGACCTGCTTGTAGACGTTCAGGTACTGGGCCTGGATGTTGGCGCTGTCGGTGAGGATCAGCACCTCGCTGAGTATCGAGCCGTTGGCGTCGCTGACGTCCGTCCGGTGCGCGCTCGCGAAGAAGGCGTCGAGGCCGGCCTTGACGGCGGCGGTGAGCGTGGCGTCGTAGGGGCCGACGGCGCTCGGGTTGTTGGACTGGACGTAGTAGCCGGCGCGCAGGAAGAGCACGAGCTGCAGGATGTCGGCGGAGTTGTCGCCGGTGTAGTTCGCCGCCTGGGCCCGGAAGGCGTTGGCGATGGTGAGCATCTGGGACTGCTTGAAGATGTTGCCCGCGTCGGTGCCGGTGACGTTGTACAGCGTCTTGACGCAGTCCGTGGTCGAGCCCTGGACGAAGGAGACCAGGCCGGCGCCGCTGCGGGAGCCGAAGTCGGCGGGCGTACAGCTGGGCGCGGCGGGGGCCTGCTCGGTCAGTGCGTGCTTGGCCGTCGTCGGGGCGTTCGGATGCGGGGCGGTCTGGACGGCGGTCCCGGCCGGCTGGAGCGCCTGGCCGAGCAGCGTCGGCGCCAGCGGCGCGGCGGTGCGGCCCATGTCCTCGGTGGAGGACGCGGCGACCTCGGGCCCGAACGGCTTCGGCGCGGTGGCGGTGGAGGACGCCGCAGCGGTGGCCGCCGCCGGCGAGGCGGGCGCGGGTGCCGCGGACGCGGCGAGGGCGGGGGTCGGGAGCAGGGTGGCAGAGCCGGCGAGGGCGGCGGCCACCAGGAGCGGAAGGGATTGGCGCAGACGCACTGCGGTGTCCTTGTCCTGAGGTGGGGGAGGTAACGGGGCGTCAGTCACGAGGCGGAGGGGGGGAGTTGACGTGTGACCTGTCACCGGATTGAGGGTCAGAACAATGTCACAGGTTATATGTCATCGCAAGAGGCGTCGCACGGGTGGAAGGCCGGCAACACGCCGTTGATGACCGAGGATCACAATTGGTGACTCTCGGTGATCTACGGTGGTTCGCACACCCTGCAACCCCCGCCCGAGGAGCCGTCCACCATGTCCACACCGAACCCTGGCGCCGAAGTCCCCTCCTTCCTGGCGTGGCCGTTCCCGCACCGTCCGACGCACCCGGGCGACCCCATCGACATGGAGTTCATCCTCGACAAGCTCGCGCCGGACACGCGGAATCAGCTGATCGCCGTACGCCTGGAGGCGGTTGCGGCTGTTCACCAGGCGGTCGCCGAGGGGGCCAGGAAGGCCGCCTCCCTCATCGCCGGCGCCAATGGCTAGGGACGTTGCACCCGAGGTCGTGCTGATCGGCTATCAGGACCAGGGCAACCTCGGCATGGGGTACCTGGCCGCGGTCCTCAAGGAGCAGGGCCGGACGGTCGAGCTGATCGACGTACGGGACGGGCCGCAGCGGATCGCGGCCCGGCTCGCTCCGGCGGAGGGCGGGGCGCAGCCCCTCGTCGTCGGCTTCTCGCTGATCTTCCAGTTCTTCCTGCCGCAGTTCCGCCGGGTCGCCACCGAGCTCCGTCGGGCCGGAGTGACCGGCCACTTCACCATGGGCGGGCACTACGCCAGCCTGTGTCACGACGAACTGCTCGCCCAGATGCCGGAGTTGGACAGTGTCGCCCGCTACGAGGGCGAACACACCCTGGTCGAGCTGGTGGACCGGCTCGCGGCCGGTGCGGACTGGCGCCCCACCCCCGGTCTCGCCTTCCTGTCCGAGGGGAAGGTGACCGAGAGCCCCACCCGGCCGCTCATCCAGGATCTCGACTCGCTGCCCTTCCCGTACCGGCCGTACGAGCCGGAGCGGATCGTCGGATTCCCCACGGTTCCGTTGCTGGCCAGCCGTGGCTGCGCCCGCCGCTGCTCCTTCTGCTCGATCCACACCTTCTACCGGACGGCGCCCGGAAAGACCGTCCGGGTCCGGAAGGCGTCGACGGTGATCGAGGAGATGCTGCTGCTCCACCGTGAGCAGGGCGCCCGGGTCTTCCTGTTCCAGGACGACGACTTCCCCCTCTGGGGCAGGGCCGGCCGCAAGTGGGTGGACGAGCTCGCCGAGCGGATGCACGAGACCGGCCTCGCCGAACGGGTCATCTGGAAGATCAGCTGCCGGGCGGAGTACGTGGAGCCCGAGCTCTTCGCCGACCTGAGGGACGCCGGGCTCTTCCTCGTCTACATGGGCATCGAGTCCGGCGTCGAAGCCGGCCTCGAGATCCTCCACAAACAGCTGACGGTCGAGCAGAACCTCACCGGTGTGCAGACCCTGAAGGACGTCGGCCTGCACTTCATGTACGGCTTCATGCTCTTCGACCCGTCCAGCACCTTCGACTCGGTGCGGGGCAACATCGGCTTCCTGCGGCAGATCGTGGGCGACGGTTCGAGTGCCGCGACCTTCTGCCGCATGCTGCCCTACGGGGGCACGCCGATCCGGGACCGGCTCAAGCTGGAGGGCCGGCTGCGCGGCGATGTGACCCGCCCGGACTACGACTTCCTCGACCCGCGGCTGACCGACTACTACCGGCAGCTGAAGCCGGTCTCGGGCCAGTGGGTGAGCGACGAGGGCGTCTCCCACGAACTGCACTGGGCCTGGGACGAGTTCACCACGGTCGAGCGACTCGTCCCCGGCCTCGTCGGTGGGCAGGAGTACCGCCGTGCGCTGGCCGCGCTCACGGCGGAGTGCAATGAGGCGCTGTTCCGGCTCGTCGAGGACTCCGCTACCGCCTTCGAGCACGGCGACCGGTCGCTGCTCGATCCGGCCGCCGCGCGGGCCACCTGCGAAGGCGTCCGCACCCGGCTGCTGGAGCTGCGCAACGGCTACTTCCTGGGCAACGTCGAAGCCCTCACCGAGGCGGTGCAGCTGAACGCCATCCGTGGTCCGGTACTGGCACCTCAGGTCCACTGACCGACGGGCACCCCACCTGGAACACCGGTCCCGGAGTCCGTCGCGCACGTGTGCCCACCACCGGCTGTCCCCGGCGAGGAACGGAATGTCGTCCTTACCTCGCGGGGGCGCGCACCTCCACGACTGAGCTCCGTCGTCGGCCTGCTCCCTGTCGCGGCAGTGAGCAGGCCGACGTGGCACGTCCGGACTGACGTCGCCTCGGAGTCAATCCACAGCGAAAAGGTCGCGGCCCGTCCCGCCGTGGGCATCGATCAGAAGGGCTTGGTCGGCAGGTACTTGCCGTCCAGGGTGATGACGGCGCGCTCTCCGCCCTCGGGGTCGGCGACCTTCTTCACGTCGAGCTTGAAGTTGATCGCGGAGATGATGCCGTCGCCGAACTGCTCGTGGACCAGGGCCTTGAGGGTGGTGCCGTAGACCTGGAGCATCTCGTGGAAGCGGTAGATCGTCGGGTCGGTGGGGATGCCGCCGGGGATCGAGCCGCGGGTGGGGATGGTCTGCAGGAGCATCGCCGCGTCCTCGTCGAGGCCCAGCAGTTCGGCGACCGCCCTCGCGGAGCTCTCCGGCAGGGGGTGCTGGCCGAGCACGGCGGCGGTGGTGAAGGCGACCGACAGGCCGGAGGCGTCGGCGATCTGCTGCCAGGTGAGGTCCTTGCGCGTCTTGGCCTCGACCGCGGCGGCGGCCAGCGCCTGGCGGGTGGCGGGGTCGAACTGGGCGTGCACCATGGGTGGTTCCTTTCACGGTGTGCCCCTTCGCGCATCGGGTGCGCGAAGCGGGCGGGTTCAGGGGGAGGGGCGCCGTCCGCACTGAACGGGCGGGCCTGGGAAGGGCGTTGAGGTCAGGCGGCGACCGGGGCGGTGGAGCCGACGATCCGGAGTTCCTCGACGCGGCCGGTGGCGATGTCGAAGACCCAGCCGCGCAGGGTGACCTGTCGCTCGGCCAGGGCGCGGGCGACCGCCGGGTGGGTGGCCAGGTTCGCCAGCTGGTCCAGCACGTTCTGCCGTACCAGGGCCGGCACGTCCGCGGTGGTGGCGGTACGGGCCGCTGAGGCCGCGGCGAGCCGCAGCCAGTCGGCGACCGCCGGCGCGCCGCTCAGGTCGTGGCCGTGGGCGAGGGCGGTCATCGCGCCGCACGCGGAGTGCCCGCAGACGACGATGTCCCGCACGCCCAGCGTGGCGACGGCGTACTCGACGCTCGCCGCGACACCGTCGGCACCGGGGGTGTGAGCGGGGACGAGGTTGCCGGCCGTACGGATGACGAACAGCTCGCCGGGCTCGCACCCGGTGATCAGCTCGGGGACGACACGGGCGTCGGAGCAGCCGATGAACAGTGTGTGGGGTGTGTGGTGGGTGGCCAGATGGGCGAAGAGCTCCTTCCTGGCCGGGAAGACGTCCTGCTGGAAACGCGCGACGCCCTTGGCGAGGTCATGCACGGGGTCACTCCCTTTCGTGGCGGCCCGGCCCGTGGGGCCTGGCGAGATCCACTGTGCATGACCTGCATCTATAGTGTCCAAGACGCATCATCCATAGTTGTTATTGATGCCATCTATAGTTGTGCCCATGGCCTCCCCGGAACTGCGTCACCTGCGCTACCTGCTCGCCGTCGCCGAGCACGGCAACTTCACCCGCGCGGCCGAGGGCCTGCGCATCTCCCAGCCCACGCTGTCCCAGCAGATCAAGCAGCTCGAGCGGACCCTCGGCACGCAACTGTTGGACCGCACCGGTCGCACCGTGCGCCTCACCGACGCCGGCGAGGCGTACGCCCACCACGCGCGCAGCGCGCTGCGTGACCTGGCCGCCGCCGAGCGGGCCGTGCACGACGTGCAGGACCTCTCGCGCGGGCAACTGCGGCTGGCGGTCACCCCCACGTTCACGGCGTACCTCGTGGGACCGCTCACCGCCGAACTCCACGCCCGCCACCCCGGCATCACGCTGACCGTACGGGAGACGACCCAGGGCCGCATCGAAACCGGCCTGCTGGACGACGAGTTCGACCTCGGCATCGCCTTCCGAGGCCCCCATCTGCCCGGTATCACCGCCGCCGCCCTGTTCACCGAGGCGCTCACCCTGGTCACCGGCCCCCGTCACGTCGCCGCCGACCGTGCCGACCTCGCCGGCCCGCTACCGGTGCGAGAGCTCGACGATCGGCAACTGGCCCTGCTCAGCTCCGACTTCGCCACCCGCGGTCATATCGACGCCTACCTCGAACGGCACGGCGTCAGCCCGCGCATCGCCGTCGAGGCCAACTCCATCCAGGCCCTCACCGAGGTGGTCCAGCGCACGCCGCTCGTCACCGTCCTGCCGGACGCCGTCACCCACGACCACCCTCGCCTCGTCCCCGTCCCGCTCGACCCCGCCCTTCCCGCCCGGGTCGTCACGCTCCTGCGGCGCGCCGACGCGTACGAAAGCGCCGCCACGCGCGCGTTCACCCGCCTCACCCGAGACCTCGTGCGCACCCGCGGATATCCGCCCGCGTCCTGAGCGCGCGGGGCGGTGGCGGGCTTTTCTCTTTTCTACTGACGCGAAATCACTTTTCTCATGAAGATCACTACGCCGGCCCGCCAGCCTTTGAATAACAATTCGCTCTCGAGGGCTTTCCGAATTTCCTCCAGCGTCCTACGCTGCGGCGCGTGTCGATATTCCGAAGACTCCGCACTTCCGGTCCGCGCGTGCGGACGGAACTCGATGACGTCCAACTCGGCCGCGTGCGGCGACAATTGAATTCCGTCGGGCGGCTGGGGCCGGACGACATCCAGATCGACCAGGTCGAGCGGCTGCTCCAGGAGGCCGGCACCGACTGGGACCGCCGTGGGCACCGCTTCGCCGTGCTCGCCGAGGCCGCCGCGACGTCGACGTTCGCCCGGTCCTGGCGTCGGCGCCGCCCGCGCAGTGCGGACCCGCTGGTCTTCGACGCGTGGGTCGAGCTGGTCCGCGGCCGGCAGGCCGGGGGCATGGCGGACGCCTGGGCGGCCGCCGAGTGTTGCTACCGTGCCGCCGACGCCGTTCCCGCCGATCCGGAGCCCTGGGTGGTGCTGCTCGGGATCCTGCGCCTGATGCGGGCCGAGTCGCGCGAGCTGTTCGCCGTCTGGGCCGAGGTGAGCGCGCGCGATCCCTGGAACCGCGAGGCCTATCTGCAGATGCTGCGCTACCTGTCGCCGGAGGAGTGCGGCTCGCGCAGCAGTCAGCTGGAATTCGTGGAAACGCTCCGCGCCTCGGTGCCGCCGGTCGCACCGGTCGTGGGCGTCGAGCTGACCGCTCTGGTCGACGAGCACGCCCGCACGACGGCGAAGGGCGGCGTCGAGGCGCTGATGGCCCGCCGCCAGTGGACGCACATCCGGGCCGCCGGCGCGCTGGACACCGCACTGGCCACCTGGCCCCGCGAGGGCCGCCTGCGCCACGCGGCGGCCCTGGCCGACCTCAACCTGCTCGCCTACGCCCTGGTCCAGGCCGGCCGCGTGCGCGAGGCCGGTGACACCTTCCGTCGGATCGGCGACACCGTCACCGCCTGGCCGTGGTCGCTCGACGGCGATCCGCTCCAGCAGTTCGGGTACTGGCAGGCCAAGGCCCTGGCCTGAGGCGCAGCCGAAGGCCCCAGAGCGCGGCGCCGGCCTTGAGTCGCCAGGGCGCCCCCCCTGGGCTGCGGCGCGGCTGGACTATCGGGGCATGGCCGCCCCTCCTCTCGTGTCGAGGCGGTTGCCTGGGCGCGCATACCCGGAGAAACCACAAGAAACCGTCTGAAACATGAATTCGATGTCGTGTATCGGGTAGAACGTCCATGCGGCGGTCGGGCAGCGACCGGCCGCCCGGCACCGGAACCAGGTGTCACCGGGGCCTCCGAAGAACCCGGCGGAGGCCCTGAGGAAGAAGCCCCCTCCGGCGCGTGAGCGCCGGCCCGCGGGCGTTGCCGGGCGTTCCCCCGATGCCAGGAGAAAGCAGTGTGCATCCCGCTGGAAACAGCTCACCCCGGCGATCAGGACGTCGCCGTACCCTCAGGCACCCCGCCAGACCTGCCGCCGAGACCGACCGAGGCCGAACTGCGTTCGATGGGCAAGACCGAGGCGCGTGAGCTCAGCGACGCGCTGTTCGAGCGCCTGCACGGCCTCGCGCGGGAGACCCACGCCTACAGCTACGTACGCGGCACGATCATCGAGCTCAACATGCCGCTGGTCCGCTTCGTCGCCGCCCGCTTCCGGCACCGCGCGGAGGACATGGAGGACATCCTGCAGGTCGGCACGATCGGTCTGATCAAGGCCGTCGACGGCTACGACCCGGACCGCGGCGTCGAGTTCGTGACGTACGCCATCCCCACCATCGCCGGGGAGATCAAGCGCTTCTTCCGCGACACCTCCTGGCCGGTCCGGGTCCCCCGCAGCATGCAGGAGCTGTACCTGACCGTGGCCTGCGGCTCGGACCGGCTGGAACAGGAGCTCGGCCGCCTCCCGCAGCCCGAGGAGATCGCCGAGGGCCTGCACCTGAGCGTCGAGCAGGCCGTCGAAGGACTGGTGGCCGGCCGGGTCTACCGCCCCAGCTCCCTGGACGCGCTGCGCGACCAGGACACCGACGAGAGCGGCAGCACGCTGGTGGACCGGCTCGGCAGCTGCGACCCCGGCATCGAACTCGCCGACTTCCGCACCGCCGTCCGCCCGCTCCTCGCCCGACTGCCCGAGCGCGAACAGAAGGTCCTCAAGTTCCGCTTCTGGGAGGGCCGAACGCAGTCCGAGATCGCCGACCGGATCGGGGTCTCCCAGATGCACGTCTCCCGGCTGCTGAGTGCCACGCTGACCTGGCTGCGCGAGGAGCTGGAGGACCGCGACGCGCCCGGCTGGGCGGACGAACCGGAGGAAGTCGGCTGACTTTCCCCTCCGCCGGGCGTTTCCGGCCCCCCGCAGCGGATAGCCGCGCTGCGGGGGGCCGTCCACGGGACGGGGCGTGAAGGGCGTCGGTGGCCGGGCGCGCAACAAGCGGGTCAACGAGCGCACCGGCAAGGAGGACCCGTGCCGGGACGTCGTCGAAGCGCGGACGGCTTCCTCCAGGTGGAGATCACCGACGAGATCGCCACCGTCCTCGGCGCACCGGGCGCAGGGGCCCGGTATCCGGGCCTCCACGCGGTGCCGATGCCCCGAGGGGGGCGTCAGAGATCGGTAGCGGAGATCACCTCACGGACAGTGACCAGGCAGGGGTCGCAGTACCGGTCCGGCAGCGCCGGGCCGGTACCGCTGTCGGTCGGAACCACCCGCTGCGAGGGTTCGAGGACCCGCCCGCACAGCGACGCCGTGGCGTCGTCCTTGGCCACCACGTGCCACACCAGTCCGGGCGGTGACACCGCCGGGTCGTGCTCGGCCCACATCTCGTACACGGCGACCTCCGGGTCTCGGGGCTAGGTCACCCCCATGCAACCCCGCGACACCACGGCCGGCCACCGGGCCGGACCCAGTGGGATGGTTACACCGGGTACCGGCCGGGCCCACGTGCGGTCCGCCGGGATCGGCCCGGCCGCAGTCACGCGACGGGGCGCAGATGGGCACGGTGCAGGGGTCCGTCGACGTCGACGGACCCCTGCACGCCGCCGACACCCCCCCGGGTTCCGGTGTTCACGCACATCCGCGAGCACGAAAACCTGGTCGTACGCTGAGACTATGATCGACCGGCCGGCGGGTCTGGGGTGGACGTTCCTCACCAACCACGCCCGTGTACTGGTGCAGATCGCCCGCGACCCCGGCATCAGAGTGCGCGATATCGCCGCCCGGTGCCTGCTCACCGAGCGGGCGGTGCAGCGGATCATCGCCGACCTGGAAGAAGCCGGTTACCTCACCCACGAGCGCCAGGGGCGGGTCAACCACTATCACGTGATCGCGGGCAAGCAGCTGCGCCATCCGGCGGACGCCGGCCCGACCCTCGCGGAACTGCTCGCCGTGCTGCTGCGTTGACGTCGGGCGGCGCCCCGGGTGCGGGAAGCCGGGGCAGCCCGTGGCCTTCGGGAGGATCCACACTCGGACGGCGGACCCCGGGCGGCGGCGACCGCGATCGCGCAGCGTGGCGTCCCGACGCGCCGGTCGGCCGCCGCTAGGGTCGCTCCCGGCGCGCGAAGCCGCGTACTCCGTGGCGGACGACGGGCCCGGGGGGTGCGTCATCGGCTTCGCTGCGGAGGTTTCATGAGTGCGTCTGACACCGCGCCGTCCCGCGTACACGTCCGCGTCCGGCGTGGCCGGACGCTGCTGCGCTGGCTGTTCACCACGGACCACAAGGTGATCGGAAACCTCTACCTGGCGACGGCCTTCGGGTTCTTCCTGGTCGGCGGCCTCATGGCGCTGCTGATGCGGTCACAGTTGATGGGCCCCGACACCGGGTTCCTGTCGAATCAGCAGTACAACCAGATGTTCACCATGCACGGCACGATCATGCTGCTGCTGTTCGCCACCCCGACCTTCGCCGGCTTCGCCAACGCGATCATGCCGCTGCAGATCGGTGCACCCGACGTGGCCTTCCCCCGGCTGAACGCCTTCACCTACTGGGCCTTCCTGCTGGGCGGGCTGATCGTGCTGAGCGGCTTCCTCACCGCGGACGGGGCTCCCGCCTTCGGCTGGTTCGCCTACGCGCCGCTGAACGGGGCGGAGCACTCACCGGGGACGGGCCCGGACCTGTGGGCGCTCGGACTGGTGGTGGCCGGTCTCGGGACGATCCTGGGCTCGGTCAACTTCATCACCACCATCACCTGCCTGCGGGCGCCGGGCATGACCCTGTTCCGGATGCCGATCTTCACCTGGAACGTGCTGTTCACGTCGATCATGGTGCTGCTGGCCTTCCCCGTGCTGACCGCCGCCCTGCTGCTGCTGGAGGCGGACCGCAAGTTCGGCGCGCACGCCTTCGACCCGGCGAACGGCGGGGCACTGCTGTGGCAACACCTGTTCTGGTTCTTCGGCCACCCGGAGGTGTACATCGTCGCGGTGCCGTTCTTCGGCATCGTCAGCGAGATCCTTCCGGTCTTCAGCCGCAAGCCGCTGTTCGGCTACTACGGGATGATCGGCGCGACCATCGCCATCACCTCCCTGTCGATGTCGGTGTGGGCCCACCACATGTTCGCCACCGGGCAGGTGCTGCTGCCGTTCTTCTCGATGATGTCCTTCCTCATCGCGGTGCCCACCGGGGTGAAGTTCTTCAACTGGATCGGGACGATGTGGCAGGGCTCGCTGTCCTTCGAGACCCCGATGCTGTGGTCGATCGGGTTCCTGGTGACCTTCCTGTTCGGCGGCCTGAGCGGGGTGCTGCTGGCCGCGCCGCCGATCGACTTCCACGTCACCGACAGCTACTTCGTGGTGGCCCACCTGCACTACGTCCTGTTCGGGACGGTCGTGTTCGCGACCTTCGCGGGCTTCTACTTCTGGTGGCCGAAGCTGACCGGGAAGATGCTCCACGAGCGGCTGGGGAAGGTGCACTTCTGGATCCTCTTCACGGGGTTCCAGACCACCTTCCTGGTGATGCACTGGCTGGGCGCCCAGGGGATGCCGCGCCGCTACGCGACGTACCTGGACGTGGACGGCTTCACCACCCTCAACGTGGTCGCCTCGGTCGGCGCGTTCCTGCTCGGGATCTCCAACCTGCCGTTCTTCTACAACGTCTGGACGACCACCCGGCACGGCGCCCGGATCACCCAGGACGACCCGTGGGGCTGGGGCCGGTCACTCGAATGGGCCACCTCCAGTCCTCCGCCGCACCACAACTTCCACGCGCTGCCCCGGATCCGCTCCGAGTCCCCGGCGTTCGACCTGCACCACCCCGAGGTCCCGACGGAGGCGGAGTCGAGCGGCGGAGCCGACCTGCCGTACGGCCGCCGGGACGGACGGGGGAAAGGGCGATGAAGGCCGAGGGATGGCTGTTCGCCGTCATGACGGTGTTCTTCGCGGTGACCGGACTCATCTACGGGTTCTGGGCCCGCGAACCGGCCGGCAAGGCGATCCTGACCGTGGCCTTCCTGATGTCGGGACTGGTCGCGCTGTTCTGGTTCATCCAGCACCAGCGGAGCGGCGGCGGCCGGGCCCAGGACCGCAAGGACGCCGAGATCGCGGAGACCGCCGGCCCGGTGGGCTTCTTCCCGCCCCGCAGCGGCTATCCCGTGCTCGCGGCGGCGGGCCTGGCCGCCTTCGCGCTCGGGCTGGTCTTCGCCCGGTGGCTGATCGTCTTCGGCGCGCTGGTGCTCGCACTCGCCGTGTTCGGCTTCATCTTCCAGTACCGGGACCACGACGACGGCGGGGCCTGACCCTCCGGAGCAGCCGGCCCAGTCGGCCGGCCTCGGGGGCCGCGGGCGCCGTCGCGGGGCGCGGGTGGGCCGGGGCGGTGAGGACGGCCTCGACGCGGCCCTCCTCCTGCTCCACGGTGGGCAGGGCGACCCGGTCGCCGTAGTACCAGGAGCCGAGCGCGGCCCGCACCCGCTCCGTTCGCGGCGCCCCCGCCGACGGCTGCGGCGGCAGCGGCGCGTCGCGCACCAGCATCGCGTGGCGCTCGGCCGCCGGCACCGGGCGGCGGTTCCCGCTGAAACCGCCGTCGATCGACTGGTCGATCCGGCCGGTCTCGTCCCCGTCCAGCAGTCGGGCGCGGTCCCTGGCCTGCAGGGCGAGGCAGAGCCGCCGGGTGAGCACGAAGGAGAGCGGCGGCAGCAGGATCAGCGCCGCCCGCAGCGCCCAGGTGAGGGCGTTGACCGAGACACCGAAGGTGTACGCGATCACGTCGTTGCCGCCGGCGACCAGCAGCACCGTGTAGAAGGCGATCCCGGCGACCCCCAACGCCGTGCGGGTCGGCTTGTCGCGCGGCCGGTCGCACAGGTGGTGCTCCCCGCTGCCCGGGGTGATCCACCGCTCGACGAAGGGGTAGACGAACAGCACCCCGAACAGCAGACCGGGCACCACCAGGGCGGGAAGGAACGCGCTCCACGACACCGTGTGCCCCAGCACCCCGGTCTCCGCGGCGGGCATCAGCCGAAGTGCCCCCTCGATGAACCCGATGTACCAGTCGGGCTGCGCACCCGCCCCGGCGATGTCGGGCCGGTAGGCGCTGTAGCGCCAGATCGGGTTGATCTCCGCGAGCAGGGCGGACAGGGCCAGCACACCGGCCACCGTGAACGCCAGGCCGATCGTGCGGGCCAGGAACTGTGGGAAGAAGGGCAGCCCCACCACGTTCCGGTTGGTCCGGCCCGGCGCCGCCCACTGGGTGTGCTTCAGCACGACCACCAGCGTCAGGTGCGCCCCGATCAGCGCCAGCAGCAGGCCGGGCACCAGGAGGATGTGCATGGAGAAGAGCCGCGGAATGATCGCGTGCCCGGGGAACTCGCCGCCGAAGGCGAAGAAGCTGAGGTAGGTGCCGACGACCGGCACGGAGAGCAGGACGCCCTCGGCGATCCTGAGCCCGGTGCCCGACAGGGTGTCGTCCGGCAGCGAGTAGCCGGAGAACCCCTCCAGCAGCGCGAGGTTGAACAGTGTCACGCCGATCACCCAGTTCAGCTCGCGCGGGCGGCGGAACGCGCCGGTGAAGAACACCCGCAGCAGGTGCACGCAGATCGCGGAGACGAACAGCAGCGCGGCCCAGTGGTGGATCTGGCGGACCAGCAGGCCACCGCGCACCTCGAAGCTGATGTGCAGGGTAGAGGCGTAGGCCTCGGACATCCGGACGCCGCGCAGCGGCAGGTAGGAGCCGTCGTAGACGATCTCGCCCATGCTCGGGGTGAAGAAGAAGGTGAGGAAGACCCCGGTCAGCAGCAGGACGACGAAGCTGTACAGCGCCAGTTCGCTCAGCAGGAACGACCAGTGGTCGGGGAACACCTTGCGCAGCAGTTCCCTGCCCGCCTCCATGAGCGGGAGCCGCCGGTCGACGACCCGTGCGGCCCGCTCGCCGGCCGACGGTTCGGGCGTACTCGTCCGCACCCAGGAGCTGCGGTCCGGCATGCGGTCCGCGGACCTGTCGTAACCCTGATTGCCGTCCATATCGGGCAACCTAGTGCGAAACGCCTCCACAGGAGCGCAGGTCGAGGCGCCCCCTCTTCCGTGCGACGCCGGAGCACCCCATCGGAGCAACGCCCACGGGCACCACCGCACGGCTCCGCCAGGGAGCCCGCGGTGTCAGAGGATCAGAGGAGCTGACCCGCGTCACCTGTTCCTTCCGCTGACCCGCGGGTGTGGCTCAACGGTCGACCGGCAGGCCGCGCGGCTGCTTGATCGGCTTCATGATGATCTGCGAGTTGACGGCGGTGGCCCCGGTGAGGGTGGTGAGCCGGTCGGTCCAGAGCTTCTCGTAGGCCGCGAGGTCGGCGACCGCGACGCGCAGCAGGCAGCCGGGGCTGCCCATCAGCCGGTAGGCCTCGACGACGTCCGGGATCTCCGACAGCTCGGCCTCGAAGGCCGCGACCGAGCGGGTGTCGCGTTCGACCGAGACGAGCACCTCGAAGCCGCGGCCGACCGCGTTCGGGTTGACGATCGCGCGGTAGCCCTCGATCACCCCGTCCTGTTCGAGCTGACGCACGCGTCGCATGCACGGGGACGACGTGAGGCCGACCCGCTGGGCGAGCTCCTGGATGGTCAGTCGGCCGTCCAGCTGGAGCTCGCGCAAGATTGCCCTGTCGATATGGTCCATGACGCGATTATCCACCACGTGGTGAGCCACATCGGGCCTGAATCGGCAAACCGATTGCGGACGATTCGGCCTAATCTTGCGTACGCGGTGCCGCGCGGCCCGCGCCCAGCACGGCGGTCCGCGCCCGAAAGTCGCCGTGGCCACCGAGTCTCCAACCCCAGGAACGGAACCCCATGCAGCCTGCCCCCAGCAGTTCCACCGTGCCCGTCGGCGCCGGCACCGACGTCGATGCCGATTCCGATGCCGGGCCCGAGGTCCGTACCGAACACGACCTGCTGGGCGAGCGGAACGTCCCGGCCTCCGCGTACTACGGGGTCCACACGCTGCGGGCGGTGGAGAACTTCCCCATCACCGGCACCCCCGTCTCCGCCTACCCGTCGCTGGTGACCGCGCTGGCCTGCGTCAAGCAGGCCGCCGTGCTGGCCAACCGGGACCTGGCCCTGCTGGAGAACCGCAAGGCCGAGGCGATCGCCCAGGCCTGCGAGGAGATCCGCGGCGGGCGGTTCCACGACCAGTTCGTCGTCGACGTGATCCAGGGCGGCGCGGGCACCTCGACCAACATGAACGCCAACGAGGTCGTGGCCAACCGCGCGCTGGAGATCCTCGGCCACGCCAAGGGCGAGTACCGCTTCCTGCACCCGCTGGAGGACGTCAACTCCGGCCAGAGCACCAACGACGTCTACCCGACCGCGGTCAAGGTCGCCCTGCACTTCGCCGCCCGCGAACTGCTCGACACCATGGCCGAGTTGCGGGACGCGTTCGCCGCCAAGGCGGAGGAGTTCGCGGACGTCCTCAAGATGGGCCGCACCCAGCTCCAGGACGCCGTACCCATGACGCTCGGTCAGGAGTTCGCCGCCTTCGCGGTCATGCTGGAGGAGGACCGCGGTCGACTGGCCGAGGCCTGCGAGCTGATCCGTGAGATCAACCTCGGCGGCACCGCCATCGGCACCGGTCTCAACGCCCACCCCGCGTACGCGGCCACCGCCTGCGCCCACCTCGGCGCCATCACCGGCATCCCCGTGGTCGTCGCCGGAGACCTGGTCGAGGCGACCCAGGACGCCGGCGCGTTCGTCCAGCTGTCCGGCGTGCTCAAGCGGATCGCCGTGAAGCTCTCCAAGACCTGCAACGACCTGCGGCTGCTCTCCTCCGGTCCGCGTACCGGCCTCGGCGAGATCAACCTTCCCGCGGTACAGGCGGGTTCGAGCATCATGCCGGGGAAGGTCAACCCGGTGATCCCCGAGGTGGTGAACCAGATCGCGTTCGAGGTGATCGGCAACGACCTGACCGTCACCTTCGCCGCCGAGGCCGGCCAGCTCCAGCTCAACGCCTTCGAACCGGTCATCGCGCACAGCCTGCTGAAGAGCCTCACCCACCTGCGGGCCGGCTGCCGGACCCTCGCCGAGCGCTGCGTGGCCGGCATCACCGCCAACCGCGACCACCTCGCCCACCTGGTCGGGCACTCGATCGGCCTGGTCACCGCCCTCAACCCGCACATCGGCTACGAGAACGCCACCGCCATCGCCCAGGAGGCACTGACCACCGGCGCCTCCGTCCACGACCTGGTACTGCGCCGGGGCCTGCTCACCGAGACGGAACTCGGCGAGATCCTCCACCCCGACAACCTCGCCCGCCCGCACGCCCGCGCCGCCGCCCGCTGACGGCGTTCCTGACGTGCCCGACGGACCGTCTCCGCCGCTGGCGCGCAGGGTTCGGACTCCCGGAACCCGAGCTGCGAGCCGCCGTGTCGAGGCGGAGTGGGTGCCTGCCCGCCTCGACACGGCGGCCGGAGCACGCGTCGGCCGACGCAGGTCAGCTGTCGGCGCGGGGGGCGAAGACGCCGAAGGTGGCACCCTGCGGGTCGCGGAACACCGCGATCCTCGGGCCGTTCTCCATCTCCACATCGACGGGCCCGTGCAGGACCGCGGCCCCGAGACGCGTCGCGGTCGCGGCGGACGCGTCCACATCGGCGACCTGGAAGAACGGGTTCCAGTGGGAGGGGACCTCCGGCGGGAAGGAGGCGTCCATGGCCATCACACCGCCGAACATCCGGTCGGCCAGACCGACCATCGGGTAGATGTCGTGCGGCCACACCTGCCAGCCGAAGACACCCTTGTAGAAGGTGACCGCCGCGTCCCTGTCCCGGGTCGACAGGTCGCTCCAGCCGAAGGCGTTCGGTTCGTCCACCACACCGAAGCCGGTGAACCTCCGGGCCTGCCAGACGGCGAACGGCGCGCCGGTCGGATCGCTGAGCAGCGCCCAGCGGCCGAGGTCACCGACCTCCATCGGCCCCATCCACACCTGGGCGCCCGCCTCCTTGGCGGCCGCGCAGGTGTCGTCGACGTTGTCGGCCGCGAAGGACAGCAGCCACATCACCGGCTGCTGCGGGTTCATCAGCGGGGCCACGGCCGCGGCGGGCGCGCCGTTGTGGGAGAAGGTCGTGTAGCCGCCGTACTGCGGGTCCGGGTCGGTCTCGGCGGTCCAGCCGAACAGTTCCCCGTAGAACTGCTGGGCTGCGGGTAGGTCGTGGGCGCTCAGCTGTGCCCAACACGGGGAACCAGGGATGATCTCGACCACCTTCAACGCACTGCCCCTCTCGACGTGGTTTTCTGGTACCGCACCAGCGGTTCGCCATTTGCGCTGGTCAGATGACGGATGGCGAGTCTAATGGGCTGACGTACCGTCAGGTCGGCATTGGTGAAGCCCCGGCGGCGTCGCCTCCGCCCTCGCCGCCCACGACGGCCTCCGGCACCCCTGACTCGAACGACTGGAACGTCGTCTGAGGTTTTCCTCGGGACCCGGCGGGGTCGGGGGTGGCCGGGTCGCATCGGCCGGCTGACCCGTCCGGCGCAGCACGGCGCGCGGCGCGGGCGGGGTGCTGCGATCTTCGGAGGGCACCCGGCCGCCCCCGACCGCCGGGTCCCGTCGTCCCGAGACCGTGGAGGCCCGGATGTGGCAGGCACCCCCCGCCCCCGTCAGCCGCGAGTGGCTCCCGGTGCTGGACATGCCGGCGCCCGGCCCGCAGAACCGCTGGACGGTGCTGCTGCGCGCCCTGCTGCTGATCCCCCAGTTCGTGGTGGTGTGGGTGCTGTCGGTGGTGGCGTTCTTCGTCACCGTCATCGGCTGGTTCGGCGCGCTGGTCCTCGGCCGGCTGCCCGGCTTCGTCGCGGACTACCTGACCGCGTTCGTCCCGTACGAGACCCGTGTCACCGCGTACCTGATGCTCACCGTGGACCGCTACCCGCCGTTCCGGTTCCGGACCCCCGACTACCCGGTACAGGTCGGGCTGCGGCCGGGTGAGCTGAACCGGCTCGCCGTCCTGTTCCGCATCATCCTCGTCATCCCGGCCTCGATCGTGCAGGGCCTGGTGTACGCGGGGTGGTGGATGGTGTCGTTCATCATCTGGTTCGTGGTGCTGGTCCTCGGCCGGATGCCGCAGCCGCTGTACGAGGCGACGGCCGCGATCCTGCGCTACCGGATGCGCTACGCCGCCTACCTGGTGATGCTCTCCTCCGCCTACCCCAAGCGCCTGTTCGGCGAGGAGCCGGGCAGCGAGCCGGACGGCCCGGTGTCGGCCACCCGCCCGCTGGTCCTGAGCGGCGCCGGGCGCGGCCTGCTCGTCGCCTTCATCCTCCTCGGCGTGGTGTCCTGGACAAGCTCGATCACCGTCTCGGTGAACTCGGGCGACGACAACGACGACGGCACCAACCCGACCCAGCACGTCATCGCGCCCCTCGTGCCGGGCCCCGCCGACCGCGCTCCTCGGAGCCCGCTCGGCCAGGTGCAGCCGCTCGGATGGTGATGCCGGGACGACAGGTGCCTCGATGTGACCAGGACCGTCCAGGTGGGCAGCCGGGTGCCGACCATCGGCACCCGGGCGGTTGCCGGTTGCGCTCGACGGGCGGGCCGGGGGAGAGCGGCGGGCCCCCGCCGTCCCGGGTCAGGGGCGGCGGGGGACGGGGGAGGCCTCGCCAGCCGCCTTCGAGGTGTGCACGATCCGGTCGCAGACGTGGCACACGGCGGGGCCGCCCTGTTGCCACCAGCGGCAGGTCGGGCGAACGGCGCACGGAGGCAGCGGGCCGCCCGCGTCGTCCGCGCCGATCTCCTGCGCGGCGGCGGCCAGCGCGTCGCCGAGCGTGCACCGCTCCGCTTCCCACTGACCGCAGGCCGCCCCGACGCAGGGACCGGCGAAGCGGAACCGTGCCTCGGGCGGACGCAGGCCGGGAGCGGAGGCCCGGGCCGCGAACTCGGCGTCCACGGTCAGCGGGCGGCGCAGCGCGGCGACGGTCCCGTTGGGCCGGACGATGCCGAGCAGCAGGTGGCCCGGAGCGCAGAGGCTGCTCGGGCACGTCGCCCCGGTCCCGGCCGCACCGGTTCCGGCGTCCACTACTCCTCCGGCGCCATGACGATCCCGATCGGACCCGGCCGCCGGATCACCGCGTCCACCGCGTCCACCGGGTTGTGGGGAGAGTGGTGCTCGCCGAACGGCACCTCGACAAGCGGGGGCGCGAGATCGAGTTCCGCGACCTCGTCGAGGACGGCCCGTCGCACCGAATCCCCGATCCTCTCCATCACGCCGTGGGGCAGGTCGCCCTGGACGGTGACGCGCAGTCCTTCTCTGGTCATGGCCCTTCCTTCTCGCCTTCTCTCGGGACAGTCGGCCGGTCACCGGCGGCGCCGGCTCATGGACGACGCTGTCACCGGGGCCCGGGCGGGGCGAGCGCTGCTGGCCGATTGGAGTGAGACGGTTCGTGCCAGGCCCTGCCTGGCCGTTTCGGGCGTACGTGCCGGCCCGCCGGAGCCGAGGGGCTCAGGAGCAGGGGTGCGTGCGGAGGCGCTTCAGGGTGTCCTGGAAGCCTCGGATCAGTGCGGCCAGGCCGATCTCGAAGGTGAGGTCGCGGTGATGGGGCGGCGGGTTGAGGAGGGGGTCGAGTCCGGGCGGCAACTCCTCGACGGGTTCCAGCAGATCGCGTGGTGTGTTCACGATGAGCAAGGAGCCGATGATGAGGCTCTGGATCGAGTGCACGATCGGGAGCAGGTGGTCCTCGGGCCACCCTGCCTCGCGCAGCACGGTGAAGGCGTCGGCGTAGCCCTGTAGTGCCGAGGGGGACTGGGCCGGCCGGGTCCGGAAGAGCGTGGCCGTGTTCGGGTGGGCGGCGAGGGCGGCGCGGTAGTGACGGGCCCAGGTGTCCAGAGCGGTGGTCCAGGGGCGGACACTCATGTCGAGGTCCATCTCGGCGACGACGAGTTCGCAGATCCCGTCGATGATCTCGTCGCGTCCGGAGATGTGGTTGTACAGCGACGGCCCCTTGACGCCGAGCCGGGCGGCGACGCGGGTGGTGGACAGCGCGTCAGGGCCCTCCTCGTCGACCAGGTCGAGAGCGGCCTGCATGATCCGCTCCTTGGTCACGAGCCGTCGCGACGGTCTGCCCATCTGCTGTTTTCCCTCACTCCGTCCGCGCCGGTCCGGCGCTCCCCCGGTTTGAGCACGCTTTTCGATCTAGTGTACGTTCTCGCCCAGGCAAAACTACTGGTTCTAGTTTTAGGGGGGCCGGGCCGGATACCTGCTGGCCCTGTGAGGCGCCGAATCCGGCCTTCGAGAGCGCTTCTGACGCTTGCTCCGGTCGACGGCGAAAGCAGCCACTTCCGGCCTGGCCACCCCTGAGCTGCCGGCAGTCGCCTGCCTTCCTGCCCGCCTTACGTCAAAGGTGACCCTCCGCATGTCCATGCGCACCGTTGCGCTGTCCGCGCTCGCCGCATCCGTGGTGCTCTCGCTCAGCGCCTGCGACCCGACGGCGCCGACCGCCCCGTCCACCGATTCCACTGCGGCTGCCGAGGCCGCGCCGGTCACGACCGATCCTGCCCCCGTCGGTACGCCGAAGGTGACCCTGGTGACCCCGGCCGCCGATCATCCGTCGGGCACGCCGACCGCCTCGGGCGCGCCCAAGGCGACCCCGGCCGCCCCGGTCGCCCCGGCCGCCGTGGGCACGCCCGCGGCGACCCCGGCCGGCCCTTCCCCGTCGGGGCAGCCCGTCGCGGCAGGCGGCCCCGACCTCAAGCTGGACTCCTACGACAAGCAGACCGGCAAGGTCGTCCTCGCCGCCGCCGACACCGTCAAGGGCAGCCCGAGCCCGTCGGCGTCCGCCGCGGCCACCGCCGCGGTCAAGCCCGGTCAGCTGATCGACAGCCCGCCGACACCGGCCGCGCCGCAGGGCGCGCTGCTCGCGATCACCGACGTCAAGCCGGCCGCGGCCGGGAAGGTCGAGGTGAGCACCCGCCCGGCCACCATCTCCGAGCTGCTCGGCCAGGCCTGGGCCAAGGTCAAGACCGCCCTGGACCCGCACAGCATCAAGGTCACCCCGCAGCTCAAGGACCTCAAGGCCTCCTACGTGCCGCGGCCGGACGGTGGCAACGGCGCCGCCTCGGCCGTGCTGAAGCTGGACGCCAACGACAGCGTCCCGCTGCCCGGCGGCGGCAAGGCCACGCTCTCCGGCTCGCTCGAACTCGACCCGAGCATCGACTTCAGCTACCAGGGCACCCACGGCATCCTCGGCGCCGACCAGGCCAAGGTCGGCTTCGACCTCGGCGCGCACGCCAACTGGCACGTCACCGCCGGACTCACCGGCTCCACCGGCCCGGTCAAGATACCGATCGCCAAGCTCACCGCGACGCCCACGATCATGGTCGCCCAGGTGCCCGTCGTGATCACCCTCAACCTCACCGTCTACGCCGAGATCTCCGCCGACGGCACCGTCACCGTCGACACCACGCAGAACATCGACGGCGACTGGGCCATCCACGCCGACTACACCAAGGCCGCCGGCTGGACGAGTGCCACCGAGCCGGTCAAGACCACCGTCTCCCCGGTCAAGGCCACCTTCAACGGCAACGCCAACGTCCGCACCGGCCTGGTCGCCGACGGCTCGGTCGCCCTCTACGACACCGTGGGCGTGAAGGCCACCGTCGAGCCGTACCTGCGGGCGGCCGTGGACGGCACGGTCACGATCGACTCCAGCGCCGGCAAGCCGACGGTCACCGGCAAGGCCGGCCTCTACGGCGGGCTGGACGTGAACGGGGCCGTCATGGCGCGCATCGCCATCCTCGGCACCCCGCTGCTGGAGAAGGACCTGCCGTTCAAGCTCTACCAGAACGAATGGCCCATCGTGGCCGGCTCCTACAGCAACGCGACTGCGAGCGCCGCACCGAAGAACTGACCCACGAGCGTCAGACGAAAGGGCTGTGCCCCTGATGTGAGTGGCGGGGCGAGGCTCGTCGCCGTGGCAGCCGTGGCGGCAGACCCCGACGGCGGCCACGCCGGGCGGCCTTCGAGCTGCCGGACTGCAACGGCCGGCTTTCCTGGCCCCGTTCACGGCCCCGCCCTCTCACCCGCCCGGGCCCCGGCCGGCTAAGCCGGGCCCCGGGCGGGCCGTCGCGTGCCGCGGTCAGGCCGGTACCGGCCATCCTGCCCGCCGTACCCGAGGAGGCGTCGGCGCCTCCGGCGGCCGACCGGTGCCGGCGGGCACGGCGGTCGGGCGGCGACCTCCCGGGGGCGGTGGGTGAATGGTCGCGTGGCCCGCGCCGGGCCGATCCCCATCGCGTCCGTGGAGAGAGGCGACGATGCCCGCTGACACGCCCGTCACCCCCGTGCTGGAGAAGGCCGCGGCGGACTTCGCCGCGGCGACCGCGAACCCGCCGTACCTGTTCGACCTCGCGCCCGCCGAGGGACGCAAGGCGGTCGACGAGGTCCAGTCGAGCGAGATCTTCAAGCTGCCGGTGGACGAGGAGTGGATCACGGTCCAGGGCGGCCCGACCGGCCCGGTCAAGGCCCGCATCGTCAAACCGGTCGGTGCCACCGGACCGCTGCCGGACTCCGGTGGTCAGCAGCGCGCGCCAGGGCTCCTGGTCGGTGCCGGGGGCGCCGAAGGGCAGCAGGGGCGAGGCGGGAAGCCGTCCGGCCTCGATCTCCAGCGCGGCCCAGCCCGAGCCGTCCGTCAGCGCCTCGTCCGGGGCGCCGAACGTGGCAGCCGCGGCGTGAGCACGCTCCAACTCGGCGGGTGGGAGCAGGAGTTCCAGGGCGGCCGCGCTGAGGGAGAGGCAGATGTCCCAGTCCAGGTCGTCGCCCGCATCCGCGCCCGTCAAGGCCGCTCAAACGAGTGGAGCCACTCTTCGACCTCGGCGAGCGGCCCGGGCTCCAAGTGGTAGTACCGAGGCTGCCCGCGCGGCTCCTCGCGCACCACTGGTGACCCCCGTACGAACCGGCGACGCCCCTCGTCCGGTGGTGGCGGTGGGCGAGGGGCGTCGGCGTCGTGCGGTGGCGCGGGGTGGATCAGTCGTCGAGGACCATGGCCTCGGCGCAGGCGGCGATGGTGAGGAGCAGCGCGTCGTCCTGGCCGGGGATGATCTTGACCGAGTAGTGCTCGCTCAGCAGCGACCACTCGCGGGAGATGTGCGCGACCTCCTGCTCGCCGTAGGTGATGGCGTACTGGTGATCGGTGATGTTGCCGGTGACGTGGATCTCCGCGCCGTTCTCGAACGTCACGGTGAACTTGTAGACCAGCGGTGAGAAGAGCGCTTTCTTCACGGTGGCGATGGTCTGCTCGCCGCGCTTGATGTAGCGGATGTCCCGGAGCGTCATGATCTTCTCGGAGATCCGGTACAGCTCGTTGCCCTCAGAGTCCTGGAGGGCGATCGCACCGCTGAAGCTGAACATCTTCTCGTCGACCTGGAACACACGCTCACCGTTGCGCTTGATCCAGAAGTCGTGGGTCGGGGAGAAGAACTTCTCGTCGATGTCGTAGACGACGCCCTCCTGCACGGGCTGGTGGCCGTCCATCAGCTTCTGCCCCAGGTCCATCAGGAAGTTGTCGTGGTGTTCGCCGTGGCCCTGCTGCGGCGTGTCGCTGAACAGCTGCTGTGCGATGCCGAGCAGGCCGCCGAACTCGTTGCTCATGTTCTCTCGTCCCGTGTGAGGTGCGTTAGCGGAGGTGATCTTAGGGACGGGATTCGGGTGGCGGACAGCCCTCTTCGGGCTCTGTTGCACAATCTGCACAGAGCGTGCAGAAGGTTGTTGCTTGACGGAGTTGTTGCAGGTCAGCCAAGGTGCGCCCGCCGGACGGCGCCCGGCCCGGGGTGTGGTGCCTCGGGGCCGGGCGAGGGTGCGTCAGTTGATCGCGTAGGTGGCGCCGAAGGCGGTGACCGTCAGCGGGTCGTCCAGGTCGTCGTTGCCAGTGGCGGTGATGCGGCGTGGGCATTCGCCGTCGTCGTGGGTAGAAGGCCCGCATCGCGCCTTCGGGACGGAAGCCCGCCTTGACGGCCACGCGGCACACCGGCCCGCCCCCGCCGGGCCACTCAACGCCCGTGCAGAGAACGAGCGCCAGGCTCTCCGGTCCGTCCCGTCCCAGCCTCGTGATTCGGGCTGCGGGAGCGGAATCGTCAGAGCCGCAGCCCGCGTCCTGCGGGTGTCAGGGTTCACCAAACAGCCCAGGCCTCTTGCCATTTCTTTCGATGTGTCATCACATATCTTCCACGCGCACTTGGTGGGAGTGAGGCATTGGATACAGAGACGTCGCCGTCAGCGCCCCGAGGGGTGACGGCCGGGTCGGGACGCGGCGAGCGTGGATTCGCCGGCGGGCGCCGGCGCGCACACCGCCCGGGCACCTGCGGCTGGCTGCGACCGCACTGACCGCACCGGTCATCGCCGCCGGAGCGTTGACGGCCTGGCAGGTGAACGACCGGATCGTGGTCACACCGCCGGCCACGGTCGGCGTGCTGACCGGCATCGGACGCCGGCCGGCGGAGTACCGATGACCCGCAACGAAACCATCGGAGAACACCTGATGCGGCTTCGCGGAACCACGGCGATACTCGGCCTCACCGCCCTGATGGTGGCGGCCCTCACGACAGGCGGACCCAGCCGGCCGGCCGCCACACGGACCACCACGGCCGCCAGCGTGCCGACCGCACCCTCGCCCGTGCTCGCGGCCGACACCGCCCCCGGCTCGGACCCCTCCTGCAAGGCGAGCAAGTACCCACCGAAGAAGGATCCCTACGGGCCGACCATCAAAGCGATCCAGGCCCGCGGGACGATCAACATCGGCGTGGACCTGAACGACTACGACTGGGGATTCCTGGGCCCGGACGGCGCCACACCACAGGGCTTCGACATCGACCTCGCGAACGCGATCGTCGCCTCGCTGGGAAACCCGAAGGTCCGCTGGGTCGCACTCGACGACGCCCAACGCCAACCGCGCCTCAAGGCCACCGGCGACCAGCGCGTCGATCTGGTCGTGCACACCATGACGATCACCTGCAAGCGGAGCCAGGACGTGGCCATGTCCACCGTCTACTTCGAAGCCGGACAGCGAGTCCTGATGCCGGTCGCGCAGACGAAACAGGGTGAAAGCGGGCCCGACGCGATGAAGGGCGGGCGTGTGTGCGTCGCCGCCGGCTCCACCGCCGAGACCCTGCTGGAACCGGACACCGCGCTGCCGGCGCCCCAGCAGAAGTACAAGGTGGCCAAACTCGACAAGCAGGACCAGGAACTGGACTGCCTGGTCCAGCTCCAACTCGGCAACGACGATGCGATCCTCACCGACGACGCCATCGCCTACGGCCTGGCCGCCCAGGACCCGCAGACCACCGTCGTCGGCGACCAACTCTCCGACGAGCCCTACGGCGTCGCCATCTCACCCAGCGAACCTGACCTCGCCTCCTGGGTCAACCAGGTCCTGGAGGACTACCGCAAGAGCGGCGCCTGGCGGCAGAGCTACGACCACTGGATCAAGCCCAACGTCCCCGGCCACCCCGAAATGCAGCCACCCACGGCGCAGTACGCCAACCCCTGACCCCGGCAGGGAACCTGGGCCTCCTCGGGGCGGCCGACCGCGGGACCCCCGGCACCGTGTGGATCAAGGGGTGTCGGCGCGTACGGCGGTGGTCGCCAGAGTGGTGTAGTGCATCGTGAAGCGGCCGCCCAAGGCGTCGATGGCATGGCCGACCGCGCCCAGGATCTCGGCCAGTTGATCGGGACGGAGTCGGGTGAGGCCGCCGGTAGTGGGGAGCAGGTCCAGCCATTGGTCGCGCGTGTAGGGCTTTTCCCAGTCGAACCGCCACTGTTCCGGGTCGTCGAACTGCTCGGTCTCGCGGATCTTGTCGGCGATCTTCGCGTACCCCGCTTGGTACATCTCCAGCGGACGTCGAGCCGGCTGATCGCTGAACGGGGAGTCGGGCGCCACCCGCCGGAAAGCTGCGGCGAACGGCTCGGCCACCTCGGCGGGCGGTTCGAATACATGCCCGAAGATCGCCAAGCGCCCGTTCGGACGCAGCACCTGGGCCGCCTTCACGGTGCCGGCGACCGGGTCCACCCAGTGCCACGACTGGGCGGCGATCAACGCGTCGAGCACTCGGCCGTCCGGCTCCCAGGCTTCGAAGGTCGCCACCTCGACCCGCAGGCCGCGGGCTTGTGCGAGGTCGGCCATTCGTGCGTCCGGCTCGATGCCGAGCACGTTGCAGCCGGCGGCCTGGAATTGACGGGCCGCGATGCCGGTGCCGCAGCCGACGTCGAGCACGGCGGGCTCCGGGCTCGCGGCGACGATGCGCGTCACCAGGTCATCGGGGTAGTCGGGTCGGGCCTGGTCGTAGCGTTGCGCGTCCGTGCCGAACGATTCGGCCGTCCGCCGAGCCTGATGGGGCTGCGCCGGCTCGGGTTGCTCTCGCGGTAAAGTGGGCATGCGTTCACTTTAGTGGGCAAGCGCCCACATGCCAATGGACGGATGCCAGGAGCCTGGCGCACGAGAGGATCTGAGAGTGCCGACCGGGGTACATCTTCGCGACGCGCGGCAGCAGCTGTTCGACGCCGCCGAGCGCGTGCTGCTGCGGGATGGCCCGAACGGGCTGACCAGCCGGGCCGTCACCGACGAGGCGGCCTGCGCCAAAGGCGTCCTGCACCGGCACTTCACCGACTTCGACGCTTTCCTCACCGAGCTCGTGCTCGACCGGGCCGCGCGGCTTGAGACGCAAGCGCATGCGCTGCGCGAGGCCGTCGGGACCGGCACCGTGGCCGACAACCTCACCGGTGCGCTGACCACCCTGTTCGGACCGGTTCCGGTGGCGATCATCCCGCTCATCACTTTCCGGGACGAGTTGCGGGCGCGGCTGCGGCACGCCAGGCCCGGAGGCGGCATCGCGATCCTCGCCCAGGTCACGACCGCGGTCTCCGCCTACCTGGCCGACGAACGCGCGATGGGCCGCATCTCGGCCGACGCCGACATCGACTCGCTCACCCTCTCCTTGGTCGGAGGCGGGCATCTCCTGTTCGCGGACCGCGACTCCGACCCACCGACCACGGCGACCGTCGACAAGCTGGTGACCACGGTGCTCGCCGACGTCGTGCAACGGCGGCCACGCTGAACCTGACGTGCAACCCGCAGCGGTCCACTCAAAGAGACCGGCGGGATGTGGAGCGGTGACGTAGGAGCTCTCGTCGGAGGCCGGGAAGAGTGCGACGTTCGCGACCTCCTCGGGCTGGC
This sequence comes from Kitasatospora sp. NPDC018058, assembly GCF_044327205.1. Classification (NCBI taxonomy): domain Bacteria; kingdom Bacillati; phylum Actinomycetota; class Actinomycetes; order Kitasatosporales; family Streptomycetaceae; genus Kitasatospora; species Kitasatospora sp. NPDC018058. Next base: position 27,687 of record NZ_JBIRFA010000036.1, on the reverse strand, counting down.
CGACACGGCCCAGGAGCGTGCGGCCGGCCATCCGGTGGGCGAAGTCGCTCGCTGCCATGGCTTGCCTCCGTCAACCCGGATCGGCGGGTTCACCGCGGCGACATTGCTCGCAGCCACGGGTGCTCGCTGCGCCGTACTTTCGTGCTCGGGTCAGTTGGCCTCGTCGAGCAGGCGTTGGAAGGCGTCTTGGACGCGCAGTGCCTTCTGGAGGTCTTTGACCGTGGTGTCGGGAATGGTGCGGAAGTAGGAGCAGGCTGTGGCCTGGTGGGCGACGATGTGGTCTTTGATGTCGGGGTCCTTGATGCCCGGGTAGTCCCCGGTGTGTTCCAGGATGGTGTCGAAGATTTCGGGGATCTGGGCGGCGAAGTCGTCGATGTAGGCGTCCCAGTCGCCGTCGAAGTTCGTGGCGGACATCAGGCAGGTGTCGTCGTCGAACAGGACCCACCGGGCGTCGTGCAGGGTGCCGATGCGGGCGCTCATCTCCTTGCGGCGGTCCTCGAAGCCGGGCCGTTCGAAGACCTCGCGGATCAGCTTCCCATGACCGGGCTTGGCCTTGAAGAAGAGGGTGAACTCGCTGGTCCGGCCGAACTTCATCCCGGGACGGCTCGGCTTGTCGGTGTTCGCGGTCATCTCGATTCCCTTCACGGGGCAGGCGGGTTGCTCTGCGTGGTGAGCCACGGCCTTGTGGCTGGCCGGGGGTCATGTGTCGAGTTCGGCGATCCACTTCAGGGCGTGGATGCCGGGCATGAAGAGGTACTCGCCTCCCTTGGTGACGGCGAAGCGGGGCAGCTGCTTGAGCCGGCGGCGGACGGGCCGGTGGGGGAACTTCAGGCCAGCGTTTGCAGGGCCCGCACGGTGGGTGATCCCGGGTCGGCTGTGATCAGGACGACTTCCTGGTCATCCTCGGGCACGAGCGCGGGGACGCCGCCGCCTACCGGTCCTCCAAGGCCGCCCTCAACGCCCTCGCCGTCCTCTACGCCCAGACGCTGGCCGAGGACGGCTTCAAGGTCAACGCGCTCGCCCCCGGCCTGCGGGCCACCGATCTCAACTCCAGGGCCGCCGCTGCCGGCGGCGACCCGGCCGAGGCCGCCCGGGGTGCCCCCCGCCTGGCCCTGCTGCCGGACGACGGCCCCACCGGTGGTTTCTTCTCCTGGGACGGCACACCCGTCCCTTGGTGATCGGTGATCAGTCATGGGCGGCATCGAGGGCGGCTGTCCCAGCGGTGGGTGGTCCAGGTTCTACGGATGAGGCCGCGGACGGTGGTGGTCGTGTCTACGAGATCGAAGAACGTGGTCCGCGGGAAGCGGACGTATGACCTGACCTGCTTCTGAGGCTACCCGCAGGGGATCGGCACCCAACCCCTGACCAGCCCGTCTGCAAGATCACCAAAGCTTTGAAGCGCTCCTGGGGTGTGGGCGGTGTTGTCCAGAGGGCGGTGGAGCCGACTGGCCTACTCCGGGCGGTATCGCACGTCGGCCCACGCGCAGACTGGCCCAGGAACTGCCTGCTGGAAGGGACCGGCGATGAGGCGCAGGTGCGGGGACAACGCGATGGCCGCCAGGTCGCGCCGCCCGGACACCGGCCCGCTCGCAGTACGTGTCTCCATCGCGCTGACGTTGATCAGCGGCCTGATCGACGCGATCAGCTTTCTCGGGCTCGGCCACGTCTTCACCGCGAACATGACCGGCAACGTCATCCTGATCGGTTTCGCCGCGGTCGGAACCCCCGGCTTCACTCTCGTACCCTCACTCATCGCGCTCGCGGGTTTCCTGGCCGGTGCGGCGGCCACCGGGCGCTTTCAACTCGCGGTGCCCGAGGGACCCCGGCGGATCCTGGGCGTGCTCGGTGCCGAGGCGGTACTGCTGGCCGGCGCGACGGGCGTGGCCGCCACGACGGGGGTGCGGGGCATCGGTTCGCGCTCCGTCACCATCGTGCTGCTGGCACTGGCCATGGGCGTGCGCAACACCACGGCCCGCAAGCTCGCCATTCCCGATCTGACCACCACAATGCTGACCATGACCCTGGTCGGTCTGGCCTCCGAGTCCAGCCTGGCCGGCGGCCCGAACGTCCGGACCGGCAGGCGCGTCGCCGCGGTCGCCGCGCTGCTGCTGGGTGCCGGCGCCGGCGCGGTGCTGCTGCGCGGCTACGGCGCCGCCTGGGCGCTGCTGGTCACCGTCGGGTGCGTGGTACTCACGGGGACCGGGTACGCACTCGCGGAACGCAATCGACGATCAGCGCGCGAAGCCTGAACGGCGGTAAGCGGAAGCCCGACTCCCTCGACCCGTCAATGCGTGGATCAGACGACTGGTGAATGACACAGGGGGCATGCCCGAAATCGTTCTGATCAAGGAAAACTGCCCGCCAGCACCGCTGACGGGCAGTCACGAAATCCAGCCGGCTTCGGGGAAGGCCCCTCGCCGTGCTCCCTGTCCTAACCCGTCTTCCTCTCGCCGGCCTTCTCCTCTTCCCAGCCGTGTTTCCGACCGCTGACCACTCGATACGGTCGCATCATCTCGTTGTCCTCGTGACCGAGGACGTGGCAGTGCCAGACGTACTGGCCGACCGTCGGATCGAAGGGGAACAGGTTGACCCCGGGCTTGGAGCGGTGCACGGGGACGCTGGTCGGAGCGAAACGCACGATGACCGTGGTCACCTGACGGGGGAACGCCTTGACCGTGTCCTTCCACCCCGATTCACCCGGGTCCGGTGGCATCGGACGGTCCTGGAGGAAGGGACTGATCGCCGGGTTCCCTCCGACCGCCCCGTCGGCGTTCGGCTTCCGGTACGACAGTGGCGGACCATAGCCCGGACAGAAGTCGACGTCGGAGGGCTTGCAGGAACTCGGGAAGGACCCGTCCCAGGCCTTCATGTACTTCTCGTAGTCGATGTTCTGGCGGCTGACGATCTGGAACTGCACCAGGTGCGTGTGGATCGGGTGGTAGGCGGTCGGCACGTCCTCGGCGTTGATGAACTGCCACAGTTCGGTCGATCCCACCTCCGGCAGCTCGCTGATGCCGTCCTTCGGGAACTCCCGCTTGATGCTGGGGGACTCGCGCCCGTCGTAGAGGGTGTTGTTGAGGTACTGCTCGATGTTCCCCCCTCTCGGCTGCGTGCTGGAGGTGTTGAGTTCGTTGAGCACGAACTGCCTGACCTTGTCGATCTTGGTGCGCGGCCTGCCGTCCGGGCCGGTCAGGTGGACCATGGGTACCGGGCGGGCGCAGAGGCACTCATCCGGGACGGAGCGAGCGGGATCGCAGCTCTCGTCGCGGCCCGTCAGGGGCTTGGTCACCTGGATCTGCATGATGTGCGGCAGGGGTGTGTCGAGCGTTCCCGTGTTGGTCACGGTGACGGTCTTCCCGGCCAGTTGTGTGAAGTCCACGATGATGTCGGCGCGCTCGCCGGGCATGAAGTCCAGGTCGCTGCACTCGGTCGTGGATGCGCCTCCCGCGCACGCCGTGCCGTTGACCGGCACGGGACGGTCCAGGTACGCGTCGTCGGCACCGATCTGGTACACGGGAGCGCCCCCGAAGTGCAGGGCGAAGCGCCGCCCGTTGGCGCCGTTGAGGAGGCGGAAGCGGTAGCGCCTCGGCTCCACCTGGAGGTACGGCCAGGCCGCTCCGTTCACGGTCGCGACGTCTCCGAACTCGCGTACACCCCAGAAGGGGTGGTAGTCCGGGTTGGACGGCGGGATGACGAGCAGTTGACCGTTGGTGTCGAAGACGCGGTCCTGCAGAGCCATCTCGATCTCGTAGGGACCACTCGGGAGGCCCTTGGGCTCCTCTTTCGGATCCTTGAGGAAGTAGAAGCCCGCCAGTCCGCCGTAGACGTTGTTGCGGGTCGCCCCGAGGACGTGGTCGTGGAACCACAGCGTCCCGGGTTCCTGGGAGTTCTGGTAGGTGTAGACGGCCTTGCCCGGAGTGGGTTCGTCGTCCGAACAGTACTGCGACCCCTGCAAACCGTTCGGCGTGAACCAGGTGTCCGGACCGCCGTCGTAGCAGGCACTGATCTCGGCGCCGTGCAGGTGCACGGTGGCGGGTTGCGGTCCCGTGTAGGCCTGACACACCGGATTGTCCGCATTCTGAGGCTCGTCGCAGTTCATGGGCATTCCGGCGCCCGGCGTCTTCAAGGGATTGGCCCAGTGAACGGTCTGATCGACCTTCATCAAACCCTGCACCAGCCCGGGACCGTACGGATTCGACGGATTGAAACTCGGCAGCCTGTTCTCGTAGGTGACCCGCGCGGGAGTGTGCCTCTCGGCTTCGATCGTCACCGCCGGCCAGTGCGCGGGACCCAGGACCTGCTTGCTGGTCGTGTCCGAGGTCTCATAGGCCCACACCCGGGTCTTGCCGAACGTCACCCCGAGGCCACAGGTGTCCTGCCGGCCCTGCGGAAGCACCTCCTGATCGGTCTCCGTCATGGCGACGGTCAGATCCCGGTGGGTCGCCGCATCGACCCTGGGCGTCGACCCCGCCGGACCGAAGGCCGGTAGCGGAGTTGCGAACTGGGGGATGCATTCCCCCGGCAGGGGCGTCTGCGGGACCAAACCGCCCACGCGCGGTGCTCCCAACGCCGGGGCGACCACCGCGATACTCGACAACACCGCCAGCACACCGACCGTCGCGGCACGCGCCCGCCTCCTCGCCCCGCCACCCAGTCGCGGAACCGACATCCTCAGCGCCACCACACCTCCCGAACACTGTCGCAAACCGCCTCATGGAGTAACCGGACCAAGCCAACTTGACGTGCCGACACGTCGGCCTCGGCCATCGACACCTCGATGTCACCCGCTCGGGCGCCACCTGTCCGAAGGTCCCGAGTGCGCGTACGGCACGTCGGTATTTCGGTCCGGGGCGTACCCGTGGGCGCCACCACCACCGCCGACGTCCTGCGAGGCATCGGCTACCGGCTCGGCCCATTACCATCTCGCCGCCGTCGCCGACGAGCTCAATGAACGGGCCACGCAAAACGCCCGGCTGGAAGACTCCAGCCGAGCGCCTGCACGGACTGCTCGCGGCTTGATCAACTAGCCGCGTGTTGCGACGATCCCCAGAATCGCCCGGAGGCTGACGAGGGGCTTTGGGAGGCAGGTGCTACGAGTCCGTGTCCCAGTTGCACCTGGAGCGGAGCATCTTGTTGACCTTCGTCTCAGCGTCCCCGGTGAGTTCAGGGCGCCAGGTTTCCAGATCCCACGTCGGACCGCCGAGGTGCCCACCGCTGGTGTTGGGGTAGGAGAACTCCGCGTGGCACAGCAGCTGCTGGAAGGTCGAGGTCTTCTCGGTCTGCGTGGCGCCGGGGAACATGAGCGTGTTGGACCACACCTGCCTCCAGTCGTCATTCACGTCACTGGCGGCGTCATCGTTCCCTGTGACGGTCTTGAACGCGGCGGCCGTCGGGGTGACGTGGACGGACGTGTAGCGGCTGTTGGTCCAGTTGATGTAGACCTCGGTCTTCTTCACCCACTTCGTGTTGGTGATGCCGCCGTAGCCGATGCACGCAGTCTGGCAGGCCTCGAAGGCGTCGGCCTGACCACCGCTCCACAAGATGTACTTGCCGGACTGGAAGTCCTGGCGAATGCCGTTGTTGTCATCGACATTGCCGCCGACGTGTTCGGTGTTGTACTCGTCGCTCGTGGGGTAGCCGTACGACCCCTTCTCGTACCCGTACTGTCCCCACCACCATCCAATGTTGCCGTGTACCGCGTGCGCTCCGGTGTTGGGGGACCAGTAGACCGTAGCGTTCTGGAACTCCTGGCGGACGCCGATCCCATCGGGGTTCTTCAGCTCGTCGGTGAGCGGGTACCCCATGTAGCCGCCTTCCCAGCCGTGCTGACCCCACTCCTGGAGGATGAGACCCCACACGGCGTGCGCCCCGGTGTTCGGGCTCCAGTAGATCGAGCCGTTGTCGAAGACCTGACGGCGGCCGACCCCGTCGGGAAGGCCGAGTTCATCGCTGGTGGGGCAGCCGAGGGCCTTCCGCACACCGGGTGTCTGGGTGTACTCGGTCCAGATGGCGCCATCGACCGAGTAGTTGGAGCCGCAGAAGGTTTCTGCGGACGCGGGGGTGGCCTGGACGCCCGCCAGCAGGGAGGCGCTGGCCGCACAAGCGGCGAGTGCGGCGAGGAAACGTGCAGCTTTTGGCCTGTTCATGGCCAGCAGTATCCGCGGACGTCGATCGTGCCGTACACCCCGCACGCGCGGCACTCCGCCGGCGCGCACTGGTCCTCGCACGCCGATCGGGGCCGCCTGCCCGGTGCGCCAGCGGCGCACTGGCACAGGTCCTCGCCGTCAGCATCTCCTCGGCGGCCCACAGCGAGGCCGCCACGAGCCGGTCGCACCGCCCGGGGTGGGCGGCTGGTGGCCCGACCCTGCGCCGAACGGCCGGGGCCGTGACCTGGATCGGCCACGGCCCCGGTGTGCTGGGACGGTGCGTTCGTCAGGACGCGTTCAGCGTGGTGTCGTCGATGACGAAGCTGGTCTGCGCCGAGGAGGAGTTCTCCACGCCGGTGAACTTGAGGGTGACGCTCTTACCGGCGTAGGAGGAGAGGTCGAAGGTCTTCTGCACGTAGCCGGTGTTGGCGTCCAAGTTGGAGTAGGTGGCCAAGGTGGTGCCGTTGGCGGTGACGGTGAGCTTGTCCTGCGCGGTGGTGCCGGTCTTGTCGGTGTCGGTGTGCAGCCAGAAGCTGAAGCTGGCCTTGCAGCCGGCCGGGATGGTCATGGTCTGGCTGAGCGTGTCGGTGTGCGCGGCGCCGTAGCCGTCCAGCCAGGCGTCCCAGTTGCCGCTGTGAGCGGGCTCGCTGACTGTGTCGTTGTTGAGCACGCCGGATGTCATGGTCCACGGCGCGGTACTGCCGGTCTCGAAGCCCGGGTTGCCGAGCAGCTGGCCGGGTGAGGGGCAGCCGGTGGAGGCCGGGTTGACGGTCCAGCTGAACGACGCGTTGCCGCTCGCGCCGGTGGTGTCGGTGGCGGTGACGGTGACGTTGGACGTGCCGGCGGTAGTCGGGGTGCCGCTGACCAGGCCGGTCGAGGCGTTGATCGACAGGCCGGCCGGCAGGCCGCTCGCGCTCCAGCTCATTGTGCCGCCGGCGGTGTCGGTGGCCTGGAGCTGGAGGGAGGCGGCGCTGCCGACGGTGCCGGTCTGGTTGCCGGGCGCGGTCACCGACACGCTGCCGGTTGTGCCGGTGTTCCAGACATCGGTGATCGGGGTCGCCTGGGCGGCGGCACCGGCATAGGGCAGGCCGTACATGTCCTCGATGGTGCGCAGCACGCTGAAGTGGTTGATCTGCTCGTTGTAGGCGCCCGGTTTGATCGGCTGCCCGTTGAAGAAGGTGGCGATCTGGTTGTTGCCGGCGCTGTCGTCCTCGTCGAAGGTGGTGATCAGCAGGCTGTTGTGGGTCTTGGCCCACTGGACGTAGGCGTCCAGGTTGTTCTTCAGCCAGGTGTCGCCGGTGGAGATCGAGCAGTCGTGCATGTCGTCGCAGAGGTTGGGGATCACCCAGGAGACCGTGGGTAGCTGCGTGAAGTCGGTCGGGAAGCTGCTGAACGGCTGGTTGTCCGCGGCCGGCACGTTGCTGAAGTCGGTCCACGGGACGTGCTTGCGTGCGTAGTTGCCCGAGGTGCAGACCGTCGAGCCGACCGAGGGCAGGCCCTCCGAGTAGCCGGTGAAGCTCAGCCCCTTGGCGATCAGCTGGGCGCCCTCGTTGTCGGTGCTGAAGGTGTGCGGGCAGGAGTCGTCCGTGATGCCCTGGTTGGAGCCGGAGAACAGGTCCAGGTAGTTCGGCTCGCTGGGGTGCTCGATCGCGAACGAGTTGGTGAAGTTGGCGCCGGTGTTCGCCAGTTGGTTGAAGTACGGGGCCTGCGAGTTGCCGATGATGGAGCTCTGCGAGGTGTTCTCGAAGAGCACCACTACGACGTGGTCGGGTCTGGGGACGGAGGTCGTCGCTGCGGCGGGGTGGGCGTCGGTAGCGGCGCTTGCGGTGCTGACGACGCCGGTGAGCCCGAAGAGCAGGCTGGTGGTGGCGAGGCCGGTGGCGAGGCGTGGCAGACGCACGGGTTCTCCTCGAACGAGGCGGGTGATGGCCGCCACTGTCCCCCAGCTGAGCATGTCCGTACAAGAGTTCGTCGGTGAATATCGACGAACTCCCGCCCTCCGCGAGGAGGTTGACAGTGACTGGGCGGGTCGGTCGCTCCGACTCCGTGCTCTGGGCCCGGCCCGCCAGGTGTACTGCAGGGGATCGATGGTCCGAGTGCCACGCCGGGGTGGCTTCACGGACGGCACATCTTGACACTTGTGCCACTTTCTCTATTGTGGCAGTTGTGCCACTTTTCGCGAGCGGGAACCGCGTCCCTGCCTGTCGCCTGATCCACATCGGCTACGCGGCGGCCGGGGCCTACTTCGGCTGGCGCTGGGCGTTCGTGGAGAACGGTCCGGCGTGGCAGCGGGCTTTGTTCCTGCTGGCCCAGATGGCTGTGTTCGCCGCCCTGGTGCAGGCGGTCAGATGGCAGCGCCGTCGCCGCAGGGGCTCGGTCGCGCCACTCCGGCTGCCGCTGCGAAACCTGATTCTGGGCAAGGTGCTGCTGGTCGTTCTGGCGCTCGGTGCCGGGCTCATCCTCGACCGGTGGACGCCGGACGCCCAACTGATCGTGGGAGCGGGCCTGTTCCTGGCGATCGCGCTCGGCGGACCGGCCCTGCACCGGCGCCATGCCGCCATGTCCGCAAACCTCCCGTCCCCCGTAGAAACCACTGGAGGAACCCATGAGCGACACCGCCGTCAGCCGGCCAGTCCCGAGTGACCGGCCCGGCCTGCCCAGGCAGCGCGGCTGCCCCTTCGACCCGGCGCCGGAGTATGCCCGGCTGCGCGAACAGGCTCCGATCAGCCGGATCTCTTTCCCCGGTGGCGGATCCGGATGGCTCGCCACCCGATACGAGGACGTCCGCGCGATACTGTCCGACCCCAGGTTCAGCTCGCGGCTGAGCACCGCGGCGCCACACGTCCGCCCCACGCCGGCCGCCCTGCCCGAGCATCCACTCCCGGGCGCGCTGTTGCGCCTGGATGAGCCGGAGCACGCGCGCTACCGGCGCCCGGTCATGCGGGCGTTCACTGTCAAGCGCGTCCAGCAGCTGCGGCCCAGGATCCAACAGATCGTCGACGAGCACTTGGACGCTATGGAGCGGGCCGGTGGACCGGTCGACTTGGTCGCCGAACTCGCCCTGCCGGTGACCTCGTTGGTCATCTGCGAGCTGCTCGGCGTCGACTACGACGACCGCGACACCTTCCACCGTCTGGCCGGGCAACTGCTGGCGATCGAGTCCTCGCCCGAGGAAGGGCAGCAGGCCAGGGCGGAACTCGCGTCCTTCATGGCCGCCCTGGTCGCCGCCAAGCGCGAGCAGCCGGGTGACGACCTGCTCAGCACCCTGATCGCCGAGGCCGACGCCGATCCGGACAGCCCGCTGACCGACATCGCGCTCGCCGTCCTGGGCTCACTGCTGCTGATCGCCGGCCACGAGACCACCGCCAACATGATCGCGCTCAGCACTCTGACGCTGCTGGAGCACCCCGGCCAGCTCGCCGCCCTCCGCGCGGATGCGGCCCTGGCCGTCCGCACGGTCGAGGAACTGCTGCGCCATCTGACGATCATCCAGTTCGGCCTGGTCCGGGTGGCGGCCGAGGACCTCACCCTCGGCGGCCGGTCGATCAAGGCCGGCGAGTACGTGGTCGCCTCACTGCCTTCCGCCAACCGCGACCCCGCCCTCGGCATCGCCGACCCGGACCGGCTGGACATCACCCGCGACCCCGCCGCCCATGTCGCCTTCGGCTACGGCCCCCACCAGTGCCTGGGCCAGCAACTCGCCCGCGCCGAACTGCAGATCACCCTCACCTCACTGTTCGCCCGCTTCCCCGGGCTGCGGCTCGCCGTCCCGGCCGACCGGCTGCCGTTCCGCGACGACATGATCATCTACGGCCTGCACCAGCTGCCCGTCACCTGGTGAACCACGCCCAGACCCCCCGGCAAGGACACCCCATGCACATCACCCTCGACCAGGACCGCTGCTGCGGCGCCGGCACCTGCGTCATGACCACCCCCGAAGTCTTCGACCAGCGCGACGACGGCATCGCCATCCTTCTTGACGCCGACCCACCGGCCGAGCTGGCCACTTCGCTCCACGACGCGGCCGCCCGCTGCCCCGCCGCCGCCATCCGGGTGGAGGCCCAGTGAGCCAGCGAAGCTCCGCACCGGGCGAGGCGAGCGCATGAACTCCGAGCTGCGCCGAGTGATCGTGGTCGGCGCCTCCACCGCCGGGTTGACGGCGGCGGAGACGCTGCGCCGCGAGGGCTACCAGGGGCGACTGACCCTGCTCGGCGCCGAGTCCCGTCTCCCGTACGACAGGCCGCCGTTGTCCAAGCAGATCCTGGCCGGCACTTGGCAGCCGACCGCCGCCGCCCTGCGCGGCCCCGACGACTACGCCCGGCTCGATCTCGACCTGCGGCCGGGCAGCCGGGCCGTAGCACTCGACCCCGCCCGGCGCACCGTCCGACTCGACGACGGCACAAGCCTCGACTACGACGGGCTGATCATCACCGCCGGTGTCACACCCCACCGGCTGCCCACCGGGCACGACCTCGACGGCGTTCACGTCCTGCGCACCCTGGACGACGCCCTGCGGCTGCGCGAGCACCTGCTGCGCCGGCCCACGCTCGCCGTCGTCGGCGGCGGGTTCACCGGCACCGAGGTCGCCGCCACCGCCCGCAGCCTCGGCGTGGAGACCACCCTGATCTGCCAGGGCCCGGCCCCACTCGCCGAACGTCTGGGCCAGGACCTCGGCCGACTGGTGGCCGAGCTGCACACCGACCACGGAGTACGGCTGCACACCGGGGCCCGGGTCGACTCCCTGGTGGGATCACAAAGGCGGCTGGCCGGGCTGCGACTGACCGACGGCACGGTGCTGGAGGCCGACGCTGCGGTGGTGGCCATCGGCTCCACCCCTGCCACCGACTGGCTGCGCGGTACCGGCCTGGACATCACCGACGGGGTGCTCTGCGACGCCTACTGCCAAGCGGCACCCGGCATTTACGCCGCCGGCGATGTCGCCAGGTGGCATCACCCGCGCTTCGGCACCACCCTGCGGCTGGAACACCGCACGAACGCCGCCGAGCAGGCCATCGCCGCAGCGCGCAACCTGCTCGGCGCCCGCGAACCGTACGCGCCGCTCCCTTACTTCTGGAGCGACCAGTACGACGCCAGGATCCAGGCGTACGGGATCTGCACCCCGGACGCGGAGATCGAGGTGGTGCACGGCGACCCGGCGCAGCGCTCCTTCGTCGCCCGCTACCGCACCGACGGCCACGTCACCGGTGTGCTCGGCTGGAACAGCCCGCGGGCACTGCGTTCCCACCTCGCCGAACTCACCCAGCCATCAGCCCAGGCCGGCTGACCGACCGCGGCCGGGGCGGGCACGGGCCGATCAGAGGTCCGCGCTCGCCTCGGCCAGCACCGCGAACGCGGTCGGCAGCAGCCGGGCGAAGGTGCCGACCGGCACCTCCTCCGTCTTGCGCCGCTCCCGCACCGTACGAACCACCGCCCGCATCGCCGACATCGCCGTTATCGCGACCACGGCGGCCCGCAGATCCACATCCGGTCCCGGGGGCAGCCGCTCCACGAGCAGCTTGGTGAGCCGGCTCTCCAACTCCACGAAGGCGTACACCAGCCGGTCCGTCACCACCGCCTCCGCGCCCTCGAGCGGATGGGCCAACGCGACCAGGGTGGTGTGCGGAGCGCTGTCCACCGCCGCCAGCACCGCCTCGCGCAACGCGACCAACGCGGGCTCCTCGAGCGGACGGCGGGCCAGCTCCTGCACCATCCGGTCGAACGACTCCGTAAGGTCCGGCAGCAGGAGGTCCTCCTTGCTGTCGAAGTAGCGGAAGAACGTCCGCGGCGACACCCCGGCCGCCTCGACGATCTCCGCGACCGTCGTCTCGGCGAAGCCGCGCTCGGCGAACAGTCGCGCGGCCGCGACACGCAGCGCTTCCCGGGTCTGGGCCTTCTTGCGTTCCCGCAGCCCGGCAGGAGGGGCGCCATCGGATCGAGCCATGCGAGAACAGTACGCGAGACGACGATCAAGCCGGTCCGTGCATACGCCCGAAGCCGCCCGTCGCCCGGCTGACCGAACCGTGACTGTGCATGGTGCCCTGCTCGACTTCCTCCCGCTTGAGCATCGCTGTTCACATCGGTCGTTCGGCTGGTGAGGGTGCAGCGGCTCTCTGCTCCGCAGGCTTCGCTTCACGCGAACGGGGTGAGGTTCCCCCCTCAGGAGGAACGCGCCGCCCCGGAATGACACCGCGGGTCAGTGGCTGGGCCGCCGGAGACCCGGGGCGGGTCAGGCGGTCCTGATGGCGAACTTGACGGTGCGGACCTTCGCGTCCGGGTCGTCAGTGTTGGCGACGGTCACCTTGCCGCCGTCGAGCCTTGACGACGGTGGCGCGCTCGCCGAGATCCGGGCGGGGATGATCACGACAGCCGTTCGATGGACACCAAGACCGGCGGGGAACGTGCAGGTGATGGTGACACCGGCCGAATCGGCCAGGCAGGTGCCGGGGAAGAACGAGCCGGCGGCGGTGGTGTTCTCGGGCAGTACGACCGTGACGGTCAGTGGCGAAGCCGTCCGGTCCGGGCCGTGGTTGGCCAGCAGGGCCCGCACCGTCACGCTCCCGCCCACCTGTACGGGGTCGGGATCGGGGTCGATGTGTACGACCGGTACCCGGTCACTGCCAGGGACACGCTCGGCAGTGTGGTCGTCGGCCGGCGTCGCGGCGCCGGCGCTGGACGCCGCGCTCAGCGCGCACGCCGCCAGGAGTGGCCACACGGTCCGCCGACCACGCCGCTGGGGCCTACGGGACATGGCCTTCACCTGCTTTCGAAAGGAGTCGCTCGCGGAACGCGGGCGACTCTTGAGGAATCGTGTGGCGCCGGGAGTCCGGGGCGCGGTGGGGAGGAGTTCTCATCGCCACACGTGCACGTACCTGGCGGAGAAGCTGATCGGGTTGCTGTTGGCCGGCGCGGGGTGCCAGGTGCCGGCGTCGATGGAGAGGTTGAGGATGATGTACGCCGAGAACGACGCCCCCACGCCCTTGCCGTCGGAGAACACCTTGGTGCCGTTGATGTACCAGTCGACCGACGTGGCGCCGTAGACCGCGCCGATCGTCACCCAGCGGTTGGGGCCCACCGCGCTGGAGTCGGTGTAGTAGTCGTGGGCCGGGTTGATGTGGTTGGTCAGCTCCAGCATGTTGGGGTTGTCGGGATGGTACTCGTACTTGTCGATCTCGGTGTCGCCGCTCTTCCAGCTCCACAGCGCGGGCCAGGCCCCCAGGTTGGGCGGCATGCTGACCAGGGTCTCGATGTAGTCGCCGGTCCTGACCTGGAAGCCCTCTCTGGAGCTCTCCGTGGTGATCAGCCCGGTGTTCCATGCCTGCTTGCCGTTTTCCAGGGTGTGGGTGCTGGGCTGGGCGGTGAAGGTGACGCTGCCGTTGCCGGACGTCACGTTGGCGGTGTTGAGCCAGTCGAGTTTGTCGTCGTTCGGGTTGTGGTTGCCGTACTGGTAGGCACTGGTCGTGTTGCCGACCCAGCGCTGGCCCCAGACGATCGGGGAGGTGAAGTTCTCGTTGAAGGTGAGCGCCTTGCCCTGGGTGGGGTCGCCTCCGGTTCCCTGTGTGGTCACGATGAGGGTGGCCTGAGTGAGGTTGTGGTAGCCCGTCGCGTCCTTGTAGTAGCCGAACTCCGTATAGGTGCCGGCGGGGAAGGTCCGCGACCCGGTGACGAGTGTGTAGCCGCTCGGACAGATCGTCGCGTTGAGGACCGATCCGGGGTAGTCGTAGTTGTTGCCCTTCGAGTCCCTTACCGCGACGCCGAGTTGCCGTACCGTGACGCAGACCGAGGAGTGGACCTTCAGCGTGGCTGTGGTGGGTGTGTTGGGGGCGGCGCTGGTGGGGGTCAGGCTGTCCTCGGTGATGGTGACCACGCTCGCCGCGCCGGCGTGGCCGATCGCCGCGAGGGCGAGTAGGGCGGCGACCGCCAGGACTGCGATCCGGCTCCGCACGTGCATGATTCCGGCCTCCCGTCGGAGTATCACAGCAGGTCGCAATCCTCGCAGGTCACTACAATTCGACCATCTCGGACACGTTCTTCCTTGCTAGTCATATCGTCGTCAATTTGCAATGCAGAATTGCCCGTTGCCACCGAGGCGCGGCGCGCCGTTGACGTGCCTGCGGCGGCGATGGGACATCGCCAGGGCTTCCGCCTACGCGGCGGTCTCGGGGGCGCTCCAGCTGACGGGGAGGGTGATGGGTGACTTGCTCGGTGACTCGTCCTCCCAGATGGGCTGGTGACCTTCGGCCAGGCGCACGTCGGGGAGCCGGTCGAACAGCGCTTCCAGGCATACGGTCATCTGGGCGCGTGCCAGGTGGGAGCCGATGCAGTTGTGCGCTCCACGGCCGAAGGCGAGGTGGGGGTTGTCCGCGCGGCACAGGTCGAGCCGGTCTCCGTCGGCGAACACACTCCCGTCGCGGTTGGCGGAGGCGAGTACGGGCAGCACGGCGTCGCCGGCGCGGATCGTCCGGCCGTGTAGCTCAATGTCCTCGACGGCCTGGAGGACGACGACGCCGTTCATCACCGGTACATAGCGCAGTAGTTCCTCCACCGCGCCGGGCATGAGGTCGCGGTTGTCGCACAGGCGTGCGTACTCGCCGGGCACGGTCAGCAGGGTCAGCACGGCGTCGGCCAGGAACATGGTGCTCGTGCGGTATCCGGCGACCAGCATGGAGAGCCCGAAGCTCACCGCGCTCTCATGGTCCAGCGTGCCGTGCTCGCACTCGCGGACCAGTTTGGTGAGCACGTCGTCATCGGGCTCGCGCCGCTTCCCCTCGAGCAGCGAGGTGATGTACGCGCGCAATTGGGAGGTGGCCTCGCGGCCCTCCTTCAGGGTGAGTAGGGCCCCGAGCGCGGCGTCCGCCTTGGGCAGGAAGTACTGGCTGTCGTCGTAGGGGATGCCCACCAGGTCGCACATCACCATGACGGGGAAGGGCTCGAGGAACCGGACGACCAGGTCGCCGGGCTGGTCGCCGGTGAGGAACACGTCGAGCAGCCGGTCGGCCGACTGCCGGATGCGCGGCAGCCGGCTCCGGATGGACCGGACGCTGAACGGCTCGCTCAATGTCCTGCGCAGGGCGGCGTGCCCGGGGCCTTCCAGTTCCATCATCGTGACCAGGCCCGGCTCGTCACCGGGGGCCTGGCCGGGGCAGGGCGGCCAGTCGTTGATGCTCGGCCGGATCAGCCGGGAGTCGGCGACCAGTTCCTTGACGTCGTCGTACCGGGTGGCGTACCAGGCGGTGGCGCCGATCGGCAGCCGGACCTTGACCAACGGGCACTCCTGGCGCAGCCGGCCGTACTCCTCGGGTGGCCCCATCGTGCCCGGCGGCGGGAGGGGAAGGTCGATGACGGGGGCGTCGACGACAGGTTCCGATGTGGTGTTCACGGGTGGACCTCCCCTTCTCGTGTGCGGCCGGGCGCGAGGGCTCGGTCATCCGGGCTTGACCGGGTGCGAGGGGCCTGCGGGCGGGTTCACCAGCTGACCGGGAGCGTCAGTGGTGCCTTGGTGACGGACTGGTCGTCCCAGAGGGGTTCGTGCCCGTCGGCCGGACGCAGCCGGGGGAAGCGGTCGAACAATGCCTCCAGTCCGACGGTCAGCTCGGCGCGCGCCAGGTGGGCGCCGACGCAGTTGTGGGCTCCCCGGCCGAAGGCGAGGTGGGGGTTGTCCGCGCGGCACGGGTCGAGCCGGTCTCCGTCGGCGAACACACTCCCGTCACGGTTGGCGGAGGCCAGTACGGGGATGACGGCTTCGCCCGCGCGGATGCTCTGCCCGCCTGCCTCGATGTCCTCGGTGGCCAGCAGCAGCACGGTGCCGTTCATCACCGGCATGTACCGCAGTATCTCCTCCACCGCCCCGGGCATGAGGGTGCGGCGGTCGCGCAGGCGGGCCCACAGCTGTGGCCGCTCCAGCAGGGTGTGCACCGAGTCGGCCAGGAAGAAGCCGCTGATGCCGAAGCCGACGGTGAGCATGGACAGCCCGAAGGCCATCACCTCGTCATGGGTCAGCACTCCGCCGTCGCACTGGCCGACCAGCCGGGTCAGGACGTCGTCACCGGGTCGGCTCCGCTTCCGTGCGATCAGCTCGGCCATGTACGCGCGCAGCAGGTCGGTGACCCTGTTCGCGTCCTCGGAGGTCACCATGCCGGCGAGGGCCGCGTCCAGCACCGGAAGGAACCAGTCCTGGTCCTGGAAGGGGATGCCCACCAGGTCGCACAGCACGAGCAGCGGGAACGGTTCGGTGAATCCGGCGACCAGGTCGCCGGCGCGGCCGTCTTCCTCGAACTCCTCCAGCAGGTGCTCGGCGAGTTCGCGGATGCGCGGCAGTCGGTCCTGGACGGCTCGGAAGCTGAACGCCGGAGCCACGGCCCTGCGCAGCGCCACGTGCCGGGGGCCGTCCAGTTCCGCCATGGTGATCAGGCGGGGCCCGTCGTCCGCGGCCTGCCCGGGGCGGGGCGGCCAGTCGTTGATGGTCGGCCTGATCAGCCGGGGGTCCGCGAGCAGCTCCCGGACGTCCTCGTACCGGGTGGCGTACCAGGCGGTCGCGTCCATCGGGAGCCCGACCCTGGCCATGGGGCAGCATTCGCGTAGCCGTGCGCATTCCTCGGGCGGGCCCATGGTGCCCGGCGGCGGGAGCGGGAACTCCAGTACGTCCAGCTCGGGGCCGGGTGCCGGCGTGCTGGTTGGCTGTGAGGTCATGCTCGCTCCTCTTGCGAGGGTGCTGCTTGCGGGGGTGCTGCGGTCACGGGCGCTCGATGTAGCCGGCGGCGTAGAAGTACTCCAGGTAGCGGTCGAGCAGCTCCGCGTCGACCGGAGGGCAGTGCAGGCCCGCGGCGGCCAGGTCGCGCTCGACGTTGGCCCGCCCGACGGTCGGGAAGGTGCCCTCGAAGTACATCTCCTTGACGGACATGTCCGCCTGCTTGCAGCGGTCCACGCACAGGGAGACGAACGGGGCCGTGGGGCTCGTGGGGTGCTGCGCGACATGGCGGACGAGCTCGCCCACCCACTCCTCGTAGGGGAGCCGGCTGATCCGGTGGCCGCCCGCGTCCATCCGGTCGAGCATGTCGGTCAGGCGCGCCGCGCGGGGATTGGTCAGGTGGTAGGTCCGGCGGGTGGTGCGGTGCCCCGTGGCGATGTGCACCACCGCGTCGGCGAGGTAGTCCACCGGGACGAAGTCCAGCGGCAGCGGGATGTCGGGGGCCAGCCCGGTCTCGCTGATCGTCTTGAACAGCGAGCAGATCGCGGTGTCGGTGTTGCAGGCGCCGGTGTGCCGGTCGCCGGTGATCTCGTACGGCCGGTAGACCGCCACCGGCAGGCCTTGGTCCGCGGCGTTGCGCAGCACCTCTTCGGCGACCCACTTGCTCTCGGCGTAGCCCATGGTGAGCCGGTCGGCGTGGTCGAGCGGCAGGTCCTCGTCGACGTGCCGTACGCCGGCAGTTCCGAAGCCGGCCAGCACCGCGATGGTGGAGAGGAAGTGCAGCGGCACGCCGCGCCCGGCCGCCAGCCGGACGATCTCCCTGGTGCCTTCCACGTTGGTGCGGCGCAGCGCCTCGTACGGGTAGAGGAAGTTGACCTGCGCGGCCGAGTGGATCACCAGGTCGAGGGTGTCGGCGAGCTCGTCGGCGCGGCCTGGTTCCAGACCGAGGCCAGGCTCGGCGAGGTCGGCGGGGAAGCACACGATGCGGTCGGCGGCTTCGGCGGTGGCGAGGTCGAAGCGGGCAAGGGACCGCGTCACCTTCTGCCGGGCGTGGGCACGGTCCCGGCTTCGTACCGGGCAGTGCACCCGGGCGTCGGTGCGGCGCAGCAGCGCGGCCAGCAGGAACGCGCCGACGAAGCCGGAGGCGCCGGTGAGCAGCACCTCACCGGGGCGCCGCCAGTCGGGGTCCGGTCCGCGTTGCGCCGGCAGGGTGAAGCCCAGCTGTGCTTCGGCGCGGAAGTCCACCGGTCCCGTGTCGGCGCCCGCCTTGCCGGGCCGGTCCCTGATGGTGGCGACGGCGGCGGTGAAGTCCTCCAGCGCGGGGGATCGCAGCAGGCTGTGGACCAGGGTGCGGCCGTGCCGGGCGTCGAGGTCGAAGGCGGTCAGCGTACGGGTGACGGCCTCGGCTGCGAGCAGGGAGTCGCCGCCGATGGCGAAGAAGCTGTCGTCCGGTGCCGGGTGTACGCCCAGTACCACCTGCCAGACCTGCGCCACTGTGTCCTGCAGCCCGGGCCCGGGCCCGGGGCCGTCCGCCGGTGCCGGGGTGGCGGCGGTTTCGGTCGCAGCCAGCCTGCGCAGCCGGTGGCGGTCGACCTTGCCTCCGGCGGTGACCGGGAACTGTGCGAGTTCCACCAGCCGTGCGGGTACCGCGACGGCGGGCAGCCAGGTGGCGAGGGAATCGCGGATGTGGTCCAGGGGCAGTGCCTGGCCGGGGTGAGCTGGTGTCATGTACCCGATCAGTGTGTCGCCGTCCCGTTCGACGACGGCCTCGCCCACCGCGTCATCCGCCCGCAGCCGGGTCTCGATCTCCTCCGGTTCGATGCGGTGCCCGCGCAGCTTGATCTGCCTGTCGACCCGGGCCCGGTACTCCAGTGCGCCGTCCGCGCGCCGGAGCACCCGGTCACCGGTGCGGTAGAGGCGCGTACCGGGCTCGACGGGGTTGTCGACGAAGCGTTCTGCGGTCAGCTCGGGGTCGCCGAGGTAGCCGAGTGCGAGCCCGTCTCCGCCGACGAGGAGTTCGCCCTCCTCGCCGGTGCCGGCGGGGGTGCCGTTCGCACGCACTACCTGGCAGGTGGAGTTCTCCAGCGGGCGGCCGATCGGCACGGCCGTCACCTCGGGCGGCAGATCGTGTACCAGGTGTGCGGTGGAGACGACGCTGTTCTCGGTCGGGCCGTAGAAGTTGACCACGGTGGTGCCCGGGCAGGCCGAAAGTACCGCGCGGGCCAGCTCCGGGTCCATCGCCTCACCGCCGGCCGAGGTGAACCGCAGGGACCGCAGTGCCGACGGCCTGGTGCGGGCGATGTGGTGGAACACCCCGGTGGTGAGATAGGCGATGCCGACGTCTTCGGAGCGCAGCAGTGACTCCAGAGCGGCCGGTGACAGCAGTTCCTCCTGGTCGGCGATCACGATGCAGGCGCCGGCGAGCAGCGCGGGCCAGATCTCGATCGTGGAGGCGTCCGAGGAGAGGCCGTAGGCGTGTAGCACCCGCTCACCGGGCCGAGGCCGCTGGCCGACCAGGTCGGAGACCGCCAGCCGCACGACTCCGCGGTGCGGGATCGCCACGGCTTTGGGGCGGCCGGTCGAGCCGGAGGTGAACATCACGTAGGCGCAGTCGGTGGGCCGTACCCGGGTCCGCGGTACCGCGGACCCGGGTACGGCCCGTGCCGGGCCGCCCAGGGCGACACGGGTGCGCACGCGCCGGATGCGGCGGGCGCTGCCGGGCAGTACGACGACGGTATGCACCCCCGCGTCCTCGGCCATCGCCTGCAGTCGCGCCGGCGGTGAGGTGTCGTCGAGTGGGACGTACGCCGCGCCGGTCTTGAGGATGCCCAGGAAGGCGACCAGCGCTTCCGGGCACCGTGCCCCGCACACTCCGACCAGGTCGCCGTGCCGCACACCGGAGTCGTGCAGCCGGGTGGCCAGTGCGTCGGAGCGGATCCTGAGCTCGCCGTAGCTGATGCCGCGGCCGTGCTGTGTGCAGGCGGTGGCCTGCGGGCGGCGTGCCGCCCAGACGTCGAACAGCTCGTGGAGACAGCGGTCGCGTGGACAGCCCACCTTCTCGGCGTGCTCGTCCGCCGCCTGGTGCGTCATGGCCCGGGTGTTCATCGGAATGTCCCGCTCTCTGCCGCATGTCCGGGTGGCACGAGCAGCTAATGCTCGAACTCCTTGGCGAAGGCGGCGAAGTCGGCGGTCCGCCATCTTTCGGGCCTCATGCGGATGAGGATGTTGTCGGTCAGTTGCCGGCGGTTGGCCGCCAGGTACGCCGTCGCCGTGTCCGGGTCCAGGTACCGGTGGGCCAGCTTCTCGTGTTCGGCCGGCGGGATCGGGTCCTCGACGGCCACCACGGGCCCCTCCACGCTGACGTACCGGTACGGTGCCGTCTCGTTCTGCGTGCACAGGCTGAACCGGCCCGCGCCGCGGATGAGCCGGGCCTTCAGCGTTTCCCGCCCGGTCTGGACCGTCACCAGTCCGCCGGGCCGGTAGGAGTACCAGATCGGGAGCAGTAACGGCCCACCGCCGTCGCGTGGATCGTCCACCCCCAGGATCCCCACGTGCACTCCGGCGAGGAATTCCTCCCGGGCTTCGACCGACATCCTGAGATCCACTGGTACCGCCTCGATTCGGCAGAGGGTCCGACGGAAAACGCGTCCGGTGTCCGTGGGTCCGTGCGGCTCCGCACCCCCTCGGCCGGTGCATACGGCCTTCGGGAACCCGGCGACTCGGCCGCTCCGGTCCCTCTCCCAGGCTTCCACCACACCTGGGTGACTCGCATCCGGGGTGCCGGACGGGCCACTGCCAACACGGGGCCCGCCAGCGCGTGGGCTACCGGGCCGCTCCCCTGCCGGAAAGCAGAATGAGGGGTCCTGTCAGCGCCGGCCGTCAGGTGGTTCACCGGCAGAAGGAGGAGGCGCATGAGGGCGGCCATCCGGGCCGAGGGCCTGGTGAAGACCTTCGGCGACGTACGGGCCCTGGACGGGGTCGACCTGGACGTGCCGGAGGGGACGGTACTGGGCCTGCTCGGCCCCAACGGCTCGGGCAAGAGCACCACAGTACGGGTCCTCACCACTCTGCTGCGGCCCGACGTCGGCAGCGCTTACGTGGCGGGCGTGGACGTGCTCAGGCACCCCGCCCGAGTCCGCAGCCTGATGGGCCTGTGCGGCCAGTACGCGGCGGTCGACGAGTACCTCACCGGCCGGGAGAACCTCCAGATGGTCGGCCAGCTCTACCAGATGCGGACCAGGGCCGCCAAGGCGCGCGCCCGGGAGCTGCTGGAGTGGTTCAACCTCGCCGAGGCGGCCGACCGGCTGGCCAGGACCTACTCCGGCGGTATGCGCCGCCGGCTCGACCTGGCGGCCGCGCTGGTGGTGCGGCCCCCGGTGATGTTCCTCGACGAACCCACCACCGGTCTGGACCCGCGCAACCGGCTGGCGCTGTGGGAGGTCATCGAGATGCTGGTGGCGGAGGGCACCACCCTGCTGCTCACCACCCAGCACCTGGAAGAGGCCGACCGCCTCGCGCACGACATCGCCGTGGTCGACCGCGGCCGGGTGATCGCACGCGGCTCCGCCGACGACCTCAAGGCCAGGATCGGCGGTGAGCGGGTGGAAGTGGTGGTCCACCAGCGCGAGCTGATCGGTGCGGCCGTCGCGGCGCTCACCCCGTACGGCAGGGGCCGGCCCAGCGTGGAGCAGCACACCCGGCGGATCGCCATGCCGGTGGACGGGGGCGCCCGGGTGCTCGCCGACGTCATCCGCGAGCTGGACGGGCGGGGCATCCTCATCGACGACATCGGCCTGCGCAGGCCCACCCTCGACGACGTCTTCCTCTTCCTCACCGGCCACACGGCCGGGGAGACCGACCCTGACAAGGAGGTCTGACCGTGGTCGACACCGTGATGAGGGGACGGGCGATCCCGCAGCCGCGCGGCGGAGTCGTCCAGATGGCACGCGACTCCTGGGTGGTCGCCCAGCGGAACCTGCGCCGGATGACCCGGATCCCCGAGATCGTGATCCTCGGGTTGCTGCAGCCGGTGATGTTCGTGCTGCTCTTCTCGTACGTGCTGGGCGGCGCGATCGACGTACCGGGCGGCGGCTACCACGAGTTCCTGATGGCCGGGATCTTCGCCCAGACGGTCACCTTCGCGGTGGAGGGCGCCTCCGCCGGTATCGCGGAGGACATGACCAAGGGCCTGATGGACCGCTTCCGCTCGCTGCCCATGGCACGCTCGGCGGTGCTCGCCGGGCGGACTCTGGCCGACCTGGCGCAGAGCGCCTTCACCCTGCTGGTGCTGGCGATCGTGGCGATGCCGGTGGGGTGGGGGGCGCACCGCGGGGTGCTCAGGGCACTGGGTGCCTTCCTGCTGCTGCTCGCGCTGGGCTACGCCTTCTCCTGGATCGGGGCGCTGATCGGACTGTCGGTGCGCAGCCCGGAGGCGGCCAGTTCGGCCGGCCTGATCTGGCTCTTCCCGCTCACGTTTCTCTCCAACGCCTTCGTGCCGGTGGACACCATGCCGAAGTGGCTGCAGACGATCGCCTACTGGAACCCGTTCAGCGCCACCGTCCAGGCCTGCCGGAACCTGTTCGGCAACCCCGGGGCCGACGGCGCGCACGTCTGGCCGATACAGCATCCGATCGTGGCGTCCGCGCTCTGGTCACTGCTGATCATGGGGCTGTTCTCCTGGCTGGCGGTGCGCAAGTACCGCAACGCGACCAGCTGACCGGGCCGTCGCCCTCTGGACACCGCCGGCCACACCCCCGGACACCTCAGCCTGGTCGTCACCGACCCCTCGGGCAAGGACCCCCGGCGCCTGCTCATCCTCGGCGACGTCATGCACACTCAAGCCCAGGTCACCGAAACCCACTGGACCTGCGCGTTCGACCACGATCCCGCCATGGCCACCGCGACCCGGGAGCGCGTCCTCAAGGAACTCGAGAATCCCCGGTCCTCTGCGGCACGGCAAGCCCGGCGGCAGCCCTGGCCCTGGGCAAGAGCGGACTGGAAGTGGTACTCGGCGTCCAGGCCGAGCTCGGCGTGGCAACAGTCGAGGATCACCGGTTTGGTGGCGGCGGGCGAGCCGCGCAGCACCTCCATCAGCCGGGGGTAGACCAGCGCCGAGTCCGACAGGATCTCCGGGTCGGCGACGGTGCCGGTGAGCGCGAGGGCGAGCTGTCCGTCACCCGTGCGCATGCCGTGGCCGACGTCATAGACCAGCAGCACATCGGTGATGTTCCGGACCAGCGGCACCAGTTCGACAATTGCGTCCCGCGGCGTGGATCCTCGAGCGCGGTGACGCGGTCGCGTGGCCACCCGCACTGCTCCCCGGTCAGCAGGTCCACCATGGCGCTGATGATCTGCGATGCTTGCGGCCATGAGCGAGCTCCGAACGGTGGGAATAGTCGGCTTGGGCCGCATGGGCCAGACCTTGGCGGCGGCTTTCAGTCGGGCTGTCGGGCCGGGCCGTGTCTACGCCAGCGCGCGCTCCGCTTCGAGCATCGCGCGGTTCGAGCAGGTCGTCCCTGGCACGCAGATCGCGTCATTGCAGGAACTGCCCGGCTCCGCAGCACTGATCATCCTGTGCACGCCGCAGGCGGCCCTGCCCGCCGTACTCGACGACCTGCGACCGTGCCTGACCGCCGACCACATCGTGGTCACCATCAGCAACCGGCAGCCGTTGTCCGCTCTGGCCGAGGCGGTGCCGGGCCCGGTGGCCAAGCTGATCCCCAGCGCGGGCAACGAGATCGGCGCCGGCGCGACGCTCCTGGTGCCCGGGCCCGGTATGACCGAGCCTGCGATCGAGAACCTCCTGGCGCTGCTGCGGACGTTCTCCACCCCGTTCGTCATCACCGAGGACCAGGGCCGCGCCGCAACCGACCTGGCGTCCTGTGGTCCGGCCCTGCTGGCAGCGGCCGCAGCGGCGATGGCCCAGGCTCAGTGCCAGCGGAAAGCCTCGTTGCCGCGGGAGGTGGCGGAGCAGCTCGCCATGTGCAGCCTGGAGGCAGCAGGCCTCCTGGTCGGCGGCGGTGCATCCTTGTCCGATGTGATCGACCGTGTCGCGGTTCCCGGCGGCAACACCGCTTCCGGGATCGATGCAGCCCGCGACGGCCTCATCGCGGCATGGCGTGCTGCTTTCCAGGCAACACAGGACAACGAGCGGTCCGGCCAGCACCTGCACTGACATCGAGGCACGAGGGCCGACCGGCGCATTCTTCCGGGCTCAGGCTGCGCCCGACCGGTACCCCACGGGAAACGCCCAGGCCGGACCGGTGCCCGGTGCCGCGCCGGACGATGTGCGGGGTGATCTGCGGGGCACGTACCTGGTCGCGGTAGCTCTCGTGGTCGTAACGGGTCGGGGCCGGCAGGTGCGAGGTGACGGTGGAGTGTCAGGTCTCCCGGTGTCCGCTCAAAACAGTTGTAGGTCCTCGCCGCTGGTGTCCGCGATGATGGGCCGGAACGGGGCAGGGAGGCCGTCCAGGTGGTCAGGGCCGGCCGCGGCGGCCACGGCGGGGGCCGTCTCGGCCAACCAGGCACGAAACCGCTCGGTGGCTTCGCGGTAGGGGACTCGCGCCAGGACACGGTGCTCGCCGGAGGGGCAGAAGTCGACGGCGACAGTGAGCAGGCAGGAACGGGGCGCGTTCTGACTGCCCGTCCAGGACACGCGCAGGACACCGCAGGGCTTGCGCCCGCGGGGGGCGCGGTGGGTCGGGCGCATTGATCGGCAGGCTATGTGGGCGGTCCATGCGGCGAGGTGCGGCAGGGGCAGGGTGGTGCGTGCGCGGCAGCCGGGGCAGCGGTGCCAGTGGCGGAGCCAGGTCTCGGCGTCGGTGTGGAAGAGGCGTGTGTAGCGGTTCGCCACGCGAATGTCGTCGCTGTACAGGTGGTCGGGGCGTTCCTGCGTGTTGCAGGACTGGCAGACGGGGGCGCGGACGTAGCCGTGTTCGTGGCAGTGGTCGAGCACGGTGGCGGGCGCAGTGCGGCAAACGGCGCACGCCCACCCGGCCACCCTGCGGGAGGTACCGGGCTTCCTGCTGAGCACCGAGTACAGCTGGCCTTCCAGCTCTTTGTCGTACGGGCGCAGTGAGGAGGTGGGGCCCTCGGGGCTCGTCGTCTGCCGACCGCCGGCGTCTCGGGCCTGCCGGGGATGGGAGGGCGGCTCGGTGACGGCTGCGCTTGCCTGGCGGGTCCGCGCGGCTTGCACCCACCGCGTTTCGGCGTGCTCGGCCGCGTCCAGCAGCCTGACCACAGCGCGCGGCAGCCACCACGTGCGCTGCGTTCCATCGCGGGTCTGCTCCACGAGTATCCGTCGCCAGTCGATCCCCGCCAGATGGTACGGCCGCCCGACCTCACGTCGCGCTGCCTGCTCGGGGCCGCCCAGCTCCTGCAGTTCCCCCGTGATGCGCCGGCGCCAACGCAGCGGCGTTTCCTCGTTGCACTCCTGCCTCGGCGCCCCACGAAACGGACCGATGCGGACCAGGTCCTGCCGATCCATCCCAACCGCGTTCAGTTCCGCGGCCGCCTGGCGTACTTCAACCTCCGGAACACTCCACTGACCGCCGCTCGTCCTCACCGTCGCCACCACATGGCCGCCGAGCAGGACGTACCCCATCCGGGCACGGGCAGGAGAGCACGTGAATGCCCCAGAAGCCGTCGGCACAGCACTGTCGGCCGTCAAATCGACCCACAGAGCGTCCGCGGCGACCAGGGTGATCAGGCCGTCCGTGCGACCGGGCATGACACGCTCCGACATACCGACAGGCTAACGGCCTGCAACGCGGCAACGGTCCGCTGCCTCACCGACACCGCCCTACCGCTGAAGGTCCGCGCCGTCGGCTCCCTCGTCCTCCTCTACGGCATCCCCGGTGAACGTCTGCGACATCTGACCACCGACCAGATCCACGGCACCGCAATGGGAAAGACGTTCCTCCAGCTCGGCCAAGCGAGACTGTGGATCCCACCCCGCCTGGCCGAACTCCTTCACCCACTCGCCGACGCGCCACGCCAGCGCTCTGCCCTGACCCGAACCCTCACCGACCAAACCCCGTGGCTGTTCCGCGGCGTCGTGCCCGGCCACCCACTCAGCCGCAAAGCGTTCAACGACCAGCTCGTACGTCAGGGCGTCCACACCAGAGCGGCGCGCACCGCAGCCCTGATCGCCCTCGCCACCGACCTGCCCGCACCAGTGCTGGCCGACCTCCTCGACGTCCACATCCACACCGCACTGAAGTGGGCTCGTCACGTTCAACGCGACTGGAGCACCTACCTCACCGCGCGCCGCCGGCCTCGCCGACACTGCGGAGCCACGTCGGCCATGAACGTCAACCCCCTCCGGTGGTCGGGCCGTTCAGTCCAGGCGGGAGCGGCCTTACGCGATGCGCTTGAGGGCTTCGATCGGGAACCGCCGCCAACTGCGCGTCGATCGCCGGCAGGAAGCTGACATCCCGATACCCGACTACCCGGGCCGCTGCGTTGCCGGGGCGCTGGCACAGACGGGGCGGGTGCGGGCGGCATAGGAGCGAGCGGCCACGACGAGGCCGATGCCCAGACCGCCGAATGCCAGGCCGCCGAACTCGACAAACCAGGTGATCCCCGAGCTGGAGGTGAACGGCAGGGACGGCTTGATCTCGGGCAGCACGCCGACAGCCATGAGCGGGGCCATGATGGTGAGGCAGACCCCGTACATCGTCAGGGGGATACCGGTCAGCCAGGCCGGAATCAGCGGCAGCAGGCGCGGGACCCGTCGTCCGGACAGGAACAGCGTCCAGCGGGGGAACACCTGCCCCCACACGTACAGCAACCCCAGCAGCAGGAAGATCCCGACCAGCGCGGCCAGCACGGTCACGTCGACCCCCGCCGACGCGGTTGCCTTCGCCGGGCCCGACGCGCCGACGCTCGTCGTCCTCTGCCAGTCATCGCCCGCGACGCCGAGCGCGTTGCCGCCCAGCGTCCAGATGGTCTTGGCTCCCGCCCACGGCAGAAGTCCGCACATGAGCAGGTACACCGAGACGCGGGTCCGCCTCGGGGCCCGGGAGGCGGTCGGGTAGGCAAGCGGGCCGTCGGCTGCGCCGGCGTGCGGCCTCCCACATCGCGGGCAGTCGCCGCGCAGCCGTCGGCGGTACGACAAACCGACGAGGAGCAGAAGGGCGGCGCCGGCCGTGTTCAACAGCACCTGGGCCAGCCCGGTGGCGCTCTCGACCCCCGAGAGCGTCGCAATCGTCACGAAATAGATCGGCAGTCCGTTCGTCCCCACGACGAACACCGGGAGCGCCGTGATCAGCGCCGTCGCCAGCACAACCCGGCCAGGCCTGGCGAGAGTTCGGGTGCTGGCCAGGCAGGCGCCGCCGGCCAGGAGCGCGAGGGCCGCCAGGAGAAGCTGGACCGCCGGCGCGTACGAGGCGTGTTCCTTCCATTGCACGGTGGTGCCCGTCACCGCCCAGGTGACCTCGACAGCGGCGTACAACACGCCCCACACGGCAGCGGCCGTGGGTACCCACATGGGCCACCGCCGCCACCACAACGTTCGCCCCAGGCTTGCGGTCGGTGGCCCATGAATGCCACCTACCTCCGCGTTCGCAGGAACAGCCACTGTGACCCCCGTGTATCCGGATTGCCGAAGCTCCAAGACTTCCCGTCACCCGCGCGGATCACATCCATCCCACGGATCATCCGGCCTCCCCCGGGAAGTTCCACCCTTGGCTCGGACACCTGGACACTGGGACATGTGAGCCCGGAGGAAGCAGTCTCAGGTGGGAACCAAGAGCAACATGAGTAAGCGGTATACGGCGGATTTCAAGCGGGATGCGGTCGCGCTGGTGCGCTCGTCGCCGCACCGGAACGTCACCGAGATCGCCAGGGAGCTGGGGG
>NZ_JBIRFA010000035.1:0-85604 GCF_044327205.1 Kitasatospora sp. NPDC018058 | reverse complement strand
CTTTTGGCACGCTGTTGAGTTCTCAAGGAACGGACGCTTCCTTCGGACCGCCTTCCAGCGGGCCCTCCGGGCGCTTCGTTCTTTCGTGTTTCCAGTTTACCAGATGTTTTCCGCTCCGTTTACCGGAGCTTTTATCATCCGAAATCTGGTGTTAACCGCCGTGTTGCGGCGACTCGACCAACCATAGCGGGTCGGCAGCCGGAGCGCGAATCGGGACGCGCCGGGGGGTCACCCGGACGGCGGCATGATTTGTTGCTCTCGCGAGCATATACAGCAATGGTCCTGATTCGCCAAGATGCCTGTAGAGTGCGGCGCATCGACCAAGAGGACTAGACCAGTCGTGGGCCGGTGAGACGCCGGGCGGCAGGCGGGCGGGGGCGTGGGTCTTCGCCCGAGAATGTCAGCAAATGTCCGAAGTTGACCTAATTTAGGCTTCAGTTGATCGTGTGCCGCACCTCGCGGCAGCTCGCTGTATTGCGCACTTGGGAGGCACAACCATGACCATTGTGACGTCGCCGCTGACCGGCAAGGTCGTCGGGCTCGCCGGCGTGCCGGACCCGGTGTTCTCGGGTGCGATGGTCGGCCCGGGCACCGCGATCGACCCGGTCCGTCAGCCCACCGAGGCGTTCGCTCCGGTGGACGGCGTCGTCGTCTCCATGCACCCGCACGCCTTCGTCGTCGTGGACGCGGACGGGCACGGTGTGCTGACCCACCTGGGGATCGACACCGTGCAGCTGAACGGCGAGGGCTTCGAACTGCTCGTCAACAAGGGCGACACGGTGACCCGCGGCCAGGCCGTGATCCGGTGGGACCCGGCTGCCGTTGAGGCTGCGGGCAAGTCGCCGATCTCTCCGATCGTGGCGCTGGAGGCCGCTCCCGACTCGCTGGGTGACGTGCGCGAGAGCGGCGAGGCCCAGGCGGGCGAGCAGCTGTTCAGCTGGAGCTAGTCACAGGCGGCGCCGAGGCGGCGCACTCTGCGAGGCCGCGGACTGAGCCCTCCGGCGCTACCTGCCTTGTTCTCTCGTCAGTGGAGAACAGGTGGGTGACTCCTCCCCCACCGCGGGGGCTTCTCACGTGCCTCAGTCAAACCTCATGACGGCCAAGCCCTGACCGCTGCCCGAGGACAGGATCTCAGCGTATGGCGCCGCTCACAGTCGCGGGCCCAGATATCGAACTTCCCGCCGGTCAGCGTCCGGTGGTCCACTCGGAAGAAGGTCTGATGGAGAAGACACTGCGCGGCGTGGGTGTCAGCCACGGGGTCGCGATCGGCCAGGTGCGGCACATGGGCACGGCGGTCCTGGAGCCCCCGGCCACCCAGATCCCGACCGAGGACGCCCCGCGCGAGCAGGCGCGCGCCGAGGCCGCCGTCGAGGCGGTCGCCGCGGACCTGATCGCCCGCGGCAACCTGGCGGGCGGCGAGGCGCAGGCCGTGTTGGAGGCCCAGGCGCTGATGGCGCAGGACCCGGAGCTGATGGCCGACGTGTCCCGCCGGATCGCCGTCGGCAGCAGCGCCGAGCGCGGCGTCTACGACGCCTTCGCCGCCTACCGCGCGCTGCTCGCCTCCGCCGGGGAGTACCTGGCCGGGCGGGTCGCCGACCTGGACGACGTGCGCAACCGCATCGTGGCCCGGCTGCTGGGCGTGCCGATGCCGGGCGTGCCGGACAGCGACGAGCCCTACGTGCTGTTCGCGCGGGACCTGGCGCCGGCCGACACAGCGCTGCTGGACCCGACCCTCGTGCTGGGCTTCGTGACCGAGGAGGGCGGGCCGACCAGCCACAGCGCCATCCTGGCGCGGGCGATGGGCGTGCCGGCCGTGGTCGCGCTGCCGGGGGCGACGGACGTCGCCGAGGGCACCGTCGTCGCGGTGGACGGCAGCTCGGGCGACGTGCTGCTCGACCCCTCGCAGGAGAAGCAGGAGGAGCTGCGGGCGGTCGCCGCCCAGCGCAAGGCCGCGCTGGCCGCCTCCTCCGGCCCGGGCCAGACCTCGGACGGGCACCGGGTACCGCTGCTGGCCAACGTGGGTGGCCCGGCGGACGTGCCGGCCGCGCTGGAGAACGGCGCCGAGGGCGTCGGCCTGTTCCGTACCGAATTCCTGTTCCTGGACGACTCGGCGAAGGCCCCCAGCGAGGAGAAGCAGGTCGAGGCGTACCGCAAGGTGCTGGAGGCCTTCCCGGAGGGGCGTGTCGTGGTCCGCGTGCTCGACGCGGGCGCGGACAAGCCGCTGGACTTCCTGACCCCGGCCGACGAGCCGAACCCGGCGCTCGGGGTGCGCGGTCTGCGTACGCTCCTTGAGCACCCGGAGGTGCTGAGCACCCAGCTGCGGGCACTCGCCAAGGCGGCCGAGGGCCTGCCGGTGCACCTTGAGGTGATGGCCCCGATGGTGGCCGACCGCAAGGACGCCGAGGACTTCGCGGCCGCTTGTCGGGAGGCCAGGCTGGACGCCAAGTTCGGTGCGATGGTGGAGATCCCGTCGGCCGCGCTGCGGGCCCGGGCGATCCTGCAGGAGGTCGAGTTCCTGTCGCTGGGCACCAACGACCTCGCCCAGTACGCCTTCGCCGCGGACCGTCAGGTCGGTGCGCTGGCCCGGCTGCAGGACCCGTGGCAGCCGGCGCTGCTGGACCTGATCGCCGCGGCCGCCGACGCGGCGCAGGCGGCGGGCAAGAGCTGCGGCGTCTGCGGTGAGGCGGCCTCGGACCCGCTGCTCGCCGTGGTGCTGACCGGCCTGGGCGTCACCAGCCTCTCCATGGGCGCGGCCTCGATCCCGTACGTGCGGACCACACTGGCCAAGTACACCCTGGCGCAGTGCCGTCGGGCCGCCGAGGCGGCCCGGGCTGCGGACAGCGCCGAGGAGGCGCGGGCCGCGGCGCGGCAGGTGCTGTCCGGCGAGTAAGCGGTTGTAGAGGAGAAGGCGCGCTCCCCGCCACGGTGGTGGGGAGCGCGCCTTCGGCGTTTCTCAGGGCCGGTCAGGCCTGGCGGTCGGCCCTGACCTGCTCGAAGAAGCGCAGGTGGTCGATGTTGTCGACGGAGCCGGGGTTGACGGCCTTCTCCAGCGGGGTACCGGAGAGGATGCGCTTGACCGGGACCTCGATGCGCTTGCCGGTGAGGGTGTGCGGGAGGCCGCGGACGGCGATGACCTCGTCGGGGACGTGGCGCGGGGAGAGTTCGGTGCGCAGCGAGGTGCGGATGCGGCCGATCAGCGCGTCGTCCAGTTCGGCGCCGGGGGCGAGGACGACGAACAGCGGCATCCAGTAGCCGCCGTCGGGCTCCTCCAGGCCGATGACCAGAGATTCGGCGATCTCGGGGAGGCGCTCGACGACCTCGTAGATGTCCGAGGATCCCATCCGGACGCCCTGGCGGTTGAGGGTGGAGTCGGAGCGTCCGTGGATGACGACGGTGCCGCGGGAGGTGACGGTGATCCAGTCGCCGTGGCGCCAGACGCCGGGGTACACGTCGAAGTAGCTGTCGTGGTACCGGGTGCCCTCGGGGTCGTTCCAGAAGCCGGTCGGCATGGACGGGATGGGCTTGGTGACCACGAGTTCGCCGACGGCGTCGGTGAGCGGGTGGCCCTGGACGTCCCAGGACTCGACGGCCGCGCCGAGGCAGGGGGCCTGGATCTCGCCGAGGTACACCGGGAGGGTGGGGACGCCGCCGACGAAGCAGGAGCAGACGTCGGTGCCGCCGCTGACGGAGGCGAGCCAGACGTCCTGCTTGACCTCGTCGTAGATCCAGCGGAAGCCGTCGGGCGGGAGCGGGGAGCCGGTGGTGCCGATGCAGCGGACGGCGGAGAGGTCCAGGTCGCGGCCGGGGTGGAGGTCGGCCTTGCGGCTGGCGATCACGTAGGCGGCGGAGGTGCCGAGGACGGTGGCGCCGGTGCGGGCGGCGACGGACCAGAGGGCACCGGTGTCGGGGTGGCCGGGGCTGCCGTCGTAGGTGACGATCGTGGTCCCGACCAGGAGGCCGGCCAGCAGGAAGTTCCACATCATCCAGCCGGTGGAGGTGTACCAGAGGAAGCGGTCCTGCGGGCCGAGATCGAGGTGGAGTCCGGCCTGCTTGAGGTGTTCGAGCAGGATGCCGCCCTGGCTCTGGACGATGGCCTTGGGCAGGCCGGTGGTGCCGGAGGAGTAGAGCACCCAGAGCGGGTGGTCGAAGGGGACGGGCTCGAAGACCGGCTCGACGTCGTCGGCGACCAGGTCGTCCCAGTGCAGGGCGCCCTCGGGGGCGGGGGCGCCGAGCAGCGGGACGTGCACGACGGTGTGCAGGCTGGGCAGTTCGCGGCGCAGCTCGGCGACGACGTCGGTGCGGTCGTGGTCCTTGCCGCCGTAGTGGTATCCGTCGATGGCGAAGAGGACGGCGGGTTCGATCTGCTGGAGGCGGTCCAGGACGCTGCGGGCGCCGAAGTCGGGGGCGCAGCTGGTCCAGATCGCGCCGACGGCGGCGGTAGCGAGGAGGGCGACGGCGGCCTGCGGGATGTTGGGCAGGTAGGCGCTGACCCGGTCGCCGGGGCCGATGCCGCGGGCGCGCAGGGCGGCGGCCAGGGAGCCGACCCGGCGGCGGAGCTCGGACCAGGTGAGCTCGACGGGCCGCTCGGTGGTCTCGTCGAGGTGGAGGATCGCCGGGCGGTCGGCGTTGGTGGGGTCCTCGGCGGCGCGCAGCGCGTGTTCGGCGTAGTTGAGGCGGGCGCCGGGGAACCAGCGGGCGCCGGGCATGGCCGGGTCGGCGAGGACGGCCTCGGGGGCCTGGGTGAAGCGGACGTCGAACCACTGGGTGACCGCGGTCCAGAAGCGGTCGAGGTCGGCGGTGGACCAGGCGTGCAGGTCGGCGTAGCGCTCAGCCGCCTGCTGGTCGTCCTCGGCCGGGGCGAGCGCGGCGGCCGGGGCGCCGTGGTGTTCGGCGGCCCAGGCCTGGAAGGCCACCAGGCTGGTGGCGGCGGCGCGAGCGGGGTTCGGGCGCCAGAGCGGCTGGTCCTGCGGTGGGGTGCTCACGGTGGTGGTCTCCCGGCCGGTGGTGGGGACGGGAGAGCTCGTGGCCAACCCGTCCGGTTGGGCTGTCGGTGCAGACCATGCCATGCGATCGCCCGCTGCGCCAGGGTTGGCCGGTGGTGGCCCGGGTGCCTAGCGCTGGGTGAACTCGCCGCCGAACCAGCGGCGGAGGACGCCGTTGTGGAAGTCCCAGACGAGCGGGGTGTCGGCGGTGGCGAGCTGCCAGCCGTCGGTCTCGTCGGTGGGGCGCGAGGGCGGGAGCTCACTGAGCGGGCGGGCGGGGAGCAGTCCGCAGAGCATGACGAAGCGGCCGTTGGGGTCGGAGGCCATGTGGATCAGGGTGACGTCGGCGGCGTCGGCCGAGATGCCGGTCTCCTCGCGCAGTTCGCGCACGCAGGCCTGCTGCCAGCTCTCGCCGTAGTCCATGTAGCCGCCGGGGAAGGCGAGTTGGCCGTAGCCGGGCGCGATGGTGCGGCGGATGACGACCAGGGCGGGGTCGGCGTCGGGGCGGGTGACGGGAAGGACGGCGACGGCCACGGGCAGCGGGTTGCGGTAGCTGATCTCGGTGCAGCCGGGGCAGGTGCGGGGCCAGGTGTCGGTGCCGGGCGGGTAGGCGGTGCCGCAGAAGTGGCAGTGGGAGAAGGGCCGGTGGACGGTCTGCGTCGCTTCGTCAGTGGTCATGGCCGGATCGTAGCCCTGTTCGTCAACGGCGTTCCCCTGGTTCCGGGCGGTCAGTGGGCCCGGCCGTCGCGCGGTGCGGTGTCGCCCGGCGCGGCGTCGCCGGGCGGCTCTTCACGGGTGGGGCGGAGCAGGGCGGGGTGGAGCTGGCGGGCGTCGCCGGCGTGGTAGGTGCGGGCGCGGGGGCCGCCGCGGGCGCCGCCGCGTTCGGTGGTGGAGCCGGTGCTCTCGACGAAGCCGGGGACGGAGAGGACCTTGCGGTGGAAGTTGCCGGGGTGGAGCTTCTCGTCCCAGACGGCCTCGTAGACGGCGCGCAGGTCGGGGATGGTGAAGTCGTGCGGCAGGAAGGCGGTGGCGAGCGGGCTGTACTCCAGCTTGGCGCGCACCCGGTCGAGGCCGTCGGCCAGGATGCGGGCGTGATCGAAGGCGAGGGTGATCGGGCGGGGGCCGGTGTGCCCGTCGACGCCACCCCCGTGGGTGTCGGCGGGCACACCGGCGGCTCGGGTGGAACCGCAGGACCGCGGGCCCAGGTCGAGGTCGAGGTCGAGGTCGGCGACCGGGTGCCAGGCGGCGGCCGCGGCGTCCGTCCCGGCCTGGGGGTCGGGCAGGTCGGGGGCGAAGGCGAGGTAGGCGACGGAGACGACGTGCATCCGCGGATCGCGCTCGGGGGCGCCGTAGGTGCCGAGCTGTTCCAGGTGCAGGCGACAGAGCGTGGCCTCGACCTCGGAGGCGCCCTGGAGGCCGGTCTCCTCGGCGAGCTCGCGGGCCGCGGCTTCGTCCAGGCCCTCCTCCCCCGCGCGCAGGAAGCCGCCGGGCAGCGCCCAGCAGCCCTGGTAGGGCGGGGCGCCGCGTTCGACCAGCAGCACATGGAGGTTGCCGCGGCGCAGCGTCAGGGCGACCACGTCGACGGTGACGGCAATGGGGGCGTAGGCGCGCGGGTCGTACGCGGCGAGCCACTCCTGCTCGGCCGCGGGCCCGGTGCTGGACTGGGGGGACGGTTCGTCCGCTGCCATCGCGGGCTCCTCTCCGCTCTCCGCGCGCACTGGGGCGTCCGCTGTCGTTCTCGGTCTGAGCACAACGTAACGACTGCCTTCCCCCGGCGGCAAATGGTTTTCCCGGTCGGTGAGGGCCTCCCGCTTCTAGGCTGTGACCAGGAACGACCGTGCCCGAGGAGGCCGAGATGCCGATTTCTCCCCCGCCGGACTTCGCCGCGGCGCTGGCGGCCGCTCCCCTGGTCCTCGACGGCGGGATGTCGAACCAACTGGCGGCGGCCGGGCACGACCTGTCGGACGAGCTGTGGTCGGCGCGGCTGCTCGCGGACGACCCGGAGGCGGTGGTGGCGGCGCACCGGGCGTACTTCGAGGCCGGGGCCGAGGTCGCCATCACGGCGAGCTACCAGGCGAGTTTCGAGGGCTTCGCCCGGCGCGGGGTGGGTCATACGGAGGCGGCGCGGCTGCTGGCGAGCAGTGTGGAGCTGGCCCGGGAGGCCGCGCGGGCCGAACCGGGCGGGCGGCGGCGCTGGGTGGCGGCCTCGGTGGGCCCGTACGGGGCGGTGCTGGCGGACGGTTCGGAGTACCGGGGCCGGTACGGGCTGAGCACGGCGGAGCTGGTGGCCTTCCACCGGCCGCGGTTGGAGGTGCTGGCCGCGGCCCGGCCGGACGTGCTGGCGCTGGAGACGGTGCCGGACGCGGACGAGGCACGGGCGCTGCTGGAGCTGGTGCGCGGGCTGGGGGTGCCGGCCTGGCTGTCGTACAGCGTGGCGGGCGACCGGACCAGGGCCGGGCAGCCGCTGGCGGAGGCGTTCGCGCTGGCCGCGGAGGTGGACGAGGTGCTGGCGGTGGGCGTCAACTGCTGCACTCCTCAGGACGCGGACCGGGCGGTGGCGCTGGCCGCCGGGGTGACCGGCAAGCCGGTGGTGGTGTACCCGAACAGCGGGGAGGAGTGGGACGCCGACCATCGGAGCTGGCGCGGCGAGCCGACGTTCCGCTCGGCCCGGGTGGGCGGCTGGCTGGCGGACGGGGCGCGGCTGGTCGGCGGCTGCTGCCGGGTCGGGCCGGACGGGATCGCCGCGCTGGCGGCCGAGGTGACCGTACGGCGCGGGGTCGTGAGTGAGCGAGCGGACCGAAGCGAGCGAACCGTTCAGAGGTGCGTGTGGGCGAATGCCCCTGCCAAGCGGAGCGAGGCGGGCACATGAACGAGCGAAGCGAGCGAACCGTTCAGAGGTGCGTGTGGGCGAATGCCCCTGCCGAGCGGAGCGAGGCGGGCACATGAACGAGCGAAGCGAGCGAATCATCAAGAGGTGCGTGTGGGCGAATGCCCCTGCCGAGCGGAGCGAGGCGGGCGCATGAGTGGCGTGGAGGGCACATGAGTGGTGTGGAGGGTTAGGAGTCGAGCCGAGCGCGCGGGAGGTTAACACCCGGCCGAGCGCGGGTTACCGAGGGGGAAGGTGCACGGACGGACGGCGGCCTGGCAGACTCGTCCCGTCACCACTGTGGTCGACATTGTCGACCGCCTGTCAGCGCGGAGGTATCCATGCCCGGCCCGATCCAGTCGCTCTCCCGGGCCGCCGCGATCATGCGCCTGCTGGCCGGCGGCGAGCGCCGCCTGGGGCTTTCCGAGGTCGCGACGGCGCTGGACCTGGCCAAGGGCACCGCGCACGGCATCCTGCGCACCCTGCAATTGGAGGGGTTCGTCGAGC
Organism: Kitasatospora sp. NPDC018058; assembly: GCF_044327205.1. Classification (NCBI taxonomy): domain Bacteria; kingdom Bacillati; phylum Actinomycetota; class Actinomycetes; order Kitasatosporales; family Streptomycetaceae; genus Kitasatospora; species Kitasatospora sp. NPDC018058. The sequence goes on along the minus strand of NZ_JBIRFA010000035.1, from coordinate 77,249 downwards.
AGGACCCGGAAAGCGGCAAGTACCAGCTGGGCGCCGAGTTGCTGCGGCTCGGCCAGAGCTATCTGGACGTGCACGAGCTGCGGGCGCGGGCGCTGGTGTGGGCGGACGACCTGGCCCGGGCGGCCGGCGAGACCGTGTACCTGGGGGTGCTGCACCAGCAGGGCGTGCTGATCGTGCACCACGTGTTCCGCCCCGACGACACCCGGCAGGTGCTGGAGGTCGGTTCGATGCAGCCGCTGCACAGCACCGCGCTCGGCAAGGTGCTGGTGGCCTACGACCCGGTCGCGCGTGGGGAGTTGGGCGACGGCCCCTATGAGCCGTACACCCTGCGGACGTTGACCCAGGCAAGCGACCTGGACGCCGAGTGCGCGCTGATCCGGGAGCGCGGCTGGGCGGACTCCATCGAGGAGACCTGGGAGGGTGTGGCCTCGATCGGCGCGCTGATCCAGGACCGGCGGCGCAACCCGGTGGGTGCGGTGTGCATCAGCGGGCCGGTCGAACGGGTCTGTGAGGACGGCTTCGTGAGGCCCTCACTGGTGGCCTCGGTGCGCAGCGCGGCGCGGGCGATCTCGCGCGATCTGGGCGCCGGGCGGTTCTGAGAACAGCAGTCGAATCGTCACGCTGAGGCGCGGACGGGCGGTAGGCCTGTCCGCGCCTTGGCGTTTTGTCCTGGTTCCGAACGCTCCGCTGGGTAACTTCGGAGAACGGGCCGAAGGACGGGTCACAGCTGCGTAACCCCGCCTTGACGTGGGGGTGACCCGGGGAGGAAGCTTCCGCATGACGGTCGACATTGTCGAACGACGGCCGGGAAGATCACACCCACAATGCGCTCACCCGCACAGCGATCGACCGGCCCACCCCCCACCCCGCACCTCCGGGCCATATGGACAAGGGAGTCTTTGTGTCCGCGTTCTCCAACGGCGACGTCTTCGTCGGCGAAACCCTCGGCACCGCCGCCCTGATACTCCTCGGCGGTGGCGTCTGCGCCGCTGTGACCCTCAAGAAGTCGAAGGCCGTCAACGCCGGCTGGCTGGCGATCACCTTCGGCTGGGGCTTCGCGGTCCTCATCGCCGCCTACATGACCGGCCCCAAGTCCGGTGCCCACCTCAACCCGGCCGTCACCATCGCGCTCGCGGTCAAGAGCGGCGACTGGAGCCAGGTGCCGCTCTACATCGGCTCCCAGATGCTCGGCGCGATGATCGGCGCCACGTTCGTCTGGCTCACCTACCTCGGCCAGTTCCAGGCCAACAAGGAGCCCACCCTCGGCATCTTCTCGACCGGGCCCGAGATCCGGAACCCGATCCAGAACGTGATCACCGAGGTCATCGGCACCTTCGTGCTCTGCATGGCGATCCTCACCCTCGGCGCCAACGACCTCAAGGGCATGGGCACCCTGATCGTCGCGCTCACCGTCGTCGGCATCGGCCTCTCCCTCGGTGGCCCGACCGGCTACGCGATCAACCCGGCCCGTGACCTCGGCCCGCGCATCATGCACGCCGTCCTGCCGATCCCGAACAAGGGCGACTCCGACTGGTCGTACGCCTGGGTCCCGGTCGTCGGCCCGATCCTTGGCGGCCTGGCGGCCGGCGGCGTCTACAACGCCCTCTTCTAAAGGCCCCGTTCCAAGGGCAGAGTCGAACCCGCCGAACACGGGGACTGACCGAGCACGCGTCAGGCCCACCCACCCCGTAATCCCCCGAACTTGAGCCGAGGACCCTCCATGACCTCCACTGGCAACTACATCGCCGCGATCGACCAGGGCACCACCTCCAGCCGCTGCATCATCTTCGGCGCCGACGGCCGGATCGTCGCCGTCGACCAGCAGGAGCACCGGCAGATCTTCCCGCAGCCCGGCTACGTCGAGCACGACGCCGCCGAGATCTGGACCCGGGTGCAGTCGGTCGTCCGCGGTGCGCTGGAGAAGGCCGGCCTGACCAAGGACGACATCCGCGCCATCGGCATCACCAACCAGCGCGAGACCACCGTCCTGTGGGACAAGCACACCGGTGAGCCGGTGCACAACGCGCTGGTGTGGCAGGACACCCGCACCGAGGCGCTCTGCCGTGAGCTGGGCCGCAACGTCGGCCAGGACCGCTTCCGCCGCGAGACCGGCCTCCCGCTGGCCAGCTACTTCGCCGGCCCGAAGATCCGCTGGCTGCTGGACAACGTCGAGGGCCTGCGCGAGCGCGCCGAGGCCGGCGACATCCTGTTCGGCACCATGGACACCTGGGTGATCTGGAACCTCACCGGTGGTGTCAACGGCGGCAAGCACGTCACCGACGTCACCAACGCCAGCCGCACCATGCTGATGAACCTGAAGACGCTGGCCTGGGACGAGAGCATCGCCGAGTCGATGGGCGTGCCGCTGGCCGTCCTGCCGGAGATCCGCTCCTCCGCCGAGGTGTACGGCGAGGCCGTCGGCGACCTGGCCGGCGTCCCGGTCGCCTCCGCGCTCGGCGACCAGCAGGCCGCGCTATTCGGCCAGACCTGCTTCGACGAGGGCGAGGCCAAGTCCACCTACGGCACCGGCACCTTCCTGCTGCTGAACACCGGCGAGAAGATCGTCAACTCGTACCACGGCCTGCTGACCACCGTCGGCTACCGGATCGGCGACCAGGCCCCGGTGTACGCGCTGGAGGGCTCGATCGCCGTCACCGGCTCGCTCGTCCAGTGGCTGCGCGACCAGCTCGGCATCATCTCCACCGCCGCCGAGATCGAGACCCTCGCCAACACGGTCGAGGACAACGGCGGCGCCTACTTCGTCCCGGCCTTCTCCGGCCTGTTCGCCCCGTACTGGCGCTCCGACGCCCGCGGTGTGATCGCCGGTCTGACCCGGTACGTCACCAAGGGCCACCTGGCCCGGGCCGTCCTGGAGGCCACCGCCTGGCAGACCCGCGAGGTCGTCGACGCCATGCAGAAGGACTCCGGGGTCGAGCTCACCGCCCTCAAGGTCGACGGCGGCATGACCAGCAACAACCTGCTCATGCAGAACATCGCCGACGTCCTGGACGCCCCGGTCGAGCGCCCGTACGTGGCCGAGACCACCGCCCTCGGCGCCGCCTACGCGGCAGGTCTCGCCGTCGGCTTCTGGAACGACCTCGACACCCTGCGGGCCAACTGGCACCGCGCCGCCGAGTGGACCCCGCGCATGGACGAGGCCACCCGGGAGCGTGAGTACAAGAAGTGGCTCAAGGCCGTGGAGCGCACCATGGGCTGGGTGGAGGAGGACGAGAACAACTGACCGACGAGCCGGTCGGGGCTCCGCGCCCCGACCGGCCGCCCGCTGTTCAAGCAACGGGTGTCACCACGTTTCATCGGCCCGCCGCACCGGGCCGACCGGCCTCTCCCGCAGGGGCCGCACCGCACACGAGAGGAGTAACGGCGCAGCACGACCAGCGCGCCGTACACAACCACCATGGCAACCATCCCGACCCTGGGCGCCGAGCGCACCGCCGGCCGCACCGCCTCCCGCGCCGAGACCCGTGAGCTGCTCGGCAAGGCCACCTACGACCTGCTGGTGATCGGGGGCGGCATCCTCGGCACGGCCGTCGCCTGGACCGCGTCCCAGGCCGGCCTGAAGGTCGCCATGGTCGACTCCGGCGACTTCGCCGGCGCCACCTCCAGCGCCTCGTCCAAGCTCGTCCACGGCGGCCTGCGCTACCTGCAGACCGGCGCGGTCAAGCTGGTGGCGGAGAACCACAAGGAGCGCCGCGCGCTCTCCACCGACGTGGCCCCGCACCTGGTCAACCCGCTGACCTTCTTCGTGCCGGTCTACAAGGGCGGCCCGCACGGCGCCGCCAAGCTCGGCGCCGGCGTGTTCCTGTACTCGGCGCTGTCCGCCTTCCGCGACGGCATGGGCCGGGTCTCCACCGCCGCGCACGCCGCCCAGCAGGTGCCCGCGCTGCGCACCGAGGGCCTGCGCTCGGTGGCCGTCTACGGCGACCACCAGATGAACGACTCGCGCGTCGCGGTGATGACCGTGCGCGCCGCGGTCGACGCCGGCGCCGTGGTGCTCAACCACGCCGAGGTCACCGGCCTGCGCTTCACCGGCGGCCGGGTCACCGGCGCCGAGGTGCGCGACCGCCTGGACGGCGCCGAGTTCGGCGTCAACGCCCGCCTGGTGCTCAACGCCACCGGCCCGTGGGTGGACCACCTGCGCAAGATGGAGGACGCCGGCGCCGCGCCGTCGATCCGTCTGTCCAAGGGCGCGCACGTCGTGGTCAAGCGCCGTGCCCCGTGGCGCGCCGCGCTGACCATCCCGATCGACAAGTACCGCGTCTCCTTCGCCATTCCGTGGGAGGACCACGTCCTGCTCGGCACCACCGACGAGGAGTACACCGGCGACCCGAAGGACGTCCGGGCCACCGACGCGGACATCGACCAGATCATGGGCGAGGCCGCGCACGCGATCCGCGACGAGCACCTCGACCGCGACCTGATCACCTACTCCTTCGCCGGCCTGCGCGTGCTGCCCGGCGGCCCGGGCGACACCGCCGCCGCCAAGCGCGAGACGGTCGTCACCGAGGGCCGCGGCGGCATGCTGTCGGTCTCCGGCGGCAAGTGGACCACCTACCGTCACATCGGCCGCACCGTTCTGGAGAAGCTGGCCCACGTGCCCGGCACCAGCCTCGGCGAGGACATGTCCCCGATCGCCCCGACCGTGCCGCTGCCGGGCGTCGGCGCGCCGAACGCGGTGGCGCACCGTCTGCTGATCGACCGTGAGCCGGGCTCGCGGATGGAGCCGCTGGTGGCCAAGCACCTGGCCAGCCACTACGGCACCCTCTCCTTCGAGATCGCCCGCCTGATCGACGAGAACCCGGAGCTCGGCCGGCCGATCCACGAGGACGGGCCGGACGTCTGGGCGCAGGTCGCGTACGCGGCGGACAGCGAGTGGGCGTACACGGCGGACGACGTGCTGCGTCGCCGTACCACCATGACGGTGCGCGGGCTGGACACGCCGGAGATCCGGGCCGAGGTCGAGGCCTTTCTCGCGGAGCGTGGAACCAAGTAAGCACAGCCTCGCGCAGCGCGCGGGCAAGTAACTGCCGCACAGCGGGCGGGCGTTCGGGACTTCCCCGGGCGCCCGCCCGCTGTTTTGCGTCAGATCGGCCGGCCCGCCTTGACCACGTGCTTGAGGTGCCGGTCCGGGCGGGTGAGTACGGTGAGGTCGGCCAGCGGGTCACCGTCGACGACCAGCAGGTCGGCGTGGGCGCCCGGGGCGAGGGTACCGATCTCCCCCGCCATGCCGAGCAGCCGGGCCGCCGTGGTGGTCGCCGAGCGGAGCACGTCGGCGGCCGGCTGGACGGTGGCGCGCAGGGTGAACTCCTCCAGTTGGGCCGGGTGCAGCGGGCCGAGCAGGTCGCTGCCGTAGACCAGGTTGACGCCCGCGCGGTGGGCTCGCTCCAGGGCCGCCAGGCCCTGGTCCCGGACCTCGGCGAGCTTGCCGACGGAGGCCGGCGGCAGGCCCGAGGCGGCACCGAGCTTGGCCGTCTGCTCATAGGCGACCAGGGTGGGAACCAGGAAGGCGTCCTTCTCCAGCAGCAGCGCGATCGTCGAGTCGTCCAGCAGGTTGCCGTGCTCGACGCAGCGCACGCCGGCCCGCAGGGCGCGGTCGATCGCGCGCGGGTGGTAGGCGTGCACGGTCACGTAGCGGTTGTGGTTCTCCGCCTCCTCGACGGCCGCCCGGATCTCCTCCTCGCTGTACTGGACGGCGGCGATCTCGTCGTGCGGGGAGGCGACACCGCCGGAGAGCAGCACCTTGAGGTGCCGGGCGCCCTTGCGGAACTCGTCCCGGGCTGCGGCGCGCACGGCGTCCACGCCGTCGGCGATCCGACCGAAGTTGGGGCGGGCCTCGCAGCAGGGCATCGAGTCGGTGCCGAGCGGGCGCAGGTCGCCGTGGCCGCCGGTCTGGGAGAGCGCCTTGCCACCGTGCAGCAGACGGGGGCCGAGCGCCAGGCCCTCGGCGAGGGCGCGGGTCATGCCGTGGTCGGCGCCGCCGACGTCGCGGACGGTGGTGAAGCCGCGGCGCAGCATCCGCTCGGCCTCGGCGAGGGCGCGGACGGTCGCGTAGCCCGGGGTCCAGTTGGCGAAGTCGGGCAGGTCGAGCGAGGTGACCAGCAGATGGACGTGGGCGTCGATCAGGCCGGGCAGGACGGTGCCACCGGCGGCGTCGAGCACGCGGACGTCCTCGGCGGCGGCGGGCGGGCGGCCGGTGCCGGTGGCGGTGATCCGGCCGTCGGCGGCCTCCAGCCAGCCGCGGTCGGTGCGGGTGCCGTCCTCGCGGTGGAGCAGGTGGGCGTTGGTGATCAGCAGTCGGTTCGGTCGGTTCACGGCGGTCGTCCCCTCCGGTTCAGTACGGGCCGTATTGAATACGACTCGTACTGAATACACCATGTATCGTTCTCCTGTGAACCCACCCCTGGCCGAAGCCGCCGCTCCCCGACCGCCCCGCCGCCGCGTCCACACCCGCGCCCGGCTGCTCGCAGCGGCGAGCGAGCTGTTCCTCACCGTCGGGTTCGCACGGACGAGCATCGAGGACGTCTGCGCGGCCGCCGGCTATACCCGTGGGGCCTTCTACTCCAACTTCGGCAGCAAGGAGGACCTGCTGCTGGCGCTCTTCGACGACCAGGCCGCCAAGCGGATGGCCGAGCTGGAGCGGCTGGCCGCCGCCTGCGAGGCGCTGGCGCCGAACGAACGGGCCCGGCTGCTGGTCGAGGCGCTGCTGCGGGTCGAGCCCGCGGAGACCGGGTGGATCCTGCTGTTCCTGGAGTTCCGGTTGGTCGCGGCCCGGTCCGAGGCGCTGGCCGAGCAGGTCGCCGCGCACGACCGGACAGTGGCGCGGGCGGCGGCGGACGTCCTGGAGCGGGCGTTGCCGGAGCTGGTGCCCCCGGGGGCGAGCGCCAGGCAGGCGGCGGCGGTGATCCTGGCGGCGCGCGAGGGGCTGCTGGCCCGTACGGCGGCCGGCGGCGTGGTGGCCGAGGAGCTGATGGCGGCGACGGCGGCCGTGCTGTCGGGGCTGCTGGGGCACTGACGGAACGCCGAAGGGGCGGCACCCGTACGGTACGGGTGCCGCCCCTTCGTGTGCGCGCCTGACGGGCTAGATGATCAGGCTCAGCGGCATGATCAGGGCGATGGCGACGACCGAGATCACCGTCTCCATCACCGACCAGGACTTCAGCGTCTGCCCGACGCTCATCCCGAAGTACTCCTTCACCAGCCAGAAGCCGGCGTCGTTGACGTGCGACAGGAACAGCGAACCGGCGCCGACCGCGAGCACCAGCAGGGCCGCGTGGGTCGAGGACATGGTGGCGGCGAGCGGGGAGACGATGCCGGCCGCGGTGATGGTGGCGACCGTCGCCGAGCCGGTGGCCAGGCGGATCAGCACCGCGATCAGCCAGCCCAGCAGCAGCGCGGAGATGTGCCACTTGCTCGACCAGTGGCTGACCATGTCGCCGACACCCACGTCGATCAGGGTCTGCTTGAAGCCGCCGCCCGCACCGACGATGAACACGATGCCGGCGATCGGCCCGAGCGACCTGCCGACGGTGTCGGAGATCCGGGCCTTGTCGAACCCGGCCGCCCTGCCGAGGGTCAGCATGCCGAGCAGCGTCGCGGCGAGCAGCGCGATCAGCGGGGAGCCGATGAAGTCGAACACCCGCTGGCCCATCGCCTTCGGATCGTCGATCACCACATCGGCCAGGGCCTTGCCGAGCATCAGCACGACCGGCAGCAGGATGGTCGCCATCACCGCGCCGAAGGACGGGGTGCGCTCGCGCTTGACCGTCTCCTCGGAGGCGATGGCGGTCGGGATCTCCATCGGACCCACCCAGCGCTCGGCGACCCGGGCGAACAGCGGACCGGCGATGATCAGGGTCGGGATCGCGATCAGCAGGCCGAGCGCCAGGGTGATGCCGAGGTCGGCCTTCAGCGCGTCGATGGCGACCAGCGGCCCCGGATGCGGGGGAACCAGGCCGTGCAGCACCGACAGGCCGGCCAGGGCCGGGATGCCGACCCGTATCAGCGACACGTTGCCGCGGCGGGCGACCAGCAGCACGATCGGGATCAGCAGGACGACGCCGACCTCGAAGAACAGCGGCAGGCCGAGCACAGCGGCGATCAGGGCCATCGCCCAGGGCAGCGCCTTGTTGCCGGTCCGGGACAGCACGGTGTCCGCGATGATGTTGGCGCCGCCGGAGTCCGCGAGCAGCTTGCCGAGCATCGCGCCCAGGCCGATCAGCAGACCGACGCTGGCCACGGTGGAGCCGAAGCCCGTGGAGAAGCTGCTCAGCAGCTTGTCGAAGGGGGCGCCCGCGATGGCGGCCAGCAGGCCGGAGCCGATCGTGAGGGCGAGGAAGGGGTGCAGCTTCAGCTTGGTGATCGCCAGCACGATCGCGCCGATGCTGACCAGCACCGCGATCAGCAGCTGGGTGTTGCCGCCGGTGTGCGGCAAGGCCGGTGGGGCGGCCGCCAGGAGGGTGGGGGCGATACTCATGCGCCCGCCTCGCTTCGCTCGGCACGGGCATGCGCCCGTACGCGCCTTCTGACGGCTCGCTCGCTTCGCTCGCTCACGTGAGGTCTCCATTGACGGGCCGCAGCAGCACCACGGCCTTCTCGACGAGTTGTTCGGGGGACGGGCCCACGTCCAGGACGGCGCCGCGCTCGTCCGCGCCCAGGGGTTCCAGGGCGGCGTACTGGGAGCCGAGCAGCGACGCCGGCATGAAGTGGCCGGTGCGGTGGGAGAGCCGGTCCTCGACCAACTCGTGACCGCCGCTGAGGTGCAGGAAGAAGGCACCCGGGGCGTCCGTGCGCAGGATGTCGCGGTAGCCGCGCTTCAGCGCCGAGCAGGTGACCACGCCACCACTGCCGTCCTCGGTGCGTTCCTTGAGCCAGGCGCCGATGGCGCGCAGCCAGGGCTCGCGGTCCTGGTCGTCCAGCGGGATGCCGGCGGACATCTTGGCGATGTTGGCCGGCGGGTGGAAGTCGTCCGCCTCGGCGTAGGGGAGATCGAGGCGGTCGGCCAGGAGGCGGGCCAGGGTCGTCTTGCCGACGCCGGAGACGCCCATCACCACGACGGTGAGGGGTGCGACCGGGTGGTCGTGGTTCTCGACGCTGAGAGCCATGAGTGGTGCTCCTTCGTTGCAGGCCGCCACTATCGCTTCAAAGATATGACGTATTCAAGGGGGAGAAACCAAATCGTCATACTTTTGCTTCCTCGAGGAAGGGGTGGCCGCAGACCGGGGCGCCTGCAGCGTTCGGGCCGGCTGGGCAGGGCGCGAGCCTGCGGGGGCGGCGGTCCGGGGCGGGCGTGCGCCGGCCGGTGAGGCGGGTCACACGGCGGGCTGCCGGGGCGGCTGGAGAGTGACGCGGAGTCCGGGACGGAGGGCGACGTGGGGCTCGCGACGGTGGGCGTCTACGCTGGGCGGATGGAGATCCAGGGGCTGCCCGGTCGGGTGCTTGGCGAGCTCGGGCCGGCGATCGCGTCGGGGGAGATTCCCGAGGGCGCGGTACTGCGCGGGGAGGAACTCGAGGAGCGCTTCGGGGTGTCCCGGACAGTGGTCCGGGAGGCGGTGCGGGTCCTGGAGGGGATGCGCCTGGTGGCCTCCCGGCGACGGGTCGGGATCACCGTGCAGCCCAAGTCGCTCTGGGACGTCTTCGACCCGATGGTGATCCGCTGGCGGTTGGCCGGCTCGGACCGCTCGGCCCAGCTGCGCTCGCTCGGTTCGCTGCGGGTCGCCGTCGAGCCCGCCGCGGCCGCGCTCGCCGCCGTCCACGCGACCGACGACGACCGGCGCGAACTCAGCTCGCTGGCCGTGGAGTTGACGGTCACCGCGCGGGCGGCCGACCTGGCCACCTTCCTCGAGCACGACATCGCCTTCCACGCCCTGGTGCTGCGCGCCTCCGGCAACGAGATGTTCGCCCACCTCGGGGACACCGTGGGGGCGGTGCTCACCGGCCGGACCGAGTACCATCTGATGCCCCATCAGCCGGAGCCGTACGCGATCCGGCTGCACCGCGAGGTCGCCGAAGCGATCTGCGCGGGGGACGCCGGCCATGCCGAGGCGGCGATGCGCACGATCGTGACGGGCGCCCTGGAGGAGCTCAACCAGCAGTTGGGCTGAGCGGCACCCGGCGCGCGCCGACGGGGCGCTGCCGCCTGCCCGGATGACACGCTTTGGCGGCAATTCGGTGGGTTCGGACGCATAGCACGGGTTCGGCGGGGCAGAGTGAGGCGAGGGGGCGCGTAACGCGAGCGCCCGCTCCGTGTCCGTCATCGAAGTCGCGCCTGGGGGTCGCCCGATGCCCGTGCCACGCCGCCGTCGCCGCCTGCCCGACGAGGTGCGCGCCGCCGCAGTCCGGGCGGTGCTCTGTCTGGCCTTCACCCTGGTGGGCGTGGTGGTCGCGACCCTGGCCTCGTACGCGGGCAGTTGGCTGATGACGCCCGCGCTGATGGCGATGGGGCTCGGGGTGTTCGGCACGATGTGGTGCCTGCTGGAGATCCTGATCTCCCGCCAGGTCGCCGCCCAGCGGATGCGCGGGCCGAACTCCGCGTACCCGATGGCGGGCAGCCGGGTGGCCCCCGAGCCTCCGGCCGCCCGTCCGCTCCCCCGCCCCGGCGGCGCGGCGCCGCAACAGTACCCGCCCCAGCAGCCGTACCCGCCGCAGCCGCCGTACCAGCGCCGGGTGCCGACCACCTAGCCGTAGGCTGACACGACCCCCGATCCGGCGTCAGGGCGCCCCCCTAGAGTCGGGCGCATGAAGTTCTTCCGTTCCAAGACAGCACCCCAGTACGACCCCGATCTCACGGCCCTGACGACCGACCAGGCCGACCACCTGCGCGAGCTGGTGCGCCGGTACCACGCGGGCATCGGCGTGCAGGCGACCGTCTCCGGCCAGTCCGTCCACCGGGCCGAGGGCGCCAGCAACCTGTACAACCTCGCCGAGTTCTGCCGCCGCGCCGAGCCGGGCGAGTGGCCCCGGCTCGTGGAGCGCCATTTCCGCGCCCTGGCCGGCGCTGCGGAGTCGACGCCGGACGGCCAGGACGACGTCCTCCGCTGCGCCTACCTCCGGCTGATCGCCGACGACGCGATCCCGGCCGAGATGGCGCCCTCCTTCAGCTACCTCCGTCCGGTCGCCACCGGCCTGTTGGAGGCGCTCTGCCTGGACCTGCCGGAGACCGTGCGGACGCTGGACGACCGGTTCGTCGCCGAGGTCGGCTTGGAGCGGCTGCGGGCCGCCGGGCGGGCCAACCTGATCGCCGATCCGGTGGAGTTCGACGTCGTGGAGGGCCCGACCGAGAGCTCGACCCTGTACGCGGTGACCGGCGACTCGATGTTCGTCGCCAGCAAGGCACTGGTGCTGGACGAGCTGGCCCGCGCGGTGACCGGGCGCGAACTCCCCGAGGAAGGCGCCCTGTTCACCGTGCCCAGCCGGGACTACCTGTTCTTCCACCCGCTCACCGAGTCCAAAGTCGCGGGCGCCGTCAACGACTTGGCCTCGATCACGCTGCGCGTCCACTCGGAGAACCCGGGCCCGCTCTCGCCCCGGCTCTACTGGTGGCACCAGGGCACGGTCACCAACCTGACGCAGATCGACGAGGCCCGGCGTTCCTTCTCCATCGTGCCGCCCACCGAACTCATGGCGATCCTGCGCCGGTTGACGGACGGCTAACCGACCGGGACGGCCCGGTAGTGGGTGGTGATCCGGCCGTCCCCGTCCAGGACGTGGAAGGCGAGCATCGGCGGGTGACCGAAGGAGATGCCACGCCCGCCCTCGCAGGCCAGCGTGGTGGTGGAGACCACGCCGGGCGCGACCAGCACCGGCAGTCCGGCGAAGGTGGTCGCGGCGGGGGTGTGGGAGTGGCCGCAGAGCAGGGCACTCACCCGGGGGTGACGGCGCAGCACCCGTGCGAGGCGCGCTTCGCCGAACTGACGGATCCCGTCGACCATCGGTATGTGCAGTTCGACCGGCGGGTGGTGGAAGGCCACCAGGGCGGGCACCTCGGTTCGCCCCGAGCCGAGTCGGGCGTCCAGCCAGTCCAGCGTGCCGTCGTCCAACAGGCCGTCGTGCTGGCCGGGTATGGATGAGTCGAGCATCAGCACGTCCGCGCCGGGGAGTTGGTGCAGCCGGTTCACCGGCCCCTCCTCCGGCGCCTCGCCGAGCAGCACCTCGCGGTAGGGCGCCCGGCTGTCGTGGTTGCCGGGGCAGGTGAGGACCGGGTGCCGGGAGGTCAACACCTTGGCCACCTGCTCGTACTCGGTCGGCAGGCCGTGGTCGGTGAGGTCGCCGGTGACCAGCACCGCGTCCAGCGGGCCGGGCAGGGCGTTGAGGTACGCCATCACCTGCTCGGCCCGCCGCCGGGCCCGCTTGCCGCGGTCCCGGCGGTACTCCTGGCCGAGGTGGATGTCACTGAGGTGCGCGATCGTCAGCATGCCGATCACGCTAACGACTTCACGCCTGCGCGGGAACCTCCGCAGGGCGCTTGAACATCCGGGTGGCGGTGATCTCACCGTGGATGGTCGGGCCGTCCGGGTCCTGCTGGGCCGGCAGGCCCGGGCGCAGGTGCTCCTCCACCGAGATGTACTTCAGGCCGGCCCGCAGGTCGGCGTCGTTGCGCAGGCGGATCACCAGCGGGAACTCGGCGAGCGCGGTGGTGTCGAACAGGCCGGTGGTGTAGATGAGCTGGACGCCGAGCGCGTCCGCCACGGCGCGCTGGAGTTCCAGCAGGTAGGTGGCGTTGGCGCGACCGATCGGGTTGTCCAGGAACAGCGTGCCGGCGTGCCGCAGCTGGGACTGGCCGCGGTCGTTGGCGCGCAGCGCGGCCATCGTGCAGTAGAGCGCGATGGCGGCGGTGAGCAGCTGGCCGCCGGAGAAGACGTCGGACATCTGGCCGACGCCGACCCGCTCGGCCCGCAGCACCGCGTCGGGCTTGAGGATCTCGACGCTGACGCCCTTGGGGCCGATCGCGGCGGCGACACCGCGCAGCAGCAGGGACATGCCGTCGCGGCGCAGGTCGCTGTTCTTCCTGACGGCGGCGCGGGTGGCCTCGTCGATGACCTCGCCGAGGCGCTCGACCAGGGTGGCGTGGTCCGGGTCCTCGAAGCGGATCCGCAGGAACTCCTGGCCGGACCACTCGCCCAGGCCCTCGGGGAGCCTGGAGAGCCGCTGGGCGGCGCGCAGGGTGGTGAGCGAGGACTCGACCAGACCGCGCAGCCGGTCCACGATCGAGCCGCGGTTCTTCTCCAGTTGGGCGAGCTCGTCGGTGAGCACCCGCAGCCGGGGCGCGAAGGCGGCCGCCCAGGCGGCGGCGTGCTCGGGCAGCGCGGAGGCGGGCAGTTCGCGGATCTGCTGGCGGGCGGGGGTGCGGACGGCCTCGTAGCGGGCCGCGTTGGCGTGCCGGACCAGGGCGTCGGCGGCGTCGCGGACGGCGAGTTCGGCGGAGGACAGCTCGCCGGCCGCGGTCCGCAGGCTGCGACGGGCCTCGGTGGAGGTGGTGCGGGCCTCGGCGAGGTAGCCGAGGTACGGCTCGGCCGGGTCGTCCGCGTCGTCCTGGTGGTCGCGCAGTCCGTCGCGCAGCTGGCCGGCCAGTTCGTCGAAGTCGGCGGCGGCGGACTGGGCGGTGTCGAAGGTGCGCTGCAGGTCGGCGTGGGCGGTGCGGGCGGCGTCCACGGCCTCACGGCACTCGGCGAGCCGGCTGGTGGCGGTGCGCAGCAGGGTCTGGGCGTGCTCGGGGTCGGTGGGGACGAGGTCCTCGGGCAGCTCGGTGTGCGCCTCGCCGTCGGCGGGGGCGGAGCGCTCGGCCTCGCCGCGCAGGCGGCCGAGCTGCTCGCTGGCGGCGGCGGAGCGGGCCTCGATGGTGGCGACCAGCTCCTCGGCGCGGGCGGCGGCGGCCTGGCGGGCCGGGCCGTCGGCGCCGTCGGGGCTGCCGAGGAGCTCCTCGGCGCGGGTGCGGACCTTGTTGGTGAGGCGGTCGAGTTCGGCCGCGGCGGCGGCCTCGTCGCCCTCGGCGCGGGCCTGTTCGGCGCGCAGGTCGGCGCCGACGCCGACCTTCTCGTACAGCTGGGAGGCGGCCCGGTAGGCCTCGCGCAGGGCGGGCAGCGCGGCGGGGGCGGTCTGCTCGGCGGGCTCGTCGGCCTGCTCGGCGGCGGGGATCTCGGCGCGTTCGGCGCGCAGCGCGCGTCCGGTGCGACGGGCGTCGTCGGCGGCGCGCTGGGCGGCGCGGCGGTCCTCGTCGCAGGTGCGGGCGCGTTCGGCGCGGAGGGCCTGGCGGCGGTCGCACTCGGCGGCGTCCTCGGCCAACTCGCGCTGGCGGCGGGCCCAGTTGGCGCGTTCGCGCAGGCGGAAGGCGAGGCCGGAGAGGGCGTCGGCGCGGCGGCGGGCGCGCTGGGCGGCCTCGCGGTGCTCCTCGTGGGCGGAGGCGGCGGTGGCGTGGTCGGTCTCGGCCTCGTCGTGCTCGGCGCGCAGGGTGGCCAGGGCGGCGGCGGCCTGCTCGGCGTGCTCGCGGGCGGCCTCGGCGGCGGCGGCGAGTTCGGCGAGGGTGCCGGGAGGGCAGCTGGCGTGCCAGGAGGCGAGGCGGGCGGCGAGGGCGCGGTCGGCGCCGAGGCGGCCGGCGAGTTCGCGGATGTGCTCCTCTCGGGCGCTCGCGCGGGCGCGCAGTTCGCGGCGCTCGCCGTCGGCGGCGGACTCGTCGTGCATGGCCGGGTTCGGCGGCACCAGGAAGAACGTCGGCTGGTCGGTGATCGGGGCGATCAGCGAGGCGGCGGCGCCGACGGCCACGGTGGAGCGCGGCAGCAGGGCGGCGGCCTGCAGGGCCTCGCGGGCGCGCTCCAGCGAGGACGGATCGGTGACGACCACACCGTCGACCAGTTCGGGGCGTGCGGCGAGGATCGCCTCGTGGTCGGCCGGGTCGACGGACTGGGCGAGGTAGCGCCAACCGGGCAGGGCCGGGATGCCGTGCTCGGCGAGGTACTCGACGGTGGCCAGCACGTCGGGCCCGGGCGGCAGCAGGCCGCCGTCGCCGAGCGCGGCGAGGATGCGGGAGTCGTCGGCGGCGGCGGTGCGCAGGTCGAACAGGGTGCGCTCGGCGGTGGCGATGGCCTCGTCGAGGAGTTCGCGCAGGTACTCGGCGTTGCGGTCGAGCACGGCGGGGGTGAGGAAGCCGGCGTCCTCCTCGGCGCCCTCTTGGTAGGGCGTCAGGGAGAGCAGGTCGGCGAGCCGCTGCTCGGTGGCGAGCAGGGCGGCGGTGCGCTGCTCGGCGGCCAGGGCCTGGGCGGCGCCCTTGCGGGCGTCGCCGGCCCGCTCGGCGGCGAGTTCGGCGCGGGAGGTGGCGGCGGCGGCCTCGCGCAGCCGGGCGGCGGAGGCTTCGGCGGCGGCGCGGGCCTGGGCGAGGGACGCGGCGGCGGCCTTCTCGACGTCGGCGGCGTGCAGCGCGGCGCGGGCCGGGTCCACGTCGCCGTCGGCGTCGATGAAGCCGGCCTCGACGGCGGCGGCGGTCTCCTGCTCGACCTCGGCGAGGCGCTGGCGCAGGTGTTCGGCCTCGCTGCGGGCCTTCTGGGCGGCGGTGGCGGCCTCGGTGGCGTCGGACTGCGCCTTGGCGCCGTCCTCCTGGAGCTCGCTCGCGCGCTGTTCCTCGGTGTCGGCGCGGGACTCGGCGGCCGCGGCCGCGGTTTCCAGGGCGCGGGCGAGCGCGGTGGCGGCGCGGGCGCGGGCGGCGAGCGCGGGGGCGGCGTCCAGCTCGGCCTCGCGGATGGCGGCGCCGACCCGGGCGACCCGGTCGGCGGCGGCGCGGTGGCGCAGCACGGCCTCGGCGGCCTGCCAGGCGGAGTACAGGGTGCGGGCGTCGATGAGTTCGCGGCGCAGCGCGGCGGCCTCGGCGGTGGCCGCGGCGAGGCTCAACGTGGCGTGCCGGTGGGTGAGTTCGTCGGCGATCAGGCTGTGCCGGGTGCGGTCGGCCTCGGCGGAGGTGACGGCGCTCGCGGCGGCGGCGACCTCGATGGCGAGGTCCTGGGCGCGGTCGCGTTCGGCGGCGGCACGGGAGGTGAGGGCGTGGGCCAGGCGGCGGGTGCGGCGCTCGGCGGTGCGGTGGGCCTCGCGGACGGTCTCGCGGGCGGTGGTGGCCTCGACGATGCGTTCCAGCAGGTCGAGCGAGCCGGCGGTGAAGTCGCGTTCGGCGGTGAGTTCGGCGCGGCGGCCGAGCTTGGCGGCGAAGCCGTGCACGAGGTCGGCGAGGCCGTCGGTGTCCCGGGTGTCGGTGACGGCGCGCAGCAGCAGGTCGGTGAAGTCGCTGTCGTGCTTGACCGCGAAGAGGCCGGCCGCCTCGCCCTCGTCGGCGTTCATCTCGCGCTGGTAGCGGAAGAGTTCGGGGTCGAGGCCGAGTTCGCCGAGGTGTTCGGTCCAGCGGTCGTGGCCGTCCTCGAAGACCAGGTCGAGGTGGGGGTGGGCCTTGCCCGCCTCGGTGAGGGCGTCGCGGAAGCCCTTCATGGTGCGGCGGCGGCCGCGGGCCTTCTGGTCGCCCGCCAGGCTGACGCGTTCGGCCACCGGCAGCGCGTCGAGGGTGAGGCCGGGGCCGGGGCGGAAGGAGTACCAGGTCTCGGCGAACTTGCGCGGGTCGGAGGAGACCTGGCGGCCGCGCCACTCGCTGACCTTGCCGACCACGATCAGCTCGCCGGTGACGGTGTGCTGCCACTCCAGGGCGACGTGGCCGCAGTCGTCGGCGAGCAGGAACTTGCGCAGCACGCCGGAGCTGGCGCCGCCGAGGGTGTTGCGGTGGCCGGGGAGCATGACCGAGAAGATCAGCTTGAGCAGGACGGACTTGCCGCCGCCGTTCTCCAGGAAGAGCACGCCGGCCGGGGCGGGGCGGCGGACCGGGCCGTCGGTGTCCTCGCCGAACAGGCCGATCTGCTGCGGGGCCGGGTCGGCGACGGGCTCACCGACACCGCGCAGGTCGAGCACCGTGTCGGCGTAGCGGGCGCCGGCCGGTCCGATCGAGTAGAGGCGGACCCGGTTGAGCTCGTACATGTGCGGCGGTTCTCCGTGAGCGTGGTGAGAAGGGGCGTCAGGACTCTGCTGTCAGAGCGAGTGGAACGGCAGGCCGGCGTCGGCGACCAGCTCGTCGGTGGTGTCCGGGGGCAGCAGGCTGGCGGTGCCGTCGGAGACCGGGACGATGCCGAGGTCGAGCAGTTCGGCCATCGCTGCGCTGCCGGCCAGGTCGCGGACCTGGAGCTGGTAGCGGGCGGTGGTGCGGTAGGTGCCGCCGGAGTCGTCGGAGACCTTCTGCAGGAAGCCGGAGTCGACCAGGAACATGACGGCCTTGGCGACGATGCCGATGGTGGAGCCGGAGAGCCGGCGGGCGTCCTTGGTGGCGCCGGTGGCGGTGCGCCGGGCCCAGACCCGCCAGGCGGCCTCCAGGCCGGGGGCGTCGGAGGCCGGGTCGGTGTTGGCGCCCTCGGCGTCGGCCTGCTCCTCCAGTCGGCGGCAGGCCTGGCGGACGAAGGAGTCGACGCCGTTGACGGTGATCCGGCCGAGGTAGCTGTCGTCGGCGAGGTCCTCGGGGCGGGGGAAGGCCATGGCGGCGACGGCGAGGTGGGCCAGGCCGTGCAGGAAGCGGTCGGTGGTCTCGGAGGCGGCACGGCGCGAGTAGTCGCCCATCCGGACGGCGAACAGTGAGTCCTCGGCGGCGGCGACGGCCATGCCGGCCCGCGGCGAGACCTCCAGGACGACCAGGCCCATGCCGGTGGCGATGGCGTCGGCGAGGCGGGCGAACGGCGGGTCCTCGCGGTGGCGGCGGACGAGTTCGGCGTACTCGGCGTCGCGGGTGGGGAGCAGCTTGGCCTGGAGGCCGAAGGAGACCAGCCGGGCGGCGTCGGCGACGTCGGCCGGGGTGATCGGCGCGGGGGCCGCGGGTTCGGTCTCGGCCGCCCAGGACGTGTCGTGGTGGGTCGTCACGGGCGGTGCTCCTCGGGGCTGTCGCTGTTGCGGGTGTTCTGGTGATGCGTCAAGGTCGGTGCCTGGATGGTCGGTGCCTGGAAGGTCGGTTCTTCGAAGCTCGGTGCCTGGTTGGTCGGTGCTCGGCCGGTCAGCCGGCGTCCTTGCGGTCGGCCGCCATGCCTACCGCGTCGAGCAGGGCGCTGCCGACGATCAGGTCGGCGCCGCCGAACTCCGGGTCGCGCAGCGGGGTGCCGTCGTCCACGGCGAACAGCAGCCGTTCCTCGCCCTGGCGGTAGGCGGTGCCGACCGGCGGGCTGGCCGCGTGCACGGCCAGCAGGGCGACCAGGTACGGGAGTTCCGGGTCCTGCTTGCGGGCGTCGGCGAGCAGGCCGGAGAGCCGGCGGGGGGCGTCCGGGGCCAGGTCGAGCAGTTCCAGGGCGGATTCCAGCTGGGCTTCGGAGAAGCGGCTGTCGTCCGGGGTGGCGACCAGGTCCGGGTCGGGCAGTTCGGCGCCGAGGTGCTCGCGCTCGACCGGCGGGGTGAGCAGCAGGTCGACCAGGTCGGCGACCCGGACCGACACGGGCGTGCGCAGTCCGGTGCCGCGGGCGAAGAAGGCGCCGGTGGGGCGGACGGCCTGCTCTATCGGCAGCCGCAGCACGGGGGCGAGCAGCTGCCCGTACAGGTCGATGCCGCTGCGGGCGCCGGGGGTGGCGAAGGCCTGCCGGTCCTGCTCGGCGCGGAACAGCGGGCCGGCCTCCAGCAGGCGGGTCTGCAGCTTCGTGTGGCGACGGATGCAGTCCTTGACGATGTCGAGCAGTTCGGCGGCGCGGCGCTTGTGCTCCGCCCCTTCGGGAGTGTGGGGCTCGGCCTCGTCGCGGGCCTTGCGGATGTTGGTGAGAATCGCGTTCTCGTGCCGGTAGCGGTCGGCGATGTGGTCCAGCGCCTCGTCGATGAGGTCGGGGATGGCGCGCATCCAGTCGACCGCGCGGACGTTGCGGCGGGTGGCGTCGAGGGCGCGGCGCAGCGTCTCGGCGTACTGGACGGTGCGGTACCGGGCCTGTTCGGCGGCGAGCTGGGCGTCGGCCAGCCGGCCGCGGCGGATCAGCACCTCCAGCTTGACCTCGGCGGCGATCTGGGCCGAGGTGACGTCGGTGTCGAGCGCGCCGACCAGGACGTTGACCGCCTCGTCGGTGGTGCGCAGGTAGACGCCGCCGTCGGGGCCGGGGACCTCCTCGATCAGTTTGAAGTCGTAGTCGCGCCGGACGTACTCGCCGTCCGCGCCGAAGGTGCCGTAGACGGCGCGGAAGCCGCGGTCCACGCTGCCGACGTTGATCAGCGACTCCAGCACCCAGCGGGCAACCCGCTCGTGCTCGGGGGCGGGGCGGGTCGGGGCCTGGGCGGCGACCCGGGGCAGCAGCCGGGCGAGCACTGTGTCGCGGTCGGCCCCGGTGTCGAAGTCCATGTGCAGGGTGACCAGGTCGATCGCGGCGAGGCCGACCTCGGCCATCGCGTAGCCGCCGTACTCGCCGGCCAGGTTGACCTTGCGGTTGTCCAGGTCGTGCAGCGGGGCGGTGCAGGCCAGCGCCTTGAGCCGGCGGGCCAGGCCTTCGTCGGCGGCGGGGCCGGGCGCGGGCCGCGCGGGGGCGGCGGGCCCGGCGGGCGGCCGGAGGCCGTGCTCGGTGGGCGGGTCAGCGATGGCGGTCACGGTGGACAAGATTAGAGGTTCGCACCGACATCGACCGAAACGGACCTTGCGGGCGGGCCGGAGAGCAGGTGAGCGGCGGTGTACCGGCCGGATTCAGAACGGGGTTTCGACGGGATTCCGCCATTCCCGAACCGGTATTCGAGAAAACGGTGGGGGTGGCAGAGCGGTTCGGTGATGATCGACCCATGATCACCCGACTGGCCAAAGCAGGCTTCGCCGCCGCGCTGTCCGTGACCACCCTCGCCACCGGTGCCGCCGTCGCCGCGGCCGCGCCGACCGACGCGCAGTCGACCTCCGCCCAGCACGTGACCGTGTCGCAGAGCGGGAACTACCCCGGGGGATTCTTCAGGTCCGGCACCATGTCGGCAAGCTGGGTCTCGTCCGGCACCTCGGACCTGACCGGCCCGACGCACTTCACCGTCGACCTGCCGCCGGGCGTCACCACCGACGGCGCGATGTTCTACTCCACGCCGTACGACTACACGTTCACCGAGACCCTCTCGCCCGACGGCCGCCACCTGGAGGCCGTGCTCACCGGCACCCGGGTGGTCGGGAAGAGCGAGTTCATGAAGCTCAACCTCCACACCACGCCCGGGGTGCCGATCGCCGGGGTGATCACGGTGACGGCCGCCAACCCGAACGACACCGACCCGACCGGGCACGTCTCCCGATACGACCTCGGCAGCCAGAGCTACCTGCCGGCGACCGTCCAGGCCGCCCCGGCCGTCTCCGGCCTCGACACCACCACCGGCCCGGGCGCGGGCGGCACCTCGGTGACCGTCAGCGGCGACAACCTGTCCAACGGCATGGTGCTGGTCGGCGGCGTCCCGGCGCCGGGCACCTGCACCGACACCACCTGCACGGTGACCACGCCCGGCGGCTCGGGCAGCACCCCCGTCAGCGTGGTGACCCCCGGCGGCACGGCCGCGGCGCCGGTCACTTTCGACTACACCGGCGACCCACCCCCGGCGCCGCCCGCGCCGGCGGTCAGCAACCTGACCACCACCAGCGGGCCGGTGGCCGGCGGGACCCAGGTGTACGTCCAGGGCAGCAACCTGGCGTACGGCTCGATCGCCTTCGGCGGGGTGCCGGCCGCGCACGTCTCCTGCGGGCCGTCCTTCTGCTCGGCCACCGCTCCGGCGGCCGCCCAGCCCGGGCCGGTGGACGTCACGGTCACCACGGCGGGCGGCACCAGCGCGCCGGTGACGTACACGTACACGGCCTAGCCGCTGCTCCACGGATGCCCGGGTGCCGCTTCGGCGCCCGGGCATCCGCGCGTCCGGGCCGGGCGGGGGCGGAGCGGCCCGGGGACGGAGCGGCCCGGGGCGCGTTCGGAGCCACCCCGGGGCATGTTGAACACGTTCAAATCGAGGGTCTAGAGTCGGTTCCGCGCAGACGGGACAAGGCCCGCCTGCCCCTTCGGCACGTCCGGCGCGGCTTCCGCGCGGCGTGCCCGTTTCGGAGGTGTACGAGATGGACGGCGACCCTGCGGTCATCCTGCGGCGGGTCCGGCGGTGGCTCCGGCTGTTCCTGGTCTGCCTGGTGCTGAGCGGCCTGACCGCGTTCCCGCTGGAGACCGAGACCCGCCTGCTGGTCGACTTCGCCTCCGGCCCGGCCGCTCCGCTGACCGACCACTTCCCGGCCGTCCTCGCCTGGTTCGAACGGGTCCACCAGGGCATCACCGAGACCAACGAGCGCTACCCCTTCCTGGCGTACGGCACCGACTGGCTGGCCTTCGCCCACCTGGTGATCGCCGCCGCCTTCTGGGGCCCGCTCAAGGACCCGGTCCGCAACATCTGGGTGATCCGCTGGGCAGTGCTCGCCTGCGGCGCCGTGATCCCGCTGGCGCTGATCTGCGGACCGCTGCGGGGCATTCCGGTGGTGTGGCGGTTTATCGACATGTCGTTCGGGGTCTTCGGCGTCATTCCGCTGCTGATCGTGATGCGGGCGCTGCGTCCGCTGGAACGTTCCTTCCAGGAACGCCTGGCCGCGAACTGAGCCGGCGGTCCCAGGCGCCACCCGGGGCGCGCGGGCGGGGGCCGCGCGCTGGTGGGCCCTGAGGGGGCCCGGGTCACGGACACCGGGCTTCATCCGCAGGCCCTACCATCTGGCTCAACAGCTGCTGGGAGGCGGACGGGCGTGGCCGATGCGGTGATCGATCTCAATGCGGACCTCGGCGAGGGGTTCGGGCGTTGGAGCCTGACCGACGACGAGGCACTGCTGTCCGTGGTGACCAGCGCCAACGTCGCCTGCGGCTTCCACGCCGGGGACCCGTCGACCATGCGCCGGGTCTGCGCGCTGGCCGCCGAGCGCGGTGTCCGGATCGGCGCCCAGGTCTCCTACCGCGACCTGGCCGGCTTCGGCCGCCGCGCGATGGACGTCCCCCCGGAGGAACTCGCCGACGAGATCGCCTACCAGATCGGCGCCCTCCAGGTCTTCGCCCGCGCCGCCGGCTCCCGGGTCTCCTACGTCAAGCCGCACGGCGCTCTGTACAACCGGGTGGTCGCCGACTCCGAGCAGGCCGAGGCCGTGGTGGCCGGGGTGCTGCGGGCCGGCGCGGTCTGCGACGGGCCGCTGCCCGTCCTCGGGCTGCCCGGCTCCCGGCTGCTCGCGGTCGCCGAGGGCGTCGGGTTGCCGGTGGTCACCGAGGCCTTCGCCGACCGCGCCTACACCTGGGCCGGCACCCTCGTCCCGCGCCGCGAGCCCGACGCGGTGGTGCACGACCCCGAGTCGGTGATCACCCGTGCCGTCGGCATCGCCCGGGACGGCTGGGTGGAGGCCGTCGGCGGCGAGCGGATCGGCGTCGAGGCCCGCTCGCTGTGCGTCCACGGCGACACCCCCGGCGCCGCGCAGCTCGCCTGGCGGATCCGCGGCGCCCTCGCCTCCGCCGGGGTCCGGGTCGAGGCGTTCACATGACGGTCGGCGCGGTCCGGCGGGTCGGCGAGCGGGCGCTGCTGGTCGAGCTCCCGGGGGCGGCCGAGGTCGCCGCCCTGTACGGCTGGCTGCGCGAGCGGCAGGCGGCCGGGAAACTCGGCGAGGTCGAGGAACTCGTGCCCGCCGCGCGCACGGTGCTGCTGGACGGCGTCGCGGACGTCCCGGCGGTGGCGGCGCTGCTGCGCACCGCCCGGCCACGGGCGGCCGCCGCGGCGAGCGGCCCCCTCGTGAAGGTCCCGACCGTGTACGACGGCGCCGACCTGGCCGAGGTCGCGGCGCTCTGGGGGGTCTCCGAGGAGGCGGCCGTACGGATCCACACCGAGCCGGAGTACGTGGTCGCCTTCTGCGGCTTCGCCCCCGGCTTCGGCTACCTCACCGGGCTGCCGGCGCGGTACGAGGTGCCGCGCCGGGACACCCCGCGCAGCTCCGTCCCGGCCGGCTCGGTCGCCCTGGCCGGCCCGTACACCGGCGTCTACCCGAGCCCCTCCCCCGGCGGCTGGCAGCTGATCGGGCGCACCGCGCTGGCACTCTGGGACCCGGAGCACGAACCGGCGGCGCTGCTGGCGCCGGGGGTGCGGGTACGGTTCACGGCGGAACGGGCTTAAGGGCTGGCTTAGGGGCGGGCTGAGTTGGGCGAACTGCAGGTGGTGCGGCCCGGGCCGCTGACCACCGTCCAGGACCTCGGGCGACGCGGCGTCGCCCACCTCGGGGTGCCCCGGGCCGGGGCGCTGGACGAGCCGGCGCTGCGGGCGGCGAACCGGCTGGTCGGCAACGAACCGGGGGCCGCCGGGTTGGAGACCACCCTCGGCGGGGTCGCACTGCGCGCCGTCCGGCCGGTGCTGGTCGCGGTCACGGGCGCGCCCTCCCCGGTGACGGTGGACGGACGGGCGGCCGCCTGGGGTGCGCCGGTCGCGGTCCCGTCCGGGGCGGTGGTCGAGGTGGGCGCGGCGACCGCCGGGGTGCGCGGCTATCTGGCGGTGGCGGGCGGCATCGACGTCCCACCGGTACTCGGCAGCCGCTCCGCCGACCTGCTCTCCGGCCTGGGCCCCGCCCCGCTGGCCGAGGGCGACCGGCTGCCGGTCGGTGCTCCCCCGCCGTACCGGGACCGGGCCGACCTGGTGCCGCTGCCCGCTCCCCCGGCCGAACTGGTGCTGCGATTGCGGCTCGGCCCGCGCGCGGACTGGTTCGCACCCTCGGCACTGGCCCGGCTGGCCCGGGACGGGTACCGGGTCTCCCCCGCGAGCAACCGGATCGGGCTGCGCACCGAGGGCCCTGCGGTCGCCCGTACACGGGAGGGTGAACTGCCCAGCGAGGGCATGGTGTTGGGCGCGGTGCAGATCCCCCCGGACGGGCAGCCGGTGGTCTTCCTGGCCGACCATCCGACCACCGGCGGCTACCCGGTGGTCGGCGTCGTACCGGCCGCCGACCTCTCGGCCGCCGCCCAGGCCCGGCCGGGGACGCCGGTGCGCTTCGTACTGCTGCGGGAGCGCTGAGGCCGGGAGCGTTGGGTCGGAAGCGCCGCAGGTCAGGAACGGTCCAACAGCAGTTCGGCGATGGCGCGTTGGGCCGGGTCGAGCGCCGTCTCGCCCTCCTCCGCCGCCCAGGCCGCGTTCTGCAGCACCCGGGTCAGCGTCCAGGCTGCGGCCACCTCCCGGTCCAACTCCAGTACGTCCACCAGGAGGTCGAAGCGCAACCGCAGCGCCCGACCCGGGTTGCCCCCGGCCCGCAGGTCGTCCCAGCGGTTGCGCAGGGCGGGCAGCAGCTCGAAGCCGGGGTGCCCGGCGAGCGGTTTGGGGTCGATGGCCAGCCAGGGTCCGCGGCCGCTGCCCGGCAGCGGGGCGAGGACGTTGCCGTAGTGCAGGTCCCAGTGCAGCAGCCGGTCGCCCGGCTCGGCGCGGACCTCACGCAGGGCGGCCGCGCAGTCGGCGACCAGCCGCCGCTCGCCGGGGTCGACGAGGGCGGCCGCCACCGCCGGGGCCCGCATCAGCAGGCCATCCGAGAGGTCCGTCAACCTCCGCAGCCGCGCGGGAGCCTGATGCCTGGTCAACTCCCTGAGCAGTTCGGCGATCACTCGCAGCGCCGCCAGGTGGTCGGGCAGGTCGAGCAGCGATCGCGACGGGTCCAGGCGCTCCAACAGCATGGAGCCGGAAGCCGGTTCGCAGTCGAGCAGCCGGACGGCGCCGCGTCCGCCCCAGGCCCGCAGGGCGTCGGGCTCGCCCGCCGTCTCCTCGTCCACCGGCTGGAGCTTGAGTACCGCGGGCGTTCCGTCGGCGCGCCGCACGGGCAGCACCAGTCCGACCACACCGTGGGACGTCGGCCCGTCCGGGCGCAGTTCCCACCGCTCCAGCAACTCTCCTGCCAGGATGGGGAGTCGGGCCGCCCAGACGCGGCCCTCCTCGCCCAGGAACTCCTCCAGCGACTCGGTCAACGCGGGCGGCACGGCAACCGGCATCGGGCGGGCTCCTCTCGGGCGGTCCCGTTCAGCCTAGTTCGGACTCAACCCGCGTTGCGGGCTCAACGCGCGCTGAGCTCCTTCCACGCCGAGCCCATGACGTTGAGCTCAGCCGCGTTGAGCTCATTCCGCGCCGAGCGCTTCCGCGGCCGCGCTCGCGAAGCCCTCCAGATTGTCGAGCATGATGTTGTGCCCGCAGTCCGGCACGGCCACCACCCGCACGCCCGCCGCCTGCAGCCCGTCGACGCCCTCCGGCTCGCCGTCCGCCGCCGGGTGGAGGAAGGTACGCGGGAGGTCCAGCCCGAGCAGCAGTTCGCGCATGGCCGGCTCACTGCCCCGGGCCAGGTGCAGGGCGCTGCGGTACAGGCCCTCCGGTCCGGCCAGCCGCATCGTGGACCACCAGAACGGGCCGACCCGCTCGGCGACCTCTGCCCGCCCTTCGGCCAGGAACTCCGCCTCGGTGTAGCTCGCGATCCCGCTGCTGCCGATCCGCTGCCGACCAGGGGTGATCGGGTCCAGGTTGGCGTCCACCAGGAGCAACCGCGCGACCAGTTCGGGGTGCCGGTGCGCCAGGACGATCGCGATGGCGCCGCCCATGCTGTGGCCGACCACCTCGACCCGGTCCAGCCCGGCCGCCGCTACGGCCGCAGCGACCGCGTCGGCGTGCGCCTCCAGGGTGTAGTCGAAGTCTCCGGGCCGGTCACTGATGCCGAAGCCGAGCAGGTCGAGCAGCAGCGAGCGGCGCCCGGTGAGCAGCGGGTGGGTCGCGGCCGCGGCGAAGTAGACCGGCGAGCTGGCGCCCAGCCCGTGCAGGTAGACCCGGGCGGGCTCGGCGCCGGGCAGTTCGACCCAGCGGATCCGGTCGCCGTTCGGGGTGACGGTGGCTTCGCGCATGCGCACACACTCCTGGTTCGAAGGACTCGAAGGACTCGAAGGACTCGAAGAGGCCGGTGGAATCGCGAAGACCATACCTCGATGCCGAGGTATCACGGAAGCGATATACCCGCGCCACGAGACATGGATCTGAGAGGGTGGCCCCATGCTGAAGCTCGCCATCCTCGGATTCCTGTACGACCGGCCGCTGCACGGCTACGAGCTGCGCCGCCACCTCGCCGGGCTCACCGGCCACATCCGCCCGATCAGCGACGGCACGCTCTACCCCGCGATCAAGCGCCTGGAGGCCGACGGCCTGCTGGTCCGCGAGACCGAGCCCGGCAGCGCCGCCGCACCCCGACACACCCTGCACCTCACCGAGGCCGGCCGCACCGCACTGCTCGACACCCTGCGCGCGCCCGAGCCGCTGGACATCAGCGACGGCAACCGCTGGACCACCCTGCTCTCCTTCCTGCGCCACCTCGACGACCCGGCCGCCCAGGCCGCCGTGCTCCGCCGCCGACTGGCGTTCCTCTCCGAGCCGGCCAGCTTCTACTACGACGGCGACCGTCCGCGCAGCGCCGAGGAGTTCACCGACCCGTTCCGGCGCGGCCTGCTGCTCACCGCCCGCGCCACGACCGAGACCGAACTCTCCTGGCTGCGCGCAGCCGTGGCCGAGCTGGAGGGCGCCGCACGGACCGGTGCACCGGCGGAGCCGACAGACTGACCGAAAGCCGCCGAACCGTCCTTCCCCACTCGCCCCGCCCGTGTTCCGATGGTCCCCATGGGCAACGACACGAACATGAGCGACGAGCGACGCCGGGGTTACGACGGCACGGGTGCGGGCGCGATCACCCCGGACGGCTGCGCGGTCGAGGTGTGGACCCGACTCCCGGTGGGCAACGCACCGGACGTGATCGAGTCCGCCGTGCCGCCCGGCGCGAGCATTCTCGAACTGGGTTGCGGCGTCGGCCGGATGACCCACCCGCTGGTCGACCGCGGCTTCACCGTCACGGCCGTGGACGAGTCCGCCGAGATGGTGGCCCGGGTCCGCGCGGGCGTCCGCACCGTGCGCAGCGCGATCGAGGAACTGGACCTCGGCGAGCGCTTCGACGTCGTCATGCTCGCCTCCTTCCTGGTGCACGCCGGCGATGTGGCCGTCCGCCAGGGCCTGTTGGAGACCTGCCGCCGCCATGTCGCCGAGGACGGCTGCGTGCTGGTGCAGCGCGAGGGTGAGGACTGGCACCTCAACGTGCCACGCGAGAGCCGGATCGGAACGGACGGGACGGCCCGGATCCTCTCCGCCACACCGGTGGGCGACGGGGTGAACTCCGTCCACGCGCAGTACGAGTTCCCGGACGGCACCTGGACGCAGACCTTCCTGTCC
Source organism: Kitasatospora sp. NPDC018058 (assembly GCF_044327205.1). NCBI lineage: Bacteria > Bacillati > Actinomycetota > Actinomycetes > Kitasatosporales > Streptomycetaceae > Kitasatospora > Kitasatospora sp. NPDC018058. The sequence continues at coordinate 49,976 of NZ_JBIRFA010000035.1, read as the reverse complement.
CGTCCGCTCACCACGGAAGCCTTCGAACAGGCCCTGGCGGACGCCGGCCTGCGGGTCGAGACGTATCTGACGGAAGACCGCACCTGGGTCAGGGCCCGGCCGCTCGGCTGAGCCGTGGAGGCCCGGCGCGCAAAGGCCGATTAAAGGGTGAACAAAGAACTGTCAATTTCACCCCGTACCATCGACCGCGCGCCGGGCCCGCGCGCGGCCCGGGTCCGCGCGGGTCGCGGTCGTCCGCACGCCCGCTCCGACCCGCAAGGACCCGCCGATGCCGCACCAGCACAGCGCCCGCCCGATACCCCCGGCGGATGCCTGGTGATCGACTGGCTCCACGGGGCCGTTCTCGGCCTGATCCAGGGGCTCACCGAGTTCCTGCCCATCTCCTCCAGCGCCCATCTGCGGGTGTTCTCCGCCCTGCTGGGCTGGGACGACCCGGGCGCGGCCTTCACCACCGTCACCCAGCTGGGCACCGAGGCCGCCGTGCCGATCTACTTCCGCAAGGACATCGCCGGGATCATCCGGGCCTGGGCGCTGTCGCTGTTCCGCCCGGCGCTGCGCTCCGACCCGGACGCCCGGACGGGCTGGTTCGTGATCATCAGCACCCTGCCGATCGGCATCCTCGGCAAGCTGTTCCGGGACACCACCGAGACGCATCTGCGCGACCTTCGGATCATCGGCACCACGCTGATCGTCTTCGGCCTGGTCCTGGCCTTCGCGGACCGCACCCGCGCCGTCCGCCACGCCCGTCCGATCACCGACCTGACCCTGCCGCACGGCGCCGGCCACGGCTTCGCCCAGGCGCTGGCGCTGATCCCGGGCGTCTCCCGCTCCGGCGGCGTACTGGCCCCGGACGCGGGTTCGATCAAGTAGAACGCCGTTCCACAAAAGACATCCGAGACGCCGGATCGGCCGGAAAAGCAGTGGGCCGGGACACCTTCGCGGTGTCCCGGCCCACTGAACGTTGAGGACCAGCGCCCCGGCGTCGCCCCGCAGGCGGGAGCCTGCCGACGGGACCTAACGCCCGAACTCCCGGGCGGCGGTCAATCGGCCGCGGACGGCGGCGTGGACCTCGGCCTCCTCGGCCGGGTCGGCGGCGAGCCGTCGCAGCCGCTCCAGCACACGCGCGTCGCCCGTGGTGGCGACATGGCGCGCGGCGAGCTCACGCGTGGACTCCTCGCAGTCCCAGAGGCACTCGACGGCGGGCCCCTCGGGGAAGTGCACATCGGTGACGGCGAGCGCCCGGGCGGCGCGGCCGCGCAGTTCGGAGGAGGCGGCCTCCCCGTAGATGTGGCGCAGGACCGGTACGGCGTCGGCGGCGGCCAGCCGCCCCGCACCGTCGACCAGTGAACCGAGCCCGGTACCGCTGACCCCGCGCACGGACATCCAGCGGCGCAGCCCGGCGACCACCAGCGGCGCGTCGACCGGCTCCCCGGCGTCGGCGAGCAGGCGGACGGCGGCCTCGCCGAGCGCGCTGTCGGCGCCCCCGCTGGCCGGGTCGGCCCAGCGGCGGGCCTGCGCCAGCACCTCGGGGCCGCGCATCCGGCCGAACAGCTCCAGCGCGGCCCGCACGATCCGGTCGTCCACGTCAGCTGCGGCAGCCTCGATCAGTTCGAGGGCGGCCGGGTCGCGTTGGTCGACCAGGTAGCGCAGGGCGGCCCGCCGGGCGCCGGTCAGACCGCCGCGGGCGGCTTCCAGCAGCACGGGACGATCCTCGGGGCGGACCACGGCGGTCAGGCAGCGGGCGGCCGCGGCGGCGCGGCGGTCCACGGCATCGGGCGCGGACGGGTCGTCCTCGGCCCGCACGGGCTCCGGGCGGGACAGGAAGGCGCCGGCGCCGAGGTCGCCCAGCTCGCCCTGGTCGGCCCAGACCAGCACGTCGGCGGTGGACCAGCCCGGGGTGACGCCGCTGCGGTTCAGCTGGCGCTGCCAGAGGTCGAAGGGTGACTGCTCGCTCGCCGCGGAGACTCTCGGGTGGTAGGCCGCCCACAGCCGCCAGGGCCGGGGCTCGTACGCGTTGCGGATGAACTCGCGCAGCTCGGCGTCGCCCTCGGGGCCCGGCGGGAAGCGGTCCAGCACGGCGGTGCCGAGCAGCAGCAGGCCGCGGTCGTCGTCGCGCAGGGCGAGCTCGTCCAGGGCCCAGGCCCAGTTGGCGCCCGTGGCGGCGTACTCGCGCAGCATCAGCAGTGCGTCCCGCCGGCCGTAGGCGGCGAGGTGGCCCAGGACGGAGAGGGCGAGACCGGTGCGGTTCTCGTCGTCGCTGACGAGGTCCTCGGCTGAGTGGAGGTGGTCCTCGATCCCGTCGAGGGAGGCCTCCAGCTCCATGTAGAGGCGGGCGTAGTAGAGGGAGCGGCTCTCGACCTGCCAGTCAGCCCGCGGATCCCTGGTGACGCACTCCTCCAGCGCGGCGATGGCCTCGGCACGGTCGGCGGCCAGCGCATGGAGCTGCCCGTCACCACGGCCTCGCTGCAGGAGGCCTAGGAGGCTGGCACTGGGTGCTATCACTGGCTCGAACATGAGGTCAGCATCCGTTGCGGCGGTCGTAGTGGCAACGGGATTTCCGTCGCCGGGGTCTCTGGTCGGTACTGCGGTGGGCGCCCGGGCGCCGGAATCACCGAAGGTTACCGCCTCGGGCCCCCTTCCGCACACAGGGCGACGAAGGCCGCTGCCACAGTGGCATATGCCAGGGGAATTTTGCCTGCGATCTGTCCAAATCGCCCACAGCGGCGAGGACGCTGTGCGACAGTCTTCTCACTACCCAACGACCCGCACACGGCTGGTCGCACCGAGCGATGGACCCGTCATGAACATGCCCTTAGGCGCCGCCCGCCCGCCGGACACCGCCATGGTGGACGGCACCCCGGCGGGCGCCGACGGCCCGGGCGCCGCGGGCAGCACCGACCACGCCCGCGACGAAACGGACGGCGGCACCGACAGCGGAACGGACGGCAGAGTGGACGGCACGGCGCAGGAGCCGTCCGGCCCCTACCTCGGCAACGGCGGCGCCGACGACCGGTTCGTCGGCTCGGCCGAGTGGGACCTGCTGACCGACGGCATTCGCTGGAACGCGGAGACCTACCTCCTCCTCGGCTGCGACCCGGGCCGCGGCCCGCTCAGCCTCGACCGGCTGCCCGACCGCCTTCCCGAGGCGGACCGGCCGCTGCTGCGCCGGATGATGACCGACGCCCTGGTGCACGGCCGCCCGGCCGCCGGCACCCTGCGGATCCGCCGGACCGACGGGCGGCACGACAGCGTCCAGTGCGCGGGCGAGCCCGTGCTCGGCGCGGACGGCACCGTCACCGCGCTGCGGATGCTGCTCCGGCCGGCCCCGCCCCGCTGAGCCGCACCCCGAATCCTCCCGGGCGAGCGAGCACGCCACCCACCCGCCTCACGACGGCCGAGGCCGCACCCCGGCCCGTCACCACCCGCCTCACGACAGCCGCGGCCGGTTCTTGGTGTCCGCCGCCCGCAACTCCCGCCCGAGCTCCGCCCGCAGCTCGTCCACCACCGGCAGCCCCCGGTACCGCGCGGTCAGCCGGTACATCTCGCGCAGCCGGTCCCAGGTCCGGTGCGAGGAGTTCTGGCCGATCAGGTTCATCACCATCTTGGCCTGGAACTCCGCCGCGTCCGGCTCCCCGGTGATCCAGTGCACCGAGGCCAGGGTGATCCGGTCGAACAGTGCCGAGCGCAGTTGCCCGGTGCCCTCCCGCAGGGTGATCACTTGTTCCGCGTGCCGCTGGGCCAGGGGAGCCGCCGCCTGGTCGTGCTCGGACAGCGTGCGCAGCACCAGCGCCTGCATGCCGCGCAGCTCCGCCTCGTCGAAGACCTGCATCCAGTTCGGCGGCGGCTCCGGCGCCTCCTCGGTGAACAGTTCCTCGGCCTCGCCGAGGAGGCGGTAGGTGTCCTGGGAGTGCCCGATAGAGGCGTGCGCCCAGGCCTCGACGGTGTTGAACATCGCGCGTGTTCTGGGCAGCAGCCGGCCGCCGGAGGCCTTGGCCGCCGACATCAGGTCGATCGCGTCGTCGGCCCGGCCCAGGTGCACCATCTGCCGCGCGGCCCGGGAGATCGCCTCACCGGCCCGCGGCCGGTCGCCGGCCTCCTTGGCCGCCTCGGCCGCGATCATGAAGTACCGCTGGGCAGTGGGCTCCAGCCCCACGTCGTGCGACATCCAGCCCGCGAGCACCGCGAGGTTGGCCGCGACCAGCCACAACCGCTGCTCCACGACCGGACTGTGGCGGTGCGTCAGAAGGCCGCCCACCTCGTTGAGTTGACCGACCACGGCCTTGCGCTGGAGCCCGCCGCCGCGCGCCGCGTCCCAGGCGCGGAACACCTGCACCGAGCGCTCCAGCGACTCCACCTCGTCGAGCCCGACCGGGCCCGCGTCGTACACGTCCACCACCGGGCGCGCGCCGGCCCCGGTGACCACCTGGCGGGGCCCGGGCACCGAGGCCGCGTACGCGACCGCGTCCCCGCCCAGCCAGCCCTTCAGCGAGTCGGCGATGACCGCCCCGGCCGTGAGCGCGGCTCCCGCACCCACCAATCCACGTCGGTTCAGCATGAGGTCCATTCCCGTGAACTCGGTGAGGACCGCGGCTGTTCGCTCCGGCGACCATGGCGCTGCTGCGGACGGCTCCGCTCCGGACCTGGTGGGCCGGTGTCGTTCCAGACCGAGGTCCTCAGTGGTGACGACACGTCCGAGCCGCTCCGTGAACACGGCTGCCAGCACCCTCGGTACCGGATCGCGCGGGATCTCCCCCTGCTCGATCCAACGCCGTACCCTCGACGTGTCGGTGGACAGCTGCTGCTGCCCCATCGCGGCACCCCGACGGTTGACCAGCCGCGCCAACTCGCCCTTGGACCATCCGGTCAGGACGAACAGATCGGCGAGTCGGGTGTTGGGTCCCCTGCTCAATGAAGCCCCCAGGTTCCTCGGCTTCCTCCGAGGCTAGAGGCTCCGGCAAGTGCCAGGCGAGCATTCGCCACCGTTCGCCAGGGCCCGCCAGACTACTAAGCCAGTGCCCGACGGGTGTGTTGTAGGGGTGCGCCACCTCGCCCCCGGGTCGGGCGGCGTCCCACCTGGGTCGGGACAGTCCCCCGACCGTGGCACGGGACGCTCCCGGTCATCACCCGAGGGGGTGGCGCGGCCGGGTGGCGCGGGGGCGCCGGGCACGGCCACGGCGATCCGGCCGACCGCATTCCCCAGGGTGCGGACGGCCGGAGCACTGCCGAACAGGGGTTCCGACCCCGCGTCCGTGCCCGGCGCCCGCGCACCACCCACCGACCGAAGCAGGGCCGCCGTCGCACCAGGAAGCACACGGCACCGGCCCTCCCCCGCCCCGCGGGGTAACCCGCCGACGGACCGGAAGGGACCACCCTCAGCCCATGTACTCCTCAGCGACGACCCCCACGCCGACCGCGACCCGCACCGCGCTGCGCCCCCCCACCGCAGCCGCCGGCCGTCCCGGCCCGAAGCAGGCGCCCCCGGCGAGCCGCCCGGTGGCTCCGCGGGGCACCGAGGGCCGGTCCACGGACGCCCGGGTCCCGGCCGGCCGTACGGCGCTGGGACTGAGCGGCCCGGTGGCCGCCCCGCCGGCCGGCCACCGCCTCCCGCTCGCCCGCCAGGCCGACGGCCAGGTGCTGCGGGCCCGCCGGCCCGGCCAGCCCGCCGCGCCCGAGCGGATCGACCCGTCGGCGCTGCAGACCCCGGCGGTACGGGCCGCGTTGGCGAGCGTCGCGCGGATATGTCCGGCTTTCACCCCGCGCCAGGTCCTGCGCGAGGGCAGCCGCCACATCCTGGTGGCGGGCACCATCGGGCGGGCCCCGGTGGTCGCCAAGTGCCTGGCGCCGCAGGCGGTGCGGAGTGAGTACTTCGAGCAGCTGGTGGCGGACTTCCACCACGAGGTCGCGGTCTACCGGGCGTTCGTCCGGCACCGCCCGCCGGTGCGGCTGCCCCGGCTGGTCGCGGCCGACCACGACCGCTGTGTGCTGGTCATGGAGCGCGTTCCCGGCCGGCCCGCCGCGCGGGAGCGGCACCCGGTCAACGCGCCCACCCCGGGCGAGGTGCGGGCGCTGCTCGGCGCGGTCCGGACGCTGAACCTCTGGCGGCCGCCGAGCGACGTGTTCCAGCCGCGCCTGGACTACCAATTGGAGATCGCCCGCTACCACTCGGTGGGCCAGCTCACCGACCGGGACGCCGGCGACCTGCGCGGTCTGCTGCACGGTCTCAGCCACACGCCGCTGCAGCTGTGCCACGGCGACGCCCTGCTCAGCAACATGCTGCTGGCGCCGTCCGGCCCGGTGCTGGTCGACTGGGAGCAGGCCGGCTGGTACCTGCCGGGCTACGACCTGGCGGTGCTGTGGAGCGTGCTCTCCGGCGACACGGCCGCCCGCCGCCAGATCAGCCAACTCGCCCAGAGCGGCGGCACGCTGGCCCGGGACGCGTTCCTGGTGAACCTGGTGCTGGTGCTGATGCGGGAGATCCGGCTGTACGACGTGCCGGGCGCCGGCGAGGAGCAGCGGATCATGATCCGCCGCCTCTACGACGACGCCGCGCTGGCCCGTCGGGCCGTCCGGGCCGCAGTCGGGACCCGCTGAACCGGCTTGCTACGGCACGGACTTGCCACGGCACGGGCCGGTCACGGCGCGGGCTTGTCAGGGCCGGGCGCCGCGCTCCAGGGCGGCCCGGCCGGCGGCCTCCAGGACGGCCTCCTCCGGCGCCAGGTGCACCCGACTGCTGAGCACGTCCCGCAGGTAGCGCTCCAGCGGGTGACGCCGGCTCAGCCCCGGGTTGCCGGTGAGCGCGACGGCCTGCTGGACCGCCGCGGTGGCGGCCCGGGTGGCCAGCACGTGAGCCGGACCGGTCCGCGCCACGGCGTCCGGCTCGCCCCGGTCCACCCGGAGGGCCAGGCCCTCGACCAGTTCCTCGGCGCCGATCAGGTGGGCCTCGATCTCGCCGAGGGCGCAGCGGTAACGGGGCAGAGTGCCGAGCGGTTCGGTCAGATTGGCCGGAGTGCGCTGGTCGAGGAAGCGAACCAGCCAGGATTCGGCGGCCCGGGCGACCCCGATCGCCACTGCGGCGAGGGCCAGATCCTGCCAGGCACGGGAGAGTTCGGCCTCCGGGCCGTCCTCCTGCCCGGGGCCGGGGGCACCGAGGCCGAGCGCCAGTTCGGCCGGCACCCGCACCTGGTCGAGGACCACGTCGTGGCTGGCGCTGGCCCGCAGGCCGAGCTGGTCCCAGGTCGGGTCGATCTCCAGGCCCTCGCTCTCGCCGCGGACCAGGAAGATGCCGATCCTCGGCTCGGGCTCGTCGGTCCGCGCGGTGACCGCCATCCAGGCCAGGGCCTCGGCGCCGGTGCAGTAGGTCTTCCGGCCGGTCAGCAGCCAGCCGTCGTCGTCCCGTCGGGCCACCGTCCGCGGCAGTCCACCCGGCTGGCCCCCGGGCTCCGCCCGGAGGGTGTTGACCAGCGCGGGCCCGCGCCGGGACTCGGTGAGCAGCCGCCGGTAGCCGGCCGTCGGCCAGGTCGCGCGGCGGGCCTGCTCGGCGTGCCGGAGCAGGGTGAGGGCGGTGACCACGGCCACCGAGGCGTCGCCGCGGCCGAGTTGGGCGAGCATCCGGACGGTGTCGGCAAGCGTGCCGCCCGGTCCGCCGTACCGCTGGGAGACGGTCAGGGTGAGCAGCCCGGCCTCGTGGACGGCCTCGACGCCCTGGTACGGGAAGGTGGCGTCGCGGTCGTGCTCCTCGGCGCGGGCGGCGAGCAGGTCGACCACCCGGGGCAGTCCGGCCAGGGCGGCCTCGACCGCGGTGCGGTCGGGCGCGAGCGGCGCGGAGTGGCTTGAACCGGGACGGCCGGAAGTGAGCCGCTCGGAAGTGGGCTGGCCGGAATCCGATGATTCGGTTCGAGAACGATCGTTCGTAGGACGATCGGTGACAGGGCGGGTCGTCATGATGCTGGTGCCTCCGGGCGGCAGCGTGGGCTCAGCGGGTGCGTACGGCACGCCGTACGGGCGTGCGGAACCGGCCGGCGGCCCCGGAGGTCGACGCACGGCCCGCCCCCGGATTCGGCGCCGACCGGGTCAGGCCGGCTGCCCGCCGCCACGGGGACGAATCCCCCTCAGCGCCCCGGACACACCGCACTGGCGGTACGCCGCAGGTCGAGATGCCTGCGACGGGTCAACAGCGGGAGGCGGCACGACATGTCCGCGACTGTACGAACCGGTGATCGAAACCGTCAAGCAGCGCCCGGGCCCCGGGGGCGCGCCCGGTCAGCCCTGCTGGAACATGTCGGCCGGAAGCGGCTTCAGCAGCTGATACAGGTCGTCCGAAATCGGTCGGTCCCAGGACGCGATGGTGACCAGGACGCCGTCACTGCGGCCGAACTGGGCGCAGAACACGCGCTCCTCGCTGACCTTGATCTTCTTCACGATCAGCAGGTCGTCCCCGAGCATGACCGGGAAGTCCTCGGCCGAGACGAACTCGACCGGCTCGTCGTTCTCCAGCGCCGCGAGCAGCTGCCGCACCTCGAAGGGCACGCTGTCGCCGGTCTCCCGGGCGGGCGAGCCCTCGGGGAGATTGCCGATGAACATCGCCGGGCCTCTGCCGCCGAACAGGTCGTAGCGCAGGAAAATCCCCTGGCAGGAGCCGTCCGGGCCGGTCATCATGGCCGCACCGAAGTCGCCGGGCCAGTCGCCCGGGTCCATCGCGAGCACGTCGAAGTCCGGGCCGGCGGGCTGTCCGGAGCGACGGCGGAGAAATGACATGGGAACATCGTACGTGCCCGGCACACCGCGCTCGCGAGGTGGGTGGGGCACCGACTCGGGACCGGCGGGAGATCGACGCTCAGAGACCAATGTTGACTCTGAGCAACCGTCCGGGCTACGTTCGGTTCAGCACGACAGCCGTTCTGGGTTTCACCCTTCGGGGGGACGGCATGTCGCAACGCGGCCCTACACGCGTATCCCTCACTGTGCACTTGTCGTGCCGAAAAGCCGAGCACCCAGCTTCGTCATCGCACACAGCACAACACACAAGCCAACAGTTCCATGCAACAAGAGCCAGATCCGCGGGGCCCCGGCCCGTCGCTCCCGTGGATCTGCTCGGGACGCCGCCGCGTGGGGGCGTGCGGGTCCCGAGCAAAAGGCGCCGTCACCCGAGTCGCTCTCGGCTTCGGCGCCAGCCTCCCGGCGACTGCCGGCCCCTTGTGGGCCGGGACCGGCCGACGCACCCCGGTGCGCAGGGGATGACTGGGAGGATGGCCTGGCAATACTGCCGGGCCGCACAGCAGGCGCCGTGTCTGGCCGCGTGGGGGCGGTGGGCACGGCGTCTGCCTGTGCTCATACTCTGAGCTGCGTTTGTCTAACAGTCAACAGAAATTCTGACGGGGCACGCTCAAAGAATCATCGGATGTGATGTTCGGTGCCGACATCAGCCGCCGAACCACCCGCGGAGCGGACCCGCTCGCCGCGCACGTCCGTGCCGGAGGGGTCCGCTCCGCGGGTACGTGTCGGCGCCTCAGGTGCGCCGGCGGCCCGGTGAGGCCGGGCCTCAGGTGAGGTCGAACTCGCCGTCCCGGGCACCGAGCACGAAGGCCCGCCACTCTGCCGGGGTGAAGACCAGGATCGGACCGTCCTCCTGGCGGCCGTCCCGCATCCCGATGTACCCGTCCACGAAGGCGATCTGGACGTCCCCGACGCCCTGGCTGCTGCACAGCCACTCGGCCCCGGTGAAGTCCACCTTCGGCTTCCCGTTCGGCGCGAGCTCCGGCTGGGCGCCGGCCTCCTCGATGCCCGTCCCGCTGTTCACTGCCACTGACCGATCTCCTCCCGACGACATTCCACGGCCAGCCTAGCCACACCGCCCGGGCCCGGTCAGCGGGTTGACGAGGACTCCACCGGGCGGGGAGGCGGGGCCTCGCAGGAGCGCCGCCGCAGGAGCGGTCGAGGCTCCACGGCGCCCGTCGCCCTCCTCGCGGCCCGGTCGAGGCCCGGTCGGGCCCCACCGGGGCTCGTACGCGCCCCGGTGGGGCCCCTCCGAGCCCGCTGCGGCTCGTCCGGGCGCGCCGGAGGCGTGTCCCGAGCGACGGGGGCCGGGGGCAGCTGCCAGAGTGCTGCCAGGGCGCGTACGGCCCCGAACCCACCACCCAGCCCACGACCCCGCCTTAGGGAGCAGCCGATGAGCCGCCGGGACGGCAGCCGCGCAGACGTCATCCCCATCTCCGACGCCCCCTCGGCCCACCCCCCGGCACCCCGCACCCCACCCGTACCCACCCCGCGGCCCCGACCGACCCCCGCCCGGCCGGCCACGCACGGCCGGGTCGGAATCGTCCTGGTCTCGCACAGCCAGGAACTGGCCACCGCCGTACGCAACCTGGCGCTCGCTCTGACCGGATCCGACTCCCCCACGCCGGTCGCCGCGACCGGCGGCGATCCGACCGACGGGCCGGGCATCAGCGCGGTACTGGTGGCCGCCGCCACCCGGCGGGTCGACCAGGGGCACGGCGTGGTGGTGCTCGCCGACCTGGGCGGGGCGGTCACCACCGTCCGGGCCCTGCTCTCGGACGCCGACGAGCACGGCCTGCCCTTCCCGGTCCGCTTCGCCAACGCCCCGTTCGTGGAGGGCGCGGTGGCCGCCACGGCGACCGCCACGGCGGGCGGGGACCTGACGGCGGTGCTGGACGCGGCGGAGGAGGCCTACCGGCAGGGGAAGATCTGACGGGGCCGCGGGCCGACGGGCTTCACGGACGCTCCTTGCCGTCCCAGCTGAAGATCGCCGGGCCCTGGCACTCCAGGGCGTGGCGCAGCCGCTCGTACTCGGTGTCGATCATCGGCGGCAGCTCGTCCAGCCCGAACCAGCCGACCTCCAGCGACTCGTCGTCGTTCACCCGTGCCTCGCCGCCGACCGCCCGGCAGCGGAAGGTGAGCACCAGGTACTGCGTCACATCGCCGTTCGGGTAGGTGACCTGGGGCGAGACGGTGACCGAGGCGAGCAGCTCGGGAACGACCACCACCCCGGTCTCCTCCAGGCACTCGCGCACCACCCCGTCGGCGGGCTGCTCGCCGGGGTCCAGGATGCCGCCGACCGGCGCCCAGCGCCCGTCGTCGGCCCGGCGGGCGAGCAGCACCCGTCCCCGGTCGTCCACGGTGACGGCGACGACGGAGCTCAGCCAGAGCGGGCGGGTGCCGACCATGGAGCGGAGTTCGGCGAGGAAGGGGGGAATGGCCATGCCGCGAGCCTATCCAGCCACCCCGGCTGATCGCCGGGGGGAGGTCACCGTACGGGGTGGTGGCCGTACATGTGGTCGCCTTACGGGTGGTCGCCGTGCGGGCCGACGGGGCGGGCCGGCGACGGACGCGGCCACACCCGGTCTGCCGCTCATCGCTCCCCTCCACGGCGCTCCGAGTCGCAAGAATCTATTCACAGTAAGGGGAGAATGAAGTGGTTGTCCGGGAATGGTGAAAGAGGGGGCCTCGGATTGTCGGACAAGATGGAATTCGGTCAATCTGACCAATTTCACTCGATCTGTTGATCTATCGCTCAACAGTTCCCGGGTGACGGCTCGGGTCCGGCTCCGTTCCCGCTAGAGCGTGGCGCGCCGCCGGTCACGCAACACCCCGAAGGCGATCCGGCCGAGCAACAGGACCCCCGCCGCCAGGCAGCCGGCCACCGCCATCGCCCAGGCCGGTCCGTCACTGTCCGGAACCATCACGGCCACGACGATGCCCAGCGCCAGGCAGGCCAGGCCGACCATCGCCAACGGGATCTGGTGGGTGACCAGGGCTCCACCGCTGCACGCCCGGGCCATCCGGCTCGCACCGTGCAGGTGCAAGGGATCACGGTCCGCATCTGCCATGAGCCCAAGGTACCCCGGGCGCGCGCCCGCGGCAGCCCGCGGGGAGCGAGGGATCCGACACTCAGGGCAACCGGCCGTACGGGGGTGCTCCCGACCCGCGGAGCCGTGTTCCTGCTCCACAATCAGTCCACGAAAAATCCTCGTCCCCCCGGTACAACCATCCATGCGGGGCAGCGGTCTCAATGACATCGAGTGATCCAGGAGCCGTTCACGGGACGGGTGAGAACCCCCCACCAATGAACCGGAATACCCAGGGAGCGGAGCCGCCGCCTCCTGGAGTCGGAGGCCGGGCTCCGTCCTCCGGCGGGACCGCCACGCCGCTCGGCGACCGAGGGGGAACCGTTGCCGCAAACCCAGTCCACCACACCGATCTCCATCGCCCGCGCCAGGCCCGTGCCCGGCGTGCGGGCGCTACCGCCGCCCACCGGGTGGGCGGCCGACCACTACCGCGCCGACCATCCCGGCGCCGACCCGCACCGGACGCCCGTCACCGCGGGGCACGCCGAGACGGAACGACAGGACGCGCGGGGCGAATGGCTGCGGTTCGCCCCCGTGCAACCCCTGTTCCGGGCCCGGGCCGCCCAGCGGCTCGCCGTCCTCGCGTACCACGGGGTGACCGACCACCGCTCCTTCGGCGCCCAGCTCGACCGGCTGCGAAGACTGGCCACCCCGGTCTCACTCGAAGCCGTGCTCCAGGCCGTCACCGAGCGGCGGCCGCTGCCGCCGCGCAGTGTCCTGGTCACTTTCGACGACGCCGACCGAAGCGTCCTCACCCACGCCCTGCCCGCCCTCGACGCGCGGGGCATCCCCGCGACCGCCTTCGTCATCTCCGAGCTCATCGGCACCGAGCGCCCCTTCTGGTGGCACGAGGCCGACTTCCTCGCCCGCCACGGCGGCCGCGCCCGCTCGCTCGACTGCGGCCGCCCGTCCCAGCTGCTCCTGCGGCTCAAGGCCATGCCCGACCCGGACCGACGCCGCAGCCTGCACGAGCTGCGGGCCAGCGCGGACCGCCGACCGCCCCGCCAGGAACAACTCACCCCCGCCGACCTGCTCGCCCTGCGGGACGGTGGCGTCGCCATCGGCAACCACACCCAGGGGCACCCGTGCCTCGGCCGCTGCGACGACGCCACCGTCCGCGCCGAGATCACCGGCGCCCACGAAGCCCTCACCCGCTGGCTCGGCGAACCCCCGACCGCCTTCGCCTACCCCGACGGCGGCCACGACCCCCGTGCCGAAACCGTCCTGCAGGAACTGGGCTACCGCCTCGGCTTCCTCTCCGACCACCGCCTCGGCCCCCGCCTCCCCACCCACCCCCTCCAGATCAGCCGCCTCCAGGTCGACTCCACCACCAGCACCCGCCGCTTCGACACCATCCTCTCCGGCCTCGAACCCGCCTACCGCCGCTGGCGCCGCCAAGCGGTCGCCTGACACCACCCCCGCCGTGGGGAAGCCAGCCGGGACTCGGCTTCCCCACGGCGGCGGACTCGCTCCGGCCCATGCCTCGCCGCGACGGCACAGGGCGGTCCACGTCCGACCAGCCGCTCGGTTCGTTCATGCGGCAGGCTGCGTGCCTCTCAGGCACGCAGCCTGCCCGGACGGCGCACGAGCTTCCGCGCGGGCACCGGTGGGGTGCGACCGAGCGGCTCCCACCGAAGGCATCGGGCCCGAAAGCACAATGCCGCTCCGGTGGGGTGCGACCGAGCGGCTCCCACCGAAGGCATCGGGCCCGAAAGCACAATGCCGCTCTGGCACACACCGTGCCCGCGCGGCCAAGCCCGGGGGATGGCTGATTCAGCTCGGTCTCAAGCTTCGGGAAGGCCCACGCCGCGCAGGAAGTCGACCTGGCCGACTTCCCGTGCGAACGGCCGAGAAGCTGCCGGCCGGGCGACCCGTTCGAGTCGGTCGGGAAGCCGCAGGATGAGAAGTCGGCTGGGCCGACGCTCCCGTCAGGGGATGAGGGTGGCCAGGGAGCGGCCCTGGGGGTAGAGGGCGGCGGCCTCGGGGAGGGTGGCCGGGGCGCCCGCGTGGAGGACGGTGAGGGTGCCGGTGCCGGTGCGGGTGGGGTCGGCGATGCGGCGGAGGGCCTGGGCGGCGACGGCGTCGGCGGAGCCGTGGAAGGTGAGGGCCGCGGAGGCGGTGGGGGCGACCGCGGCGCGGATGCGGTCCTCGACGAGTTCGTAGTGGGTGCAGCCGAGCACGATCGTGTCGGTGCCCACCGGCGTACGGGCGGCGGCGTCGGCGATGGCGCTGGTGATGGCGTCGTCGTCCCCGTGCTCGACGGCGTCCGCGAGGCCCGGGCAGGCGACCTCGGTGACCTCGGCGGTGCCGCCGAAGTCGCGGATCAGGCCGCGCTGGTAGGCGCTGCCGGTGGTGGCCGGGGTGGCCCAGATGGCGACGCGGCCGCCGAGTGCGGCGGCGGGCTTGATCGCCGGGACGGTGCCGATGACGGGCAGTCCGGGCTCCAGTTCGGTGCGCAGGGTGGCGAGCGCGTGGACCGAGGCGGTGTTGCAGGCGATCACCAGCGCGTCGGGTTCGTACGCGGCCGCCGCCCGGCAGCAGCCGAGGGCCAGCTCGGTGATCTTTTCGGGTGTGCGCGGCCCCCACGGCATCGAGGCCGGGTTGGAAGAGAGCACCAGATCGGCGTCCGGCCGCAGCTTCCGAACGGCGGCGGCGGCGGCCAGCAGGCCGATTCCGGAGTCCATCAGTGCGATCTTCACGGGGCAAGACTTTAGTCGATCCTCCCGACGGAGCCCGTTCTGCGGCAGACTTCCGGGGTGACCGTCCTGCTGTGGATCGCCGCGTTCTCCCTGCTGGTCTGGCTCTGGCTGGCGTGCTGCCACGGATCGTTCTGGCGCACCGACGTGCGGCTGCCGCCGCGTCGCCCGCCGGTGCGGTGGCCGTGGGTGGCGGTCGTGGTACCGGCCCGGGACGAGGCGGCGGTGCTGCCGCTGAGTCTGCCGACACTGCTGGCGCAGAAGTACCCGGGGCGGGCGCGGGTGATCCTGGTGGACGACCACAGCTCGGACGACACCGGCGCACTGGCCGCGGAGCTGCGGACGATGGACGGGCTGGAGCTGACCGTGACCACCCCTCCCCCGCTGCCGTCCGGCTGGACGGGCAAGCTGTGGGCGCTGCGGCACGGGGTGGAGCTGGCCGGTCCGGACGTCGAGTATCTGCTGCTGACGGACGCGGACATCGCGCACGGCCCGGATTCGCTGGCCGACCTGGTGGCCGCCGCCGAGAGCAACGGGCTCGACCTGGTGTCGCAGATGGCCCGGCTGCGGGCGGAGACCGGCTGGGAGCGGCTGATCGTCCCGGCCTTCGTCTACTTCTTCGCCCAGCTCTACCCGTTCCGCCGGAGCAACCGACCCGGCGCCCGGACGGCGGCCGCGGCGGGCGGCTGTTCCCTGGTGCGGCGGGATGCGCTGGAGCGCGCGGGCGGGGTGGCGGCGATCCGGGGGGCGGTGATCGACGATGTGTCGCTGGCCCGGGCGGTGAAGTCCTCGGGCGGGCGGATCTGGCTGGGCCTGGCGGAGCAGGTGGACAGCGTCCGTCCGTACCCGCGGTTGGAGCAGTTGTGGCGGATGGTGTCCCGCAGCGCGTACGCCCAGTTGAGGCATTCGCCGCCGCTGCTGCTCGGAACGGTGCTGGGGCTGGCGCTGGTGTACCTGGTGCCGCCGGTGGCGACGGTGGCCGGGCTGGTCGCGGGGGCTCCGGCGGTGGCGGCGGCCGGCGGGGCGGCCTGGGCGCTGATGGCGGGCACCTATCTGCCGATGGTCCGGTACTACGGGCAGCCGGCCGCGGCCGTGCTGCTGCTGCCGTTCACGGCCTCGCTGTACCTGCTGATGACGGTGGACTCGGCGGTGCAGCACTGGCGCGGCCGGGGCGCGGCCTGGAAGGGCCGGACGTACTCACGGGCGTGAGAAAAGCCCGGCGCTCCGGGCCGGGCGGATTCATACTGCTCGGATGGACCATCAGCAGATCTCCCGCCTCGCTCATGCCCACCACCCGATCGCGGCACCGCTGGCGGACGAGTCGGTGGCCCGTCTGCTGGACCGCGCGCTCGCCGGGCAGGAGTCCGGCTGGGCCCTGGACCTCGGCTGCGGCGAGGGTGCCTGGCTGCTGCGGGCGCTGGCCGCCCGACCGGGCTGGCGGGCGGTGGGGGTGGACCAGGACGCGGAGGCGCTGACCCGGGCCCGGGAGACGGCGACCGCGCTCGGTGTGGTGCGCCGGATCGGCCTGCACCATCTGGACGCCCGGGAGTTCACCGCCGAGGAGCCCTTCGACCTGGTGCTGTGCGTGGGCGCCACCCACGCCTTCGGCGGGCTGCTGCCGACGCTCGCGGCCGCCCGTGAGCTGTTGGCCCCGGGCGGCCGGTTGCTGGTCGGCGAGGGCTTCTGGGAGCGCGAGCCGTCCCGGGCCGCGCTGGACGGGCTGGGCGCTGCCCGGGAGGCCTTCGCGGACCTGGCGACCACCACCGACCGGGTGCTCGCGGAGGGCTGGACCCCGGTGTACGCGCATGTCACCACGGCGCGGGAGTGGGACGACTACGAGTTCTCCTGGACCGGTTCGCTGGCCGCGTGGGTGCTGGACCACCCGGAGCACCCGGGCGCGGCGGCCGCCCGCGAGGCTGCGGACCGCCACCGCACCGAGTGGCTGCACGGCTATCGGGGGACGCTCGGCTTCGTCACCTACCTGCTGCGCCGCGACTGAACCATCGTACGGGGCAGGCTACTTCTGCGTGCGCGCGAGGAAGTCGTCGATCAGCGGGGCGATTTCGGGCAGCTTCTCCTCCAGCGCGAAGTGCCCGGTGTCGAAGACGTGCAACTCCGCCTCGGGCAGGTCGCGCAGGTAGGCGTGGGCGCCGGCCTCGGTGAAGAACGGGTCGTTGCTCCCCCAAACCACCAGCGTGGGAGGCTGGTTGGTGCGCAGCCACTCCTGCCAGGCCGGGTAGAGCTCGACATTGGAGAAGTAGTCGAGGGCCAGTTCGACCTGGATGTCCTTGCGGCCGGGCAGGTCGAGGAAGTGCTGGTCGAGCGTCCAGCCGTCGGGGGCGACCAGGCTCGGGTCGCCGGTGCCGCCCTCGTACTGACTGCGGGTGATCTCCAGGGTGAGGATCGACCGGGCGGCGTCCTCGGCGCCCGGGACGCCGCGCTTGTTGGCGATGAACTCCCTTGCCTGGTCCGAGAGTCCCTCCTCATAGGCATTGCCGTTCTGGACCACCAGGCCGGTGATCCACTCGGGCCGGCGGGTGGCCAGGCGCAGGCCGACGGGTGCACCGAAGTCGAAGACGTACAGCGCGAAGCGGTCCAGGCCGAGCGCGAGGCAGAAGCGTTCGACCACGTCGGCGAGGGTGTCGAAGCGGTAGCGGAAGGCGTCGGGCGCGGGGCTGTCGCTGTGGCCGAAGCCCGGGTAGTCGGGGGCTATCAGGCGGTAGCGGGTGCCGAGCGCGTCGAGCAGCCGGGCGTACTGGTGCGAGGCCGAGGGGAAGCCGTGCAGCAGCAGGAGGACGGGGGCGTCGGCCGGGCCGGTTTCACGGTAGAAGACGCGCAGGCCGTCGAGGTCGACGTAGCGGTGGTGGACGTGCGGGATCGTCAGCTCGCTCATATTAACCATTAAACAGCATCTGAATGGTTAGACAAGGGGTGGGCTGACCCCACGTCACCGGTCCGGCCACGCTCAGCGCTTCTGCGGCCACTCCTGCTGCACCAGGTAGTTCAGCACCTCGGGCATCGCGTCGACGCCGCCCGCCTTGGTCGGCGAGGTGCGGTACTCGCCCTGGACGACCACGGTCGGCAGCTCGTCGATGCCGTAGCGGACGAACTGGGCGGCCGCGTCGTCCACCGACTCGCGCACCTCGGTGGAGCGGTAGGCCTGGCGGAACAGCTGGGCGTCGACGCCGTGGCGCACCACCCAGTCGACGGCGGCGGCCTCGGTGGTGAGGTCGACCCTGTCGTTGTGGATCGAGCGGAAGGCGCCGGTCTGCAGGCGCTCGACCAGGCCGAGGCGCTCCAGCGTGTAGTACAGGCGCGCGTGGGCACGCTGGGTGCCCTCCCCCGGGTCGCCCGGCCAGATCGCCGGGACCCGGCGCAGCGCGACGTCCGCGCGATGCTTCTCCGCCCAGGCCTGCAGCGGCTGTTCGAGCTGCTGCGAGTGCTCGCAGTCGTACCAGAAGAACTCGACCGCCTCGGTGCGGGCGCTCTCGCGCACCGGCTGCGGGTGGTCGAGCTTGACGAACTGGACGCCCTCGGAGGGGGGTTCGTGGGACACCGCGCCGGCCTGAACGGGGGATGCGGCGATCCCGGCGGCGACGGCGAGCAGGACGGTTGACCGCAGCAGCGACTTCGAGTTCACATCGGGAAGTCTGCTGGCGACGGTTCGCTACCGGCGGGTCGGTGCGGAGCGGCGGGCCCGGATTCGCCCGAACGGCGCAGCTGGCCCGCGAACGAGCCGCCCGTCAGCGCGAGTCGGAAGCGCCGGTCCACACCTCGGCGACCAGCCGCTGCCAGTCGTCCACCACCGCACCGAGCTCGAAGTGCTCCAGCGCGTGCGCCCGGGCGGCCGCACCGAGGCCCGCCCGGTTGCAGGCGAGCACCTTGGCGAGTGCCTCGGCCAGGGCGAGCGGGTCCCCCGGGGCGACCAGCGCGCCGGTGGCGCCGTCCCGGACCACCTCGCGCACCCACCCGACGTCGGTGGCGACGGCTGGCACCCCGGCCAGCGCCGCCTCGATCAGCGCACCGGGCACGCCCTCGCTGTCGCTGGTGAGCAGCAGGGCGTCGGCGGCCCGGTACAGCGGGACGGGGTCGGGCAGGGGGCCGAGGAAGTGGGCGCGGGCGGCCGCCGGGTGGCGGGCCAGGGTCTCGCGCAGCGGGCCGTCCCCGGCGACGGCCAGCCGGACGTCGGGCAGCCGGTCGAGCACGTCGAGGGCGAGGTCGAGCCGCTTCTCCGGCGCTATCGCACCGATCCAGGCGACCAGCAGGACGTCCGCGGGCAGGCCCAGGGCGTGCCGGGCGGCGCGCCGCTCGGCCCGGCCGTCGGCGGGCGGATAGCTCTCGGCGGCACGGGAGTTGGGTATCACCCAGACCTTGCCGCCGGGGAGCTGGAACTGCCCCTCCAGGACCTCGCGCGCCTCGGCGGTGAGCGTGGTGACGGCGGCGGCGCGGTGCATCAGCGCGCCGCCGCGCAGTCTGCGCAGCCGGTTGGCGGTCCAGTAGCGGGGGTGGCCGACCGAGACGTAGACGAAGGGGGTGCGGGTGCCGGCCAGGGCGAGGGCGCAGGCGGCCAGGGTGTCGGAGCCGTGCGCGAGCACCACGTCGGCGGCGCGGGCGGCGGAGCGCAGCGCGCGCAGGGTGCTCGGGCGCAGCCGACCGGGGCCGAGGACGGCGGCGGTGCGCAGGCCGGCGGTGTCGGGGCACTCCTCGTCGCAGGCGCCCGGAACGACCGTCTCCGCGCTGCACACCCCCGAAGCGACCGTACCCGACCGGGCGGGTGGCACGGCCGGGTGCGGGGCGAGGGCGCACAGTGCGGAGGCCTGGCCTCGGCGGCGCAGTTCCCGGTGGAGGTCACGGGCGAAGTTCTGGGCGCCGCCCCGGCGCGAGTCACTGATCAGATGCAGGACGCGCGGGCGGGCTCCGGCCGAATCGGCCGCCGTATGGTCGGGCATGGACAGACCTTGGCACAGCACCACGGCCGGTACAGCCCCTTCGCGCAACCCGGTGGTGGCCAGTGCGCCCGCGCCCGTACACCCGATGTGCGCTGAAGGCCCGCCGTCGTGCGCCGGGTGCGCCCGCCGTGCGCCCCGCCTCGCCCCGGGCCGCTCCGGACGGCCGCCCCTCCGCTCCGCCGCGCTCCGCCTCAAGTCGCCGGCCGGATCAAGTCGCCGTCCGTACCGCCCGGTTGTCCGGCCACGACGCCACCGATGGGCCGGTACGCGGAGCGCCCGCGCGTCGCCCGGGAAGGCGGGCACCGGCGATCGGCCGGTTACGCGGATCGGGTGAACGCGGTTGGACCTCGGCCCGGGCCGCTCGGCAGGATGTCCGGCCGGGGCGGCTCCGCTCCATCCCACCTCCCCCCTTCTCCGTTCGGATTTGGAGTCACCCGGTGTTCAAGGGATTCCGCAGCTTCCTGCTGCGCGGCAACGTGGTGGATCTCGCGGTCGGCATCGTGATCGGCGCGGCCTTCACCGCCGTCGTCACCGGGTTCGTCAGCGCCTTCCTCACCCCGCTGGTCGGGGTCGCCACCGGCGCGGTCGGCGACTTCACCCAAAAGACCTTCGACGTGGGCGGCACCGAGTTCCCGTACGGCCTCTTCGTCAACGCGCTGATCGGGTTCGTGCTGGTCAGTGCGGTGATCTACTTCGCCGTGGTGGTGCCGGTCGGCAAGCTGCGGGCCCGCTTCGAGTCGGCCGAGCCGACGCCGGTCGCCAAGGCGGACTGCCCGGAGTGCCTGAGCTCGATCCCGGCCGCCGCGACCCGCTGCTCCTTCTGCACCTCCGAAATCGCCGCCCGGCCCGCCCTGCCCGCGCAGGGCCAGGCGCTGCACTCGCGCTGACGGCCCCGCAGGAAGCCCCCACCGCTCGGGTCGCCAACCGGACCGCCGTCCGGATCGCCCGCTGTGGGCGCTGACGGGAAATTTATTCCCCAAACATTCACGAGCCTCTGTCGGCCCGTCGGCGGGGGCTTGAATGCGCCGGCGCACGCCCTGTCCGCAAAAGTTTCTCCGCAGGGCCCACAGCCGTCCATCGGCCGGTCACCGCCAGGTCTTGCGGCGGCCTCGTCCGGGTGCTGTTCGATCACTGACGGGGTGCCAGAGTTGTCCGGAACTGAGCTCCAGTTTGTCCGTTATTATCACTTTCGAAACCTTTGTGCGAGCGAAGACTGTGTAAACACTCGAACTGCTCCCCCTCCCACTCTCCTCAGCAGGCGCATTGTGGGCTTACCGTATGCCCCATGACCTCGCCCCGCTCCTACGACGGAGTCGGCTACCCCTCTCCGTCCTTCTCCTCCGGCACGCCGATTTACGACAGCCTCGTGGCTGAGCGCGGCGTCCCGCAGATCGCGCCCATCAATGTGCCGGCCGCCCTGCCGCCGGCACTGTCGTCCGGATACGGATCAGGCCTCGCCCCGTCCTACGAGAACCGGTACGGCAACGGGTACGAGAGTGCCGGCAGCAACCTCCCCGCGCTGCCGCCCGCCCGCCTCGCCCTGGGCCCCGGCCCGAGCAGCGGCCCCTCCGCCGGCCCCGCCACGGCGTACATCCCCGCGCAGCCCGCGCCGGCGTACGCCGCCGCTCCGCAGCCGCCCGTCCCCGGTTACGGCGCCCCCCAGCCGTACCAGCGGCCGCAGCCCGCCGCCCCGGCGTTCGCGCAGACCGCCAGCGGTGGCTACCAGCCGACCGGCGGCCAGAGCTTCGGCGGCCAGAACACCTTCATCGGCCAGGGCGGCCCGCAGACCTTCGGCGCTCAGCCGAACGGCGGCCCGGCCGGTTTCGGCCACGGCCAGCCGCAGGGCGGTCCGCAGAGCTTCGGCGGCCAGCAGTCCTTCGGCGGCCCGAACCCGGCCGGCCCCGGCTTCCAGGGTCAGGGCGGCGACCAGGGCTTCGGCGGCGCCCAGCTGCGCCCGGCCATGGCTCCGGTCGCGCCGGTCCGCCCGATGCAGCCGCAGCGCCCGGGCCCGTACGGCGAGCCCGGCAACTTCCAGGGCGGCTACCAGTCGCAGGCCCAGGGCTACTGAGCCCCTGGCACCACAGGGCCGAACCCCACCCGGCCCGCACCCGCACCACCTGAGCACCACCCGGCGACCCCTGAACGCCGGGCGAACGGAGAAACGGGTCATCCACGGACCGCCCGGAACGCCCCCCACGGCGTCCCGGGCGGTCCGTGCGCGTACAGGGAGATCCGGGGGCCGTGCGGGTGGCCGCAGCGCTGCTGGCAGGATGGGGGAATGCGCCTCACCGGACTCCACGTCTACCCCGTCAAATCGATGTACCGCCTGAGCCCGGACACCGTCGCGGTCCAGCCCTGGGGTCTGGCCGGAGACCGCCGCTGGATGCTCGCCGACGCCACCGGACGCTTCGTCAGCCAGCGCGAGAACGCCGCCCTCGGACAGATCCGGGTCGCCCTGCTGCCCGACGGCGCGCTGTCGCTGACCGCCCCCGACGGCTCCCGGATCGAGGTCACCGCCCCCGCCGTCGCGGCCGGCGACCCGCTCGCCGAGGTCGAGGTCTGGGGCACCCGCTTCCGCGCCGTCGAGGCCGCCAAGGAGGCGCACGGCTGGATCGCCGAACACCTCGGCGAGTACCGCCTCGTGCACCTGGACGACCCCCGTGCCCGGCCCGTCGACCCGGAGTACGGCGAGCCCGGCGACACCGTCTCGATGGCCGACGGCTTCCCGCTGCTGCTCACCACCACCGCCTCGCTGGACCGGCTCAACGAGCTGATCGCCGCCGAGCACCCGGACGGCCACGAGACCCTGCCGATGGAGCGCTTCCGCCCCAACGTGGTCGTCGCCGGCTCCGAGGCCTGGGCCGAGGACGGCTGGTGCCGGATCCGGATCGGCTCGCTCACCTTCAAGGTGGTCAAGCCCTGCGGCCGCTGCGTGATCACCACCACCGACCAGGAGAGCGGCGAGCGGCGCGGCCCCGAGCCGCTGCGCACCCTGGCCCGACACCACCGTCTGTTGCGCAAGGCCGCGTTCGGGCAGAACCTGATCCCCGAGCGCCCGGCCGACGTCGAGGGCGACGTGCTCGGCGCGCTGCGGCTCGGCGACGACGTCGAGGTGCTGGAGGACGGAGCTCACTGGCCCGCCGACGGGCGCTGAGCACGCGTCCGTGCCCCGGGGCGCTCCATCGTTGCGGCTCGTCGGCCTGCGTTCCGGCTCCCGGGCGGCGGTACGGAACCCAGGCTGTGCGCGCTCGTTGAACAAGTGGTCGGAACCTGTGGCCGCGGTGGGTGCTAGCGGTGTCCGGCCGCCCGCGGGCGGCCGGAGCACCCATACAGGCGCGCTACGGTGGGGCGGACGGCCCGCGCACCCCGCGCGTACGGCCCGTTGATCGCCGGCACGACGAAGGTGGGGACGACAGACCGTCATGGCTGAGCACAGGGTCCGGGTCACCCAGGACAGCGCATCCCGATGGCGTCGCCGCGCGGGCGAGTACGACACGCTCGCGGAAGCCCTGGCGGCCGCCGAACCGGGCGACACCGTGACCGTCCGGCCGGGGACCTTCCGGGAGAACGTGCTGCTGGACAAGCCGGTGACGATCGTGCCGGCCCAGGGCCCGGGCACCGTCCGGATCGAGCCGGCCTCCGGGGTGGCGCTCACCGTCACCGCCGCCGCGACCGTGCGCGACCTGGTGATCGAGGGCGGCGACAGCTCCAGCCCGGCCGTCCTGGTCACCGGCCCGCAGGCGACGCCCGCGCTCAGCGGCTGCCGGGTCGAGACCCGCTCCGCCACCGGGATCGAGGTCGGCGGCGGCGCCCGGCCGACCCTGCGCGGCTGCGTGGTCACCAACCCCGGCGGGCTCGGCCTGCGGCTGCGCGGCGAGGGGACCGCCGCCGCCTTCGAGGACTGCGAGGTCGCCGCGGCCGGCCAGGCCGGGCTCGCCGTCCTCGGCGGCGCGACCGCCGCGCTGGACCGCTGCCGCGTCCACCACACCTCCGGCGCCGGAGTGCTGCTCTCCGACCCGGGCAGCGCGGCCGAACTGACCGGCTGCGAGATCTACGAGATCCGCGGCAGCGGCGTGCAGGCCGAGGCGCAGGCCGGCGGACGACTGGTCGACTGCGAGATCCACCGGGTCACCGGCAACGGCCTGACCCTGGACGGCGAGGCCGAGCTCGTACTCACCGGCTGCCGGGTGCACGACCTGCCGGAGAACGGCGCCGACCTGCGCGGACGCTCCCGGCTCAGCCTCGTCCACAGCACCGTGCGGGACTTCGGTCGCGGGGCGCTGTCGGTCTGGGACCAGGGCACCGAGGCGGTCGCCGAGTCCTGCCAGATCCACGGCTCCACCGGTGAGTACCCGGCGCTGTGGGTCAGCGACGGCGCTCGACTCACCCTCACCGACTGCTCGCTGCACGACCTGCCGGACGCGCTGTTCGTCCTCGACCGGGACTCCGCCGCCGTCGCCGAGGGCTGCTCGTTCAGCCGGATCCGCAGCTCGGCGGTCTCGGTCAGCGGCGGGGCCACCGTCTCCCTGGCCGGCTGCCGGGTGCAGGAGGCCGGCACCGGGCTCTGGTTCCGCGACCACGGCAGCGGCGGACTGCTCACCGGCTGCGAGATCTCGGACGTGGCCACCGGCGTCATCGTCACCAAGGGCGCCGACCCGGTGCTGCGCGACTGCACCGTGCGGGCCAGCACGGACGCCGGGGTGTACGTCTCGGCGCAGGGGCGGGGCACCTTCGAGGACTGCCGGGTATCACACGGCAAGGGCTTCGGCTTCCACATCATCGACGGATGCCGCACCCAGCTCACCCGGTGCCGGACGGAGCAGAACGAGCGGGCCGGGTTCGAGTTCTCCGAGCCGGGGCCGATCACGGAGGGGTGCACATCGGACGATGTCGGGCCGGCCGCCCCTGCGGGCGCCGCCACTGAGGTACCGGCACCTCGGCCGGCCCGACTGACCGCTGCCGTGCCCGTGTTGGCCGCTCCTACGGGGGCTTCGACGGCCTCGGCTTCATCTGCGATCGCCCCGATCCCGGACTGCCGGCCCGCCGACGAGGCGCTCGCCGAGCTGGACTCACTGGTCGGGCTGGCGACGGTGAAGCAGGAGGTGCGCACCCTGATCGACCTGATCTCGGTCGGCCGGCGCCGCCGCCAGGCCGGGCTCAAGGCGCCCTCGCTGCGCCGCCACCTGGTGTTCACCGGCGCCCCCGGCACCGGCAAGACCACCGTCGCCCGGTTGTACGGCGAGATCCTCGCCTCGCTCGGGGTGCTCCAGCGCGGACACCTGGTCGAGGTCGCCCGGGTCGATCTGGTCGGAGAGCACATCGGCTCCACCGCGATCCGCACCGCCGCCGCCTTCGACCGGGCGCGCGGCGGGGTGCTGTTCATCGACGAGGCGTACGCGCTCGCACCCGAGGACGGCGCGCGGGACTTCGGGCGCGAGGCGATCGACACCCTGGTCAAGCTGATGGAGGACCACCGAGACGAGGTGGTCGTCATCGTGGCGGGTTACACCGCCGAGATGGAGCGCTTCCTGTGCGCCAACCCCGGTGTCTCGTCTCGGTTCTCACGCACCATCACCTTCCCCGACTACACGGCGGACGAGCTGCTGGAGATCGCCCGGGCGCAGTGCGCGGAACACGAGTACGCGCTCTCCGAGGCGACCGAGGGCGCGCTACTGGACCACTTCGCCCGGCTGGAGCGCGGCCCCAACTTCGGCAACGGGCGCACGGCCCGGCAGGTGTTCGAGACGATGGTCGAGCGTCACGCGGTGCGGGTGGCGGCGCTGGCCGACCCGTCGACGGAGGAGCTGCAGCTCCTCGTGCCGGCCGACCTGCCGACGGGGCCACTGCCGTAGGGGTTCGGGGGCGGTCGGGGGCGCCCGGCGTCGGTGGTCCGATCGGCCGGGGCGCTCTTCGTGCTCTTCGCGGCTGCCGGGAACTCAGCTGCGGACACTGACCGTTGACGCCGGTATGGGCATGCTTCTGACGGGCGCGGCGGGCGGGTTACTGCTGCCGGCCGGGCTGGTGGTGCTGTTCTTCCTCGGTGCGGTGGTGCGGCGACTACGCGCCCGGCCGGCGGCGGCCGGTTCGGCCGGTGGGCGCGGTGCGGGTGCGACCGCGACGGAGGAGCTGCACGCGCTGCTGTACCCGAGCAAGCGGGTGCAGCTGGAGCAGCGGCGGGTCGAGCTGGTACTGCGGGACGACGAGCACGACGGCGCGCCGAAGCGTACGGGGATCGACCTCGCGGGCGGGAGGGCGGTGATCCGCAGGCCGGCGGACGGCTGACGGCGAACAGGTGACAGCTGACAGACTCTGAAATCCGTCAGCTGTCAGCCGTCACCCGCTCCCCGCCCCGCTCCGCGACCCACCTACCCCAGCAGCCGCCGCACCAGCAGCTCCACCCGCTCCTGCTCCAGCTCCGGCCGGAGCCGGCCGCCCCGCGCCAGGGTCACCAGCCCGTGCAAGGAGGCCCAGCCCACCTCTGTGAACGCCTCCGGGTCCCCCTCCCCCGCGACCTGGGCGAAGGTCCCCGCCAGCGCCCCGAACGCTTCCTTCAGCGGCTCCGGCGCATCGGGCCGCCCGAACGGCAGGTCCGTGGCGAGGGTGAACATCGCGTCGTAGAGCGCCGGATTGGCGAGCCCGAAGGCCAGGTACTCCCGCGCCGCCGCCGCGAACGCCGCCACCGGCCCGTCCGCCTTGTCGACGACGGCCCGCAGGTCCGCGGCCAGTTCCGCGAAGCCTTCCAGAGCGACGGCCGCGACGATCTCGTTCTTGCCCGCGAAGTGGCTGTAGAGCACGGGCTGGCTGTACTCGATGCGCTCCGCCAGCCGACGGGTCGTCACCGCGTCCCAGCCTTCGGCCTCGGCCAGTTCCCGCGCGGTCCTGATGATCAGCCGGTGTCGCTCGGCACGTTCGCGCTCACGGCGCTGATGAATCGACATAACCGGATCCTAGCAGCGCTAGACAAGAGAGCGGCGACCACGCTAGCTTCATTCCCGTTCCTAGCGACGCTAGAAACCAGAGCGGCGCCAAGCCTTCGAACCCGAGGGGGACCCATGTCCAGCACCACCCTGAGCAGTCGCAGCACCTCCGGCCGGGCCGCCCGGGCCCGCGCGCTGACCGCCGACACGCTGACCGTGCTGATCGCCCTGGGCATCGGCTACGTCGGGGTCGGCTACCTCGTCACGCCGGACAGCATCGTCTCGGGCTTCGGCCTGCCCGAGTGGCCGCACGGCGGGGCCTCGGCCTTCTTCAGCATCAAGGGCATCCGCGACCTCGCCTCCGGCATCGCCCCGCTGGTCCTGCTCTTCACCGGCCAACGCCGGGCCCTCGGCTGGCTGCTGCTCGTCGACGTGCTGATCCCGCTCGACGACGCCATCACCGTGCTGAGTCACCACGGCTCCACCGCCACCGCCCTCGGCATCCACGGCGCGACCGCGGTCGGCGTCGCCGTGGCGGCCGGGCTGCTGCTCACCGAGCGTCGCAACCCGGCCGCCACGACCGACGCCTGAGGTGGCGTCAGTCCGTCCAGGCGCCGCCCGCCAGGAAGGACTCCATGGCGGCCCGGTATGGCGCGATGTCGATCCGCTCGCCGGCCAGCCAGTCGTCGGAGTAGTACTTGTCGAGGTAGCGGTCCCCCGGGTCGCAGATCAGACCGACCACGCTGCCCGTACGCCCGGCCGCCCGCATCTCGGCGACGATCCGCAGCGCGCTCCACAGCCCCGTCCCGGTGGAGGCACCCGCCTTCTTCCCGAGCACCTGCTCCAGCACCCGCACCGCGGCAATCGAGGCGGCGTCCGGCACCTTCATCATCCGGTCGATCGCCCCCGGGACGAAGCTCGGCTCCATCCGGGGCCGTCCGATGCCCTCGATCCGGGAGCCGCTGTCGCAGACGGCGTCCGGATCGTGGTGCACCCAGCCGTCGAAGAAGCAGGAGTTCTCCGGGTCGGCGACGCAGATCCGGGTGTCGTACTGCATGTAGTGCACATAGCGGGCGATGGTCGCCGAGGTGCCGCCGGTACCGGCGGTGGCGACGATCCAGGCCGGCTCGGGGTGCGGCTCCAGCCGCAGCTGGGCGAAGACCGACTCGGCGATGTTGTTGTTGCCGCGCCAGTCGGTGGCCCGCTCGGCGTAGGTGAACTGGTCCATGTAGTGTCCGCCGGTCTCCTCGGCGAGCCGGGCGGAGGCCTCGTACACCTCGTCCGAGCGCTCGACCAGGTGGCACTCGCCGCCGTGGAACTGGATCAGGTCGATCTTGGCCTGGCTGGTGCTCTTGGCCATGACGGCGATGAACGGCACCCCGATCAGCTGGGCGAAGTAGGCCTCGGAGACGGCGGTGGAGCCGCTGGAGGCCTCGATCACCGGCTTGCCCGGGCGGATCCAGCCGTTGCAGAGCCCGTAGAGGAAGAGCGAGCGGGCGAGGCGGTGCTTGAGCGAGCCGGTCGGATGGGTGGACTCGTCCTTGAGGTAGAGGTCGATCCCCCACTCGGCCGGCAGCGGGAAGCGCAGCAGGTGGGTGTCGGCGGAGCGGTTGGCGTCGGCCTGGACCTTGCGCACCGCCTCCTTGAGCCAGGCGCGGTACTGCGGGTCCGAGCGGTCGACGTCGACGGTCGGCTCGATGCCGGGGCTCCCACCGGGCTGGGTGCTCATTGGTCACTACTCCCTCGTTGCGGCCCCCCGCTGCTCACTACGAGTGTACGAGGGTCACGATAAGTGACCGTTTCTAGAAGCCCAGCTTCCGCTTATCGCCCCTCGGGCGACACCGCCGACACCGTTCAGGCCCGCACCGTTCAGGTCGGCCACGCCAGGCCGACCACGTCGGACAGCCGCGTCAGACCGGCCCCGCCATGGCCGGCCTCAGACCGGCACCGACTGCGGGTCCGCCAGGTACGGTCCCCAGCCCAGCTCGGCCGCGCCGGCGAGCGCGCCGTGCTCCAGCTCCGCCCCGACGATCGGCACCCGTCCGCTGCGCCCCCAGAGGCAGCGCTCGGCGACCACCGCGCGCAGCCGGTCGGGGGCGGCCTCCAGCAGGTCGAGGTGGAGGCCGCTGAGCACCACCCGGTCCGGGTTGAGGATGTTGGCGACGCCGGCCAACCCGAGCCCGAGCCGGTCGATGACGTGCTCCACCGCCGCCCGCGCCCGCTCGTCGCTCGCGGCCGCCCAGCACAGCTCGCGGGCCTGGTCGAGCAACGGGCGCCCGGGCTCCGGGGCGATCCCGGCGGCGGCGAACAGCGCGTCGGGGTCGGTCTCGGAGTTGAGGCAGCCCCGGTTGCCGCAGACGCAGGGGCGGCCCTGCGGGTCGACGGTGAGGTGGCCGACCTCCAGGGCGAGCCCGGCGCTGCCGGTGTGCAGGTGACCGTCGATCACCAGCGCGCCGCCGACGCCGCTGTGGCCGGAGGTGACCAGCAGCAGGTGGCGGGCACCGCGCCCCGCGCCGTGGCGGTACTCGGCGAGCGCGGCGAGGTTGGCGTCGTTGCCGACGAAGGTGGGCAGCGGACGCAGGGCGTTCGGGCCGTGGTCGGCGCGGCCGACCTCGACGTCGTACAGGTCCGCGACCGGGGTGCCGCTGGGCCAGGCGAAGTGCAGTGCGGCCAGCGCGGTGCCGTCGGGCTCGGTGACGGGGTTGGGCAGCGCGAGCGAGGCGGCCAGGCAGCGGCGGTCGGTCGAGCGGGCCAGTTCGGCACCCGCCTGGGCGACCGCGCGCAGCATCCGGACCGGGTCGGTGGCGGCGGGCAGCGGCAGGTGGACCGGCGGATCGAGCAGTCCGCCGAGGCCGACCAGGGTGACGCCGAGCTGGTCGGCGTGGATCTGCCCGGCGACCACCACCGGCCCCCGGGGGTCGATCGCCAACCGGTGCGACGGGCGGCCGCGACCGCCGCCGGCCGGGCGCGAGTCGACCGTGATCAGGCCGAGCGCCTCCAGTTCGGCCGTGACCGCCCCGGCGGTGGCCCGGGTGACGTCCAGCGCGCGGGTGAGTACGGAGCGGGTGGGCGTCTGGCCGGCGTGGATGAGCGACAGCGCGGGGCCGAGCAGCGTCCGACCGCGGTCGGGGGCCGCGCGGCGGTTGGCGTCGCGCGGCGCGTCGGGGCCGGCCCCGGAGCGGGGCCTCGGGCTTGAAGGTGAGAGCTGCACGCCCCTATTGTGACTTTGTGCCGCTTCGAAACAAAATTTGTTCCCGCCACCCCGACCACTCCCCCGCCCAGTCTCGCAGCACAACCCCGGTGACCGACAGTCCCTGGGGCCCCGCGCGGCTCGCACTCACCGCCTTCTTCGCCGTCGACGGCTTCCTCTTCGCCGCCTGGGTCGTCCGCATCCCGGACGTCCGCAGCCAGGTCAGCGCCTCGCACAGCGCCCTCGGCCTGGCCCTGCTCTGCCTGTCGATCGGGGCCGTCCTCACCATGCCGGTGGTCGGCCGGCTCTGCCTGCGGTACGGCTCGCGACCGGTCACCGTCGGCTCGCTCGCCCTGCTCAGCCTCGCCGTCCCGTTGCCCGCACACGCTCATTCGGTGCTCTCGCTCGGCGGTGTGCTGCTGCTGTTCGGCGCCGGGTACGGGGGCGCCAACGTCGCCATGAACAGTGCCGCCGTCGACCTGGTGGCACAGCTGCGACGGCCCGTCATGCCCAGCTTCCACGCCGGGTACAGCCTCGGCGGGCTGCTCGGCGCGGGCCTTGGCGGGCTGCTCGCCGACCGGCTCACCACCGCCTGGGCGCTCGCGCTCGGCGGGCTGCTGGGCCTGGCCGTCACCGTCGGCGCGGGGGTCGTGCTGCTGCGCAGCCCGGCGGCGCCGATGGTCGCGCCCGAACCCTCGGCCAAGGGCGCGACGGACCGACCGGCCGGGGGCCACGCCCGACTGCTGGTGCTGCTGCTCGGCCTGACGGCGCTGTGCACCGCGTACGGCGAGGGGGCGATCGCCGACTGGACCACCCTGCACCTCACCGACGACGTCCACGCGAGCGCCGGGACGGCCGCCGCCGGGTACGCCGCGTACGCCTTCGCGATGACCAGCGGGCGGGTGGGCGGCACCTGGCTGTCGATCAGACTCGGCCAGACCCGGCTGATGCTGCTCGGCGGACTGGCGGCCGCGGTCGGCATGCTGGTCGCGGCACTGGCCCCGGCGGCACCGGTCGCCATCGGCGGCTTCGTCCTGGTCGGCCTCGGCCTGGCCAACCTGTTCCCGCTCGCCATCGCCCGGGCCGGCGCGACGGGCGGCCCGCAGGGCGTCGCGCTCGCCTCGACGCTCGGGTACGGCGGGATGCTGATCGGACCGGTGGTCATCGGCTTCCTCGCCGACGCGGCCGGACTGCCGCTGGCCCTGACCACGGTGGCGCTCGCGGCGACGGCGGCGGCGTTCCTGCCGCTGGCGGTGCGGCGGCGCTGACGGCGGCGAACGGATGACCGCGAACGGATGACAGACTTCACCATCCGTCATCCGTTCGCCGTTACCCGCCCCCGGCCCCCGCTGCCGCACCCGCCGCAAAGGTGGCAGGATGCGGCCCCATGACGACCAGCGGACGCATCCAGGTACTGCGCGCCACCGAGCGCCCCGCCACCGCGTGGCTCAACGGGGGCGGGGTGACCAGGGAGGTCGCCGGGTTCCCGGCCGGGGCCGGGCTGGACGGCTTCGACTGGCGGGTCAGCCTCGCCGACGTCGCCTCCGCCGGCCCCTTCTCCCCCTTCCCCGGCATCGACCGGGTGATCACCCTGGTCGAGGGCGCCGGCATGGCCCTCACCGTGGACGGCACCGAGCAGCTGGTCGACGCACCCTTCCGCCCGTTCGCCTTCCCCGGGGACGCCACGACGGACTGCCGGCTGCTCGGCGGCCCGGTGGTGGACTTCAATGTGATGACCCGCCGCGGCCGGGTCGAGGCCGCCGTGGACCTGGTCAGCGCACCCGGCCCGGTGGAGGCCCCGCCGGCGGCGACCGTCCTGCTGGTCTGCCTCTCCGGTTCCGCATCCCTCGACGGCATCGAACTGGCCCGCTTCGACGCCGCCCTGCTCACCGCCGCCGGCCCGTACGAGCTGCGCCCGGCCGACGGTACCACCGCCGTCGTCACCTTCCGCCCCGCCCACTGAACGACGCGCCACCCGTGCCCTCGGGACGACCGGGGGCACGGGCGGCGGGCAGCGGCCGGCACTCAGCCGCAGAGCACCGGCGTGGCGTGCGCCGGGTCCAGCGCGTTGGTCACCAGGTGCAGCGCCGTCGGCGAGAAGGCGATCGCCACGTGCTCGGCGAGCGTGATCGGGCAGTGGTCCTGCAGCACCTCGTCGTCGACGTCCGGCCCGCTCAGGAACTGGGTCCGCCACGGGGTGACGACCTCGTCGTAGACCGTCGAGATCACCGTGTAGCTCACCCCCGGCACGGTGTCCGGCCGGGAGGCCATGGTCAGGTTGAAGTCGGAGCCCACCGCCTGGTCCCGGCAGGCCTGGCAGACCGTGTAGACCAGGTCGGCGACACCCGGGAAGTACGGCGCGAGCTTGGTGATCCCGTCGAGGGTCGTGCCGTGGTTGGACGGCGCCAGGCCGACCAGCCTGTCCACCTTCGAGGCCCCGCCGAGGAACTTCAGGTAGTAGTTCGGCAGCATCCCTCCCTGGGAGTGCCCGACGATGTCGACCTTGGCCGCGCCGGTCGCGTTCCGCACCAGGTCGACGAAGGTCGCCAGTTGGGCCGCCGAGGCGGGCACCGGCCCGAGCCCGCCGATCGGCAGCAGCAGGCCGCTGCCGGTGGAGGTGATGCCGGGGATGGTGCCGTAGTCGAGGGCGAAGACGCAGTACCCGAGGCTCTTCAGCAGCGGGGAGAGCGCCAGCCAGTTCTCGTAGCGGTTGGCGAAGGTGCCGTGCACCAGGACCACCGGGTTGGGGTGTGCGGCGGTCGGTCGGCAGCTCCAGTCGTTGGCGCCGGGCGGCGATGCCACCGAGTCGCCGTCGGGCGGGAGTTCAGCGGCGGCGGCCGGGGCCGCGGTGACCGCCGGGGCGGCCGAAGCCGGGCCCGCCGTCGCCCCCGCCAGCAGCGCGCCCGCCAGCAGGGTCGCGCCGAAGGCTCCACCGAGCCGACGACGCAGGGGAGTTGCGGAGAAGCGGAGAAGTGGGGTTCTCAACTGTTGCCTCCACAGCGGAAGTTTGTTACCAACAGGTAACCCGAGTGGCTCAATGATGCGGTCGCCCCTCCGGCCCGGCCCTTGGGTGTTCCCCAGACCTGGACGGTGTTCTCTGTGACCGGTCACAACGCACCCCACTGCACGCCCCCGGACACCCCCGAAACCGCGCCGACCTGGCACGTCCCGGTGATCGGCGGCCGCCCGGCCGACCAGCTACTGCTCGGCGGCGTCCGCGAGTTGGCCGTGAGCGTGGTCGCCGCACTGCTCGACCGCGTGCCGGTCTACCGCCGCCTCCCGCGGGAGCAGCTCACCGGCGAGCTCACCCGGGACACCGAACGCCGCATCCGCGCCCTCGCCCACACCGTCCGCACCGGACTCCCCGCCCCCACCGCGGAGTTCAGCGCCGTACGGGAGGCCGCCGCGCGCCGCGCCGAGGAGGGCCTGCCGTTGGACGCCGTACTGCTCGCCCACCACCTCGGGCTGGAGGTCTGCTGGGAGTTCGTCACCCGGGACGCCCACGCCGGGGACGCCGCCGACCTGCTGGTGATCAACCGGCTGCTGCTCGACCAGCTCCGCCGGGCCACCACCGCCGCCGGCGCCGGATACCTGGACGGTCGCCGCCCGGCCGGCGACCGGCGCCCCACCGCCCGGCAGTCCCTGCTCACCGCACTGCTCGCCGGCACCCCCGCCGAGGAGGCCGCCGCCAGAGCGGGCGTCCGGCTCCCCGCCGGTTACGCCGTGCTCTGCCTGTCCATCGCCGACCACCCGGACGAGCACTCCCCCGGCGTCGACCCGGGCATCGCCGCCCGCCGCAAGCTGCGCCGCTTCGTCGCCGAACTCGACCACCGCACCCGGCAGTCGGCGCTCACCGCGCTCACCCCGTCGGGCGGCCTGGTGCTCGCCCCGCTCGCCCCGGAGCCCGAGCTGGAACCCGGACAGGCCGACGCAACCGCCCTCGAAGCCCCCTGGCCACAGCTCGCCGCCACCCTCGCCGCCGCGGCCCGCGCCGCCGGGGTGCCCGTGCTGGCCGGTGCGGCCGCCGCCGTACCGGCCGAGGTGTCCGGCGCGGCCGCGCTCGCGTACGAAGTCCTGGACGTGGCCCGGGCGTTCGGCCGACCGCCCGGTCTGCACCGACTGGACGACGTACTGCTGGAGTACCAGCTGACCCGCCCCAGCCAGGCCCGTTCCCGGCTCGCCGCACTGCTCGAACCGCTCGCCGACGGCGGGGAGTTGCTCACCACTCTGCGCACCCACCTGGCGAGCGGCCTCAACCGCCGGCTCACCGCGAGCGCCCTGCACCTGCATCCGAACACCGTGGACTACCGGCTGCGCCGGGTCGCCGTCCTCACCGGCCTGGACCCGTCCAGCCCGGCCGACGTCCTGCGGATCACCGCGGCCATCGCCGCGCGCGCCGCCGAGCAGTCCTCCCCGGCGCGCTAGTCGCACCCCGGTACCCGCGCCGCCGGAAACGGTGACGCGGGTGCCGGGGGCGAGCGGGGATCAGCGGTACAGCGAGGCGCGGGCCCCCAGGAAGGACCGACGGACGGTCCTCAGCCCTGCTCCCCCGGCAGCCGCAGGTCCCAGCCGACCAGGGCCCGCAGCTGCTCCGCCGTCACCCCGTCCGGCACCGGCCGGGGCGGTTCGTGGCGCAGCGGCGGCTGCCAGCCCTCCTCTTCGGTCCAGCGGCGCACCACCTTGGCGGGCGCCCCGGCGACCACGCAGTGCGAGGGCACCTCACCGCGCACGACCGCGCCCGCCGCGACCACGACGTTGCGCCCGATCCGCGCCCCCGGCATGATCACCGCGCCGGTGCCGATCCAGCTGCCCGCGCCGATCTCCACCGGCTCGTTGCGCGGCCACTGCTTGCCGATCGGCAGCTCTGTGTCGCGGTACTCGTGCGCCTGGTCGCTCACGTACACGCCAGGGCCGGTCCAGACGTCGTCGCCGATGACGATCGACTCGTGGCCGACGATGTGGCTGTCCCGGCCGATCACGCAGCCGCCGCCGATCCGCACGATCGGCTCCGGCCCGAGGTCGAGCCCGGGCAGGAAGCCGGCGCTGATGGTGACCCGCTCGCCGATGATCGAGAACGGCCCGATGGTGATCCACTGCTCGTTGAACACCGCCCCGGGCGGGAAGGCGAGGGTCGTGCCGTCCCCCAGCTCGCCGAACCGGTACGGGCCCGGGTTCCGGTTGGTGACCGCGCCGGTCCGCTGCACCCAGCGCCAGCCCCGGTGGACGAGGCGCCCGGCGGCCCTGCGGCCACCGGCCCGGACGGCGGAGAGAAGGGAACGGGTTATCGGCATGCGCTCACGTTACCGGCCCGTAGCGTCCGCCCGTCCGCCGGGAGGCCGACATCACACCGGCCCCGCCGCACCGGCCCCGCCGACCCCGCCCGCACCGGCCCCACGGTCGTCCGAAATCCGCCACCGAGGCGGAGCGGCGGTGAAAGACTCCGCCCCATGGAGATCTCCGCACACATCGACGCACTGCGCCTTGAGGGCGTGCTGCTCGCCGAGGCCGCCGACCGTACCGACCTCGCCGCCCCCGTTCCGACCTGCCCGGAGTGGCGGCTGGGCGACCTGCTGCGGCACGTCGGCCGGATCCACCGCTGGGCCGCCGCCCACCCGGCGAAGGGCCTGCGGGCGCCGCTGGACCCGGCGGGCGAGCACGAGGCGTTCGGACCGCGGCCCTCGGACGCCGCGCTGCTCGACTGGTTCCGCGAGGGCCACGCCGCCCTGGTGACGACGCTCGCCGAGGCCCCGGCCGACGTCGAGTGCTGGAGCTTCCTGCCGGCGCCCAGTCCGCTGGCCTTCTGGGCCCGGCGCCAGGCGCACGAGACCGCCGTCCACCGCTTCGACGCCGACGCGGCCGCCGGGAAGCCCGGCCCGGCCGTGGACCCCGCGCTCGCCCTGGACGGCATCGACGAGCTGCTGCGCGGCTTCATGGTCCGCGGCCGGGCGAAGGTGCACAGCGACACCCCGCGCACCGTCCGGGTCCGCACGACCGACGGCCCCGGCTCCTGGCACCTGACCATCACCCGTGAGCCGCTGGCCGTCACCACGGAGGAACAGCCCGAACCGGCCGACCTGACCATCAGCGGCCCGGCCCGCGAGCTCTACCTGCTGCTCTGGAACCGGCTGACGGCCGAACAGGCCGAGCAGGCCGGGCAGGCCGAGCTCAGCGGCGACCGGGACCTGCTCGGCCTCTGGCGGGAGACCGCGGCGATCCGCTGATCCTCAGCCCCGCCTCGGGGATGGCGCTCAGCGCACCCAGGCGGCGGGCCGCTTCTCCAGGAAGGCCCGCATGCCCTCCTGCGCCTCCGCCGAACCGAACAGCCGCGCCGACAACTGCACCAGTTCGTCGGCGTCCCGCTGGAAGGAGCGCACCACCTCGGCGTTGGCCAGCCGCTTGGACTCCGCGAGCCCCTGCGGCGAGCCCTGGCGCAGCGCGTCCAGCAGGCCCTTCAGCACCACCCCGGTGTCCTCGGAGGACTCGGTGGCCCGGGTGAGCAGACCGATCCGGGCCGCCTCGGCGGCGTCGAAGACCTCGCCGGTCAGGTAGTAGCGGGAGGCGGCGCGCGGGTCGAGCTTGGGGCGCAGCGGCAGCGAGATGACGGCGGGCGCGAGGCCGAGCCGGACCTCGGTGAAGGCGAAGGTCGCGGCCGGGCCGGCGATGGCGAGGTCCGCCGCGCCGACCAGGCCGAGGCCGCCGGCCCGGACGTGCCCGTCGATGACGGCGATCACCGGCTTCGAGCAGTCCACGATCGCCTTCTGCAGCTCGACCAGGCCGCGCGGGCCGACGGTCGGGTCCGCGCCGGTCGCCTCGGAGAGGTCCGCGCCCGCACAGAACACCTTGCCGGTGTGGGTGAGCACCACCGCGCGGACGTCCCCGTTCGCCGCCGCGACCGCCAGCCCGGCGTGCAGCTCGGACATCAGGCGGGAGGAGAGCGCGTTACGGTTGTGCGGCGAGTCGAGGGTGAGCGTGGTGACGGCGTCGGCGGTGCTGACGCGGACGAGGGGCTCTGCGCTGGTCATCGGCGTGGGCCTGCCTTCCGGCTGAGGGTGGGTCGGACTGCGGGCGCTGGTCCGGGGTGCCCGGACCGCGCCCGGACGACTCTGGCACGCCCACCCGCCCCTCGGCCAGAGCCAATCGCTCCGGGCCCTCAGCCGACCGCACCGAAATCCGCTGGTGGCGACCGCGGTACGCCCGGCAGCATGGGCGTCATGATCACCGACTCTCCGGTCCTGCTGCTCGCGCCCCGCGTCAACGAGACCGGCCGCCAGCTGCGCACCGCCGCCGGACTGCGCGGCCTGCGGGCGTACACCGCGACGTCCTGGCAGGCGCCGCGCGAACTGCTCGGCGCGCCGGTGCACGTGTACGGCGGGCCGCTGTTCGGAGACGCGGTCGGACGGGAGCTCGGCCTCGCCCTGCTGGAGCCGACCGAGGACTGGCTGGCCCGGCTGCCGCGCGCACTGACCGGGCGGCGGGTGTCCGCCACCACGCTGGCCAGGGCCCGCGAGCTGCGCGGCCCGGCCTTCGTGAAGCCGCCGGCGGACAAGCTGTTCGCCGCCCGGGTCTACCCGGACGGCGGCGCGCTGCCGGGGCCCGAGCTGCTGGACGGCGACACGCCGGTGCTGGTCAGCGAGGTGGTGCGGTTCCGCGCGGAGTACCGGCTGTTCGTGCTGGACGGCGCGGTGCGGGCCGGCTCGCGCTACGCGGTGGACGGTGACCTGTCCGTCGAGCCGCTGGGGCGGGAGCAGGCCGAGGTGCTGGCCTTCACCCGGGACGTGCTGGCCGCCTCGGTCTCGCACGCCCCGCTGCCGAGCGCGGTGGTGGTGGACGTCGGGCGCACCGACGAAGGCTGGGCGGTCGTCGAGGCCAACGCGGCCTGGGCCGGCGGTGGTTACGCCGCCGAGCCGGACGACGTCCTGGACGTGGTACTGCGCTCGGCCGGCCCGGCCGCCCAACTGCCCGCCACCGACCGGCCGTTCCGGCGCGAACTGCCCGAAGTGGTGCGCTGACCGGCCACTTGACCGGCGTCATCGCTTGCGGCACGGGCGAGCGATGACGCACGATCATGCGCCATGACCACCACGCACCTCACCCACATCACCGAGCCGCCCGGCGTCGCCCCGGGGACGGGCTACACCCAGGTCGTCACCGGCACCGGCCGACTGGTCCAGGTCTCCGGCCAGGTCGCCTTCGACGAGCACCGGAACCTGGTCGGCGAGGGCGACCCGAAGGCCCAGGCGCGGCAGGTCTTCGAGAACCTGCGCCGCTGCCTGGCCGCCGCCGGGGCCGACTTCTCCGACGTCGTGAAGTTCACCTTCTTCATGACCGACATCGGCCACCTCCCCGCCATCCGGGAGGCCCGCGACGAGTACCTGGGCGACCTGCCGCTGCCGGCCGCCTCCGCGATGCAGGTCGCGGCGCTGTTCCGGCCGGATGTGCT
The DNA here is from genome assembly GCF_044327205.1 of Kitasatospora sp. NPDC018058. NCBI lineage: Bacteria > Bacillati > Actinomycetota > Actinomycetes > Kitasatosporales > Streptomycetaceae > Kitasatospora > Kitasatospora sp. NPDC018058. Next base: position 11,923 of record NZ_JBIRFA010000035.1, on the reverse strand, counting down.
GATCGAGATCGAGGCGATGGCGGTCGTCCAGGAGTAGCGGCGTCTCACCCGGCCGCGGGCCGCGGATCCCGCCGTCCGGCCCACCGGACGGCGGGGCCCATCGCCAGGCCCGCCGCCGCCAGCACCGCGCCCAGGACCGCCCACCCGACCAGCCCGAAGCCGATCACGGCGGTGCTGACCAGCGCCGGGCCGGCCATCAGCGCGGCCGCCGTACCCGCGTTGAACACGCCCTGGTAGGCGCCGTGGTCGCGCTCCCCGGCGAGGTCGTAGCTCAGCGCCCAGCCTCCCGCCTGGCCCATCACCTCGGCAAGCGACTGCAGCGCGATGCCGACGAGCGCCACCACGGCGGCGAGGATCCCGGGCAGTCCATGCGCGAGGGCGACGACCAGGCAGGAGGCGGCGAGCACCAGTCCGGCGCGGCGGCAGGCCCGGGCGGCGGCCGTCCGCTCCTCGGTACCCCTGGTGGCCCGCACCTGCAGGGTGATCACCATCAGGGTGTTGACGATCAGGGCGCCGGCGACGGTGATCCTCGGCGCGTCGGTCTGCTGGACGATCCACAGCGGGACGCCCACCTCCAGGACGGCGAACTGCAGGCCGAGGACGGAGCACAGCGCGGTCACCACCAGGAACGGGCCGTCGCGCAGCGCCGGGTTGCGCCGTCGCCCCTGCTTGACGCCCTTGTCCGCAGGGTCCGAGGGGTTCGCCGTACCGGTCTTGACCGAGGGTTCGGTCGGCGTCGGGCCCATCGCTGCGGGCAGGCGGTGGAACAGGACGGCGACGGCCGCGTAGGAGACGGCGTCGGCCAGGATCGCCGTCAGGTAGACCGACCGGGTGTCGAGCTGGAGCGCGATCGCGCCGAGTCCGGTCCCCACGCAGATGCCGACGTTGGTCACCACCCGCAGGTAGGCCCGGCCGGCCACCCGGCGGTCGGCGGGCAGCACCTCGGCGTAGAGCGCGTTCCGTACGGCGGACGAGCCCCGGTCGACGGCGGCGACCGCGCAGGCCAGTGCGACGAAGGCCGGGTAGCTGTGCACCAGCGCGTATCCGGCGGTGCCGACCGCCTCCACCGCGACCAGCGCCACCAGCACCCGCCGGGCGCCCCAGCGGTCGGCGGCCTGGCCGGCCGGCACGCTGGCGACGACCCCGCACAGGCCGGCCGCGGTCATCCCGATCCCCAGCTGGGCTGCGCTCAGGCCGAGCACCCGGGTGAAGAACAGCACCGCGACGGACAGCGAGAGGCCGTTGCCCACCGTGTTGACCATGGTGATCCCGGCCAGCCGACGGACCGTCGGATCGGGGTGCAGGCGGCGCCGGAGAACTCCGGGGGGGCGGGTGGGAAGGCCGGACAGGGCGTCGGAAGGTGCGGCGGACTCCGCCTGCGTCGTGGTCATGCCCCGATGACACCGCCGAGCGGGCCGGGCCGGATATTCCTTTAGGCTCTGGCTGAATCTCACGAGGGGGACGTCCGTGCACCGCTTCACACTCCGGCTGGCCGACCTCGCCACCACCTGGTTCGCCGTCTCTCCGATCCACGAGGCCGTGCTCAGCCTGCGGATGTGGACCCACCCGGGCGTCTACCCGCTCCAGACCCGGGCCTTCGAGCAGCTCAGGCCCGCCTTCGAGCGGCTGGAGTCCCGCCGTCTCCTGCTCACGCTGGTCGCCGGGAACCGCTTCGTACCCGACTTCCTGACGCCCCGGCCGACCACCCCCGCAGCCGACTTCCGCACCGAGCTCGCCGTCGTCCGCGCGCTGCCGCCGGAGCTGCTGCGAGGCGAGCTGGAGCAGACCTTCCTGCCGCACGAGCAGTCGCTGCCGGCCCTGCTCGACGCCGGACTCGCGGATCCGGAGCGGCTGTTGGCGCGGATCGCCGACGCGCTGGAGGAGTACTGGGAGGTCTGCCTCGCACCCTCCTGGTGGCCGCAGGCCCGCACGACGCTGGAGGCCGACCTGGTCTACCGGGCGCGGGTGCTCGCCCAGCAGGGCGCGGCGGCACTGTTCGCGGACCTGGACCGTCGGTTGCACTGGGCGGACGGCGTGCTGTCGATCCGCCGGGACTGGGGGGACGGGGACGTGGAGACCGCTGTGGAAGGGCGCGGGCTCGTCCTCTGCCCGACCTGCTTCGTGCGCGGGGCGATCACCATGATCAGCAGGGACCGGCCGCCGCAGATCTCCTACCCGGCGCGCGGACAGGCGGCCATGGGCGGCGAGGGCGCGGGCGGGCCGGCGGCGTCGGCAGCCCTGGAGGCGCTGGTCGGTGCGCCGAAGGCCCGGCTACTGGCCCTGCTCGCCGAGCCGGCGTCGACCACCGACCTCGCCTACCGGCTCGGCGTCACCCCGGGCGCGGTCAGCCAGCACCTGTCCGTCCTCGCCGCCACCGGCCTGGTCACCCGCGCCCGGCACGGCCGCTCGGTGCTGTACCGGCGCAGCGTGCTCGGGGACGAGCTGACGGGTGGCAGATGACGGGGACGGCCGCTACCGCGAAGCCATCGCCGCCAGCCGCCGCGCCCCCTGGTAGTGCCGCAGCACCTGCGCGAAGCTCGTGTGCCCCTGGGTGGTTCGGGCGAAGGCCCGCCACGCCGCCGGCACCAGGCAGACCGCCGCGTGGAACAGGTACGGCCGCCGTTCGAAGGCGCCCAGCAGCTGCTTGCCCGCGCGCATCTCCACACCCAGCCCGGCCTTGATCGCGAACGCGTAGTTCAGCGCCTCGCGCCGCACCGCCGCCGCGTCGCCCGCCTCCGCGATCTGCACCGCCCACTCGCCGGCCAACCGGCCCGAGCGCAGCGCGTAGGAGATGCCCTCACGGGTCCACGGCTCCAGCAGCCCGGCCGCGTCGCCCGCGACCAGCACCCGGCCGCGCGAGAGCGGCGAGTCCTCGGCCCGGCACCGGGTCAGGTGCCCGGACTCGACGCTCGGGGTGAAACCGGACAGGCCCAACCGCCGGATGTAGTCGGCGAGGTACTGCTTGGTCCGCTCGCCGTCGCCGCGCGCCGAGATGACGCCCACGGTCAGACTGTTGGACCCGGTCTTCGGGAACACCCAGCCGTAGCTGCCGGGCAGCGGGCCCCAGTCGAGGTGGATCCGGCCCGACCAGTCGGCGGCGACCTGCGACGGGACGGGGATCTCCGCCTCCAGGCCGAGGTCGATCTGGTCGAAGGTGACGCCGACGTGCCGGGCGATCCGGCTCGCGCTACCGTCCGCGCCGACCACCGCGCGGGCCTCGAAGGTGCGCCCGTCGGCCGCCGTCACCAGCGCCGTCCGGTGCTCGCCGCCGCGCTGCTCGACCCCGGTGACGGTCACTCCGGTGACCAGCACCGCCCCGGCCTGCTTGGCCGCCTGCACCAGGCGCAGGTCGAACTCGTCCCGGTTGACCAGCCCGAACAGCATCCGCTCGGAACGACGCGTCCGGGTGTACCGCCCGTCGTACGCGAAGGTGACGGCGTGCACCCGGTCCTGCAGCGGCAGCTGGAAGTCCGGCGGCAGGCTGTCCCGGGAGAAGCCGATGATGCCGCCGCCGCAGGTCTTGTAGCGGGGGTGCTCGGCCTTGTCGAGCAGCAGCACCCGGCGACCCCGCGCGGCGGCCGCGTACGCGGCGGAGGCCCCGGCCGGTCCGGCACCGACCACCACGACGTCCCAGACGCCGTCCAGCTGTTCAACGGCCGCCGGCGACCCGGTCGGCGCCGTCGACAGAACCGACGCGGCCTCCGTTGACGCCTCAACCGGCGCCGATGACACCGGCGTGGACGCCTCACTGTCGACCGGCGCGGTCGTACGGTCGAGCGGGCTACGGGAATCGGAGCTTCCGGAGTCAGTCACGTCGAGCAATCCTATGCGTCCGCACGGCCACCCGGACGCCGTACCACCCGGCAATCGCCTCCGCCTATGATCGGCGGTACCCCAACCGACCACTCCGCCCGTACCACCCCACGGGTGGACCCACCCCCTCGGAGTCCCGATGTCACAGCCCCTGGCCGACGCCGTCCGGTCCCTGATGGACCGTGCTCGCACCGACCTCGCCGAACTGGTCGCCTTCCCCTCGGTCGCCGACCCGCGCCAGTTCCCGGTGGAGGAGTGCCAGAAGGCCGCGCGCTGGGTCGCCGACGCTTTCGCCGCCGAGGGCCTGACCGACATCCAGCTGCTGGACACCCCGGACGGCACCCAGTCCGTCTACGGCGAACTGCCCGGCCCCGAGGGCGCCCCGACCGTCCTGCTCTACTCGCACTACGACGTCCAGCCCCCGCTCGACGAGAACTCCTGGCTCAGCCCGGCCTTCGAACTGACCGAGCGTGACGGCCGCTGGTACGGGCGCGGCGCCGCCGACTGCAAGGGCAACATCCTGATGCACCTGACCGCCCTGCGGGCGCTGCGCCAGGTGTACGGGGGCGCCTACCCGGTCGGCCTGAAGATCATCGTGGAGGGCTCGGAGGAGCAGGGCACCGGTGGCCTGGAGCGCTACGCCGAGGCCCACCCCGAGCTGCTCGCCGCCGACGCGATCATCATCGGCGACACCGGCAACTTCGCCCCCGGCCTGCCCACCGTGACCGCCTCGCTGCGCGGCATGACGGTGGTCGAGGCCTCGGTCACCACCCTGGGCGGCAACCTGCACTCCGGCGCCTTCGGCGGCGCCGCCCCGGACGCCCTGCAGTGCCTGGTCCGGATGCTCGCCTCGCTGCACGGAGAGAACGGCGACGTCACGGTCGCCGGGCTGGCCGCCGACCAGACCTGGGAGGGCGTGCAGTACTCGGAGGAGCAGTTCCGCGCCGACGCCAAGGTGCTCGACGGCGTCGCCCTGACCGGCACCGGCACCATCGCCGACCGGCTCTGGGCCCGCCCGTCCGTCACCGTCCTCGGCATCGACGCCCCGCCGGTGATCGGCGCCACCTCCTCCGTGCAGGCCGCCGCCAAGGCGCTGATCAGCCTGCGCGTCCCGCCGGGCATGAGCTCGGACGCCGCCCAGGACGCCCTGGTCGCCCACCTGGAGGCGCAGGTCCCGCTCGGCGCCCGGCTGACCATCGAGCGCCAGGGCAACGGCGCCCCGTTCCGCGCCGACACCAGCGGCCCGGCCTACGAGGCGATGGGTGAGGCCATGGCCGAGGCTTTCGGCACCCCGATGGTGGCCTCCGGCGAGGGCGGCTCGATCCCGCTCTGCAACACCCTGCGCTCGCTCTACCCGAAGGCCGAGATCGTGCTGATCGGCGTCGAGGAGCCGACCACCCAGATCCACGCGGTCAACGAGAGCGTCGACCCGCAGGAGCTGGAGCGGATGGCCCTCACCGAGGCCCTGTTCCTGCGCCGCTACGCGGAACTGCGTTCCGCCTGACGGCAGTCGGGGCCTGGCGGACCTCCGGGCCCGCCACCGGCCGCCCGCCCCGCCACCGGCGGGCGGCCGCCACCACCGCCGCGTAGCCGACCGCGCCCACCGCGAGCCCGGCCCCGGCACCGAAGCAGACCTCCGGGATCAGGTTCCGGCGCAGCGGGCTGAGCCGGTGCAGCACCCCGGCCGCCGTCGCCGCGCCCAGCGCCGCGACGGCCGCCCGCCGGGCCCGGGCGGCCGGCCGGACGGCGGGGCGCACCGGCTCGACCGCCCGCACCGTACGCGCCGCCCAGCCCGCCATCGCGGCCAGCCCGAGCGCCGAAGTCCCGTACTGCAGCGCCTCGTAGAGCGGGACCCCGGCCACCTTCCGCTCCAGTACGGGCAGCAGCCGCACGCCCAGCCGGTCGCCATGGGTGAACGCGTCCCAGCCGACGTGGGTGGCCGCGCCGATCGCCGCCGACCCGAGGAACCACGCCGCGTCCGCACCGCGGATACCGCTGCCCTCGGCCCTGCGGACCGTCAGCGCCTCGGCGCCGCCCGCCCACCGCTCGGGCAGCAGCCCCACCAGCGGCGCCCGCAGCAGCCCGTGCCACCCCGCGACCAGCGCGGCGGCGATCGCCACGTCCACGGTCGGCACCGCCCACCAGCGGTGCAGCAGCCCGCCGTGCTCGTACACCCCGGGCAGCAGCGATTCGGCGAAGAACGGCACATCGGGCGCCATCGACCCGGCCACGAGCGCCGAGGCCACCAGGGGCCCGCGCTCCCCGGCGGCGCGCAGCAGGGGCAGGACGGCGGCGGGATGACTGAACGTGAACGGCATGCCCCCATCCTGACGCCCGCACCGCCCGCCGGGCCAACCGAGGCCGGCCCGGCCGGCATCCGCCCCACCGCCCGGCGCGGACCTGCGCCGCATCCGCCGCCCCCGCAGGCCTACGCCGCGTCCGCCGTACTGGCCAGCCCCAGCGCCACCCGACACCCCGCCTCCAGGTACCGCAGCTCCCCGCTCCGCCGCGCCTCCAACGCGGCGCCCAGGCGCCGGTAGCGGCTCGGCGGCAGCAGGTCGGCCGCCTCGTCGAGGGTGACGAACCGCCAGCCGCGCAGCTCCTCCTGCTGCAGCAGCAGGTTCTGCCGGCCCGCGTCGTCCAGCAGCCCGCCGTCGTACATCAGCCGCAGGCCGCCGCGGCGCGGGCCGGTGCGCGGTTCCCAGTCGACGACGAGCAGCCGCAGGGTGGCGGGGTCGAGCCGCAGCCCCAGCTCCTCGGCGGTCTCGCGCAGGGCGGCGTCGGTGGGGGCCTCCCCGCGTTCGACCACGCCGCCGGGGAAGTCCCAGTCGGGCTTGTAGACCGGGTCGACCAGCAGCACCCGGTCCTGTTCGTCGAAGAGCAGCACCGCGGAGGCCACGGTGTCCCCGGTCGGGTCCGGGGTCTGGACGATCGGGCAGCGCGCGGCGCCGACCCGGACCAGCTCGGCGATCCGGTGCGCGGTCTCGCGCGGGGTGAGCTCGCTGGTGTCGATCAACCGGGCGTCGCCGACCAGCCAGCGGCGGGCGGCACGGTAGCGGGGCAGGTGTTCCAGGCACCAGCTACGGACCCGCTCGCTGGCCTCCGGATCGCCCGGGCACTCCTCGCGGCGCGCGATGCGATCGCGCAGGATCGTTTCTTCTGGGTCCAGAACGAAGTGGTGCACCGCGATCCCGTGGGAGGCGAGGTCACCGAAGATCTCGTCCCGGTAGTCCTCTCTGAGGAGCGTCATCGGGACCACCAGCGGCCCGCCGACCTCACCGAGCAGTGCCGCCGCCGTCTCGGGGACGAGCCGACGCCAGGCCGCCAGGTCCTGGAAGTCGGACATCGCCGCCAGCCGGTCGGCCGGAAGCATCCGGCGCAGGCCGAAGCCCACCAGCTCGGGATCGAAGAGCACGCTCCCGGGCAGCAGTTCCACCAGCTCGCGGCAGGCGCTCGTCTTGCCCGCCCCGAATGTGCCATTGACCCAGACGATCACAACGTCCCCTGCCCTCGACTTGCCCCGATGCTGTTCGCACCGGGCAGCGCCCCCGTCGGCCGAACCAGCGCCACCCGTGGTGGTACCCGCGCCGCGCCGCTCCCCATACCTGCGCGTAGCGCCCGCCCACGCGCCCCGGCCCGCCCCTTGACAGAGGCATGTGCCCAGGCCAGGAGCCCGGACGGGAGGTGTGCAGACCGTTCGACGCCAAAGCTGCACCCAGACCTCACGTCCTTCGCACAAGGAGTCGGACCGGCCGACTTCCGGCGCGCGCCCCACCCGTACGCCGCGCGCGCCGCCCCTGCACCCCCTCCGCTCCCCTCCCCATACCTTCCCCGTACCTTCCCCCCGCCGGCCGCTCGGCGGAGCCCCATGTCCGTCGGGTCCCTCTTGCGCCGCCCGCGCCCCGGCACGTACAGAGGAACGATGAAGCTGCTTCCCGCCGGCCGGGTCATCGTCATCGGTTCGGTCAACACCGACCGGATCCTCCGCTGCCCCGTGCTCCCCGCTCCGGGCGAGACCGTCCTGACCACCTCCGCCACCCGGGGCTTCGGCGGCAAGGGCGCCAACCAGGCGGTGGCCGCGGCCCGGATGGGTGCGGCCACCCACCTGGTCGCCAAGGTCGGGCGTGATCCCGACGGCGAGGCGGCGCTCACCGATCTGCGCGGCGCGGAGGTTCGGACGGGCGCCGTGCTCGCGCACCCCGATGCGCCCACCGGCCAGGCGATCGTGATGGTCGACCCGTCGGGCGAGAACAGCATCGTGGTCATCCCCGGCGCCAACGCCGAGCTGACCCCGGAGGAGGTCACCGCCGCCCTGGCCCGGCTCCACCTCCTCCCGGTCGACGTGGTCCTCACCAGCAACGAGGTCCCCGCGGAGTGCATCCGCGCCACCGCCGCCGCCCTGCCCGCCGCGGGCCCGAACGGCGGCACCCGCTGGCTGCACAACACCGCCCCGGCCGGCGCGCTGCCCGAGCCCGGCCCCACCGGCCGCCGACCGCTGGTGGTCGCCAACGCCGTCGAGGCCCGCCAGCTCACCGGCGCCCCGACCGTCACCGAGGCCGCCCGCTCCCTCGCCGGCCACGGCGAGGGAGCCGTGGTCACGCTCGGCGGCGAGGGCGCCCTGGTCGTCACCGGGGAGGAACTCACCCGGCTGCCCGCGCCCACCGTCCGGGTGGTCGACACCACCGGCGCCGGCGACGTCTTCTGCGGCGCCCTCGCCGCCCGACTCGCCCGCGGCGCCGCCCTCCCCGAGGCGGCCGCCACCGCCGTGGCCGCCGGGGCCTTCGCCGTCACCGCGCTCGGCGCCCGCGGCGCCCTCCCCCGCCCGGCCGACCTGTGAGGGCCTGCGGACGGGCGCGGGTCAGGGACGCCGAAGCGAACGGCGGCGCCCCGGCCCGCGTGCCGGCGGACCCGCTACGGCCGCCCCATGTACGCCGGGTAGTAGCCTTTGCTGATCCCCGAGATCCGGACCTTCGTCCCGGGCCGCGCCGCCTCGACGTACTGGTTGTTGCCGAGGTAGATCGCCACGTGCTGGATACCGCGCGGGGTACCGTTCGGCGACCAGAACAGCAGGTCGCCGCGGCGCAGCTGGTTCGCGCTGATCGGCGTGGTCGCCGCGTACTGGTCGTTGGCGACCCGCGGCATGTTGATGCCGCCGCGCCGGAAGGCCTGCTGCACCAGGCCCGAGCAGTCGTACCCGTCCGGCCCGTTGCCCGCCGTCATGAACGGCTTGCCGAGCTGGGCGAGCGCGTACTGCACGGCGGCCTCGACGTTCCGGTCCGCCGCCACCTGCTCATGGGATGAGCCCGAGGGGCCGGAGGAGGACGAGCCCCCGCCGGTCCGTTCCAGGTAGATGTCGTAGTGCGTGGTCCAGCGCCACTCGCCCTTGCTGTTCTTGAACCAGTACCGCGAGCCGTCCCAGCCCTGCTTGATCCCGCCACTCGACTTCGCGGACGACGTCGACGGGGACGTCGCCCCGCTGGTCCGCGCCACGTAGACGCTGTAGTGCGTGGTCCAGCGCCACTGCCCCTGGCTGTTCTTGAACCAGTACCGCGAGCCGTCCCACCCGGCGTGCGCCGGCGCCCGCTCCGCGGCCGCGGGGCTCACGCCGGTGCCGAGGCCGATCACCCCGGTGCCGACCGCGATCACGGCCGCCATGCCCATCCCCCGACGGATCCGCGCGGCCCGCGAGGAACGGGCGGGGCGACCGGAACGGTCGGCGGGGGCGAGCTGCCCGGTCGGTTCGTCGGCGGTATCCGGCACGCTGGTGTTGACGGTGGTCATCCTGCTGACTTCCTTCACTGCTGCGAACGCACTGGTGCGAACGGCCGCCGCACGGGCGGCTGCGGAAACTGCTCCGGACACGCGGTACGCCCCGGCATCGCCGGTTCGTACGCTCGGCAGATCCAGTTCTGCCTGCGTGTCACGTTATGCACGCGTTCGCTCACGGCGCGCAGTGGAGTGCGCCAAAGGAAGGTATCCCGGGTGGTGGGCACCGACAGGGCATCAGGGTGAGGGTCCGTCAGCTGACGCTCACCCGACGCCCCCTCATCACCGGCCCTCGGCCTCCGTCAACAGCTGCTTCTTCAGCACCTTTCCCAGTGCGTTCCTGGGTAGTTCGGGCACCAGGACGACCCGGCGAGGCCGCTTGTGCACCGAGAGCCGCTCGGCCACGAAGGCCGTCAGCTGTTCCCCCGTCACGGCGCCGTCCGGGATGACGTACGCGACGATCGCCTGTCCCAGGTCCTCGTCCGGCGCGCCGACCACCGCCGCATCGGCGACCGCCGGGTGGTCCCGCAGCGCGGCCTCCACCTCGCCGGCGCCGATCCGGTAGCCGCCGCTCTTGATCAGGTCCACCGAGGCGCGGCCGACGATCCGGTGGAAGCCGTCCGCCCCGATCACCGCGACGTCCCCAGTGCGGAACCAGCCGTCCGCCGTCCAGGCCTCGGCGTCGGCGTCGGGCCGGTTGAGGTAGCCGCTGAACAGGGTCGGCCCGGAGACCTGCAGCTCACCGACGCTCTCCCCGTCGTGCGGCACCGGTTCGCCGTCCTCGCCGACCAGCCGGGTGCGCACCCCCTCCAGCGGCAGCCCCACGCTGCCCGGGCGCCGCTCACCGTCCGCCCGGGTGCTGACGGTGATCAGCGACTCAGTCATCCCGTACCGCTCGATCGGGGCGTGCCCGGTGAGCGCGGCCAGCTTCTCGAACACCGGCACGGGCAGCGGCGCGCTGCCGGAGACGAGCAGCCGGGCCGGGGCCAGCCGGGCGGCCGCCTCGGGGTCGGCCGCCAGCCGCGACCAGACGGTGGGCACGCCGAAGTACAGGCTGCCGCCCGCCGCCGCGTACCCCGCCGGGGTGGGCCGCCCGGTGTGCACCAGGGCGCTGCCGGTGCGCAGGGCGCCGAGCACGCCGAGCAGCAGCCCGTGCACGTGGAACAGCGGCAGGCCGTGGACGAGGGTGTCATCGGCGGTCCACTGCCAGGCGGCGGCGAGGGCGTCCAGGTCGGCGGCGATCGCCTCCCGCCGGATCACCGCGCCCTTGGGCGCGCCGGTGGTGCCCGAGGTGTAGAGCACGAAGCCGGTCGCGTCGGCGGCCGGCTCGGCGTGGCCGGTGGCGGAGCGCTCCGCGGGGTCGACCGGCAGGGCCTCCAGCGGAAGGCCCTCGGGCGCCGCCTCCCCGGCGGCGTGCGCAAGCAGCGCCGCGCCCGAGTCGCGCAGGATGTGCTCGCGTTCCTTCGGGCCGGAGTCGGGCGGCAACGGCACCACCGGGACGCCCGCCAGCAGGCCGCCGACCACTGCGGTGACCGTCTCCACGGTGGGGCGGGCCAGCACCGCGAGCGCGCGAGCCCCGGCCACCCGGTCGGCCACGACGGTCGCCGCCCCCAGCAGGTCCTCCCGGGAGAGCGCCCGGCCGTCGATCCTCAGCGCGTCCGCCGCGTCCCCGTAGTCGCCCTGAAGCGCCGTCAGCAGTGCCATGCTTCCGTCCTCGCCCTCGTCTCACCCTGGTCGTGCCGAACGCCGCCGCGCCTTGCGCCGTCGCGTCCCGCACTGTCGCGCCGACTCTACGGGCCGCCGCTTGCGCGCCTGCCGACCGGGGCGAACGACGGAGGGCGTGGCACCGAACACCCGGTGCCACGCCCTCCGGCCTGACGGCCTGTCTATCGATCGGCCGGTCGGCCTATCGCCCTGCTCAGGCCTTGCGGGCCTTCACCTCGGCGGTGAGCTGCGGCAGCACCTCGAAGAGGTCGCCGACCACGCCGTAGTCGACCAGCTCGAAGATCGGGGCCTCGGGGTCCTTGTTGACGGCCACGATGGTCTTCGAGGTCTGCATGCCGGCCCGGTGCTGGATGGCGCCCGAGATGCCCGCCGCGATGTAGAGCTGCGGGGAGACCTGCTTGCCGGTCTGGCCGACCTGGCTGCTGTGCGGGTACCAGCCGGCGTCGACGGCGGCACGCGAGGCGCCGACGGCCGCGCCCAGCGCGTCCGCGAGCTCCTCGACCACGCCGAAGCCCTCGGCGGCGCCGACACCGCGGCCGCCGGAGACCACGATGGCGGCCTCGGTCAGCTCGGGGCGGCCGGTCGAGACGCGCGGGGTGCGCGAGGTGACCTTGGCCGC